>JAUNBJ010000002.1:87125-108614 GCA_030535245.1 Planctomycetia bacterium | reverse complement strand
GTGGGGTCTGGGGAGGAACCGCTTTTTCAAAAGGGTTCCTCCCCAGAGGTTGGAATCGCAATAGTTAGAACTACCGCGCTTCCAGACTCTTGAGAGGAAACGCGATAGAATAAGGGAGGCCAGAAGCGTAAGCGCCTGCCTCCCGGGGATGTAGCAACCGGCGAAAAGCCGTAGTCGCTCCCGGTCGTACCGGGTCCTCTCAAACTCTCCTTCAAAAAACTTTTAGTGCGCTCACTGCGTTCGCTATGTTATTAGTGTTTATTTTCTTTTTATCCTGTTTATAACATGGATGGAACACTATGGCTACAAGGGTTTATTTTCGTGACGAAACACTACGATTATCATGGAATGCGTGTCCGATATCCCCGTCGTGGCCCGGATGTGGGCGGGCGCCTGCAAATTTAGTGGAGGGTGTTAGCGTCGGCCTTTAGGCCGTTCGTGTCGATTCTCGTAGTGCATGGCAGTGAAAATCCATCGCTTCGGACGGCGCAAGCGGCCTAAAGGCCGACGCTAACAACACCCCCGACTACAATAATCCCGTGTGGCAAACGCGATCCTTTCTGGTCTTCAGGTGTTTTATGAAATCGATCCAGAAAACAGGGCATTGGAGGGGAACACCCATACGGGGCACAATACGGGGCAGTTTACAGTGACGCAAGAAAAATCAAAGAGAAGCAACGAAGCGCAACGGAATTTCATAAGTCCCGTAAATACCGGCATTTTAGACGCAAATAGAGGAATAGAAAAAAGGGCAGCAGAATCCAATTCCACCGCCCCGATACACCCTGGGGGGCTCGAACCCTCAACCTTCGGTTCCGTAGACCGATGCTCTATCCAATTGAGCTAAGAGTGCAATTTCAGGGATACAACCTGCATGATTGTCCCCCAAAGATAAAGCACATTATAACTTTCCCATAAAAAAACTCAAGGGGGGGACGATGGCTTTTTCAATGAATTTGAAAGAACTCCATCCCCTCCACTTGAAGAAAATACCCCCACGCCATCGACGGTGCCCCAAATTCGTCGCCGTAGTGATGCTTCACACATAAGTCGGGATTCTGGCGAAACGTTTCATAAACAAGCTCCGCCATGATGCCATATTGCACGTCCTCTCAGTTACTGTGCAACGAGAACGGCCTAAAGGCCGACGCTAACCTTGCGCGTTTCCTTAAGTGCGTCGATTTGCCGCATTTTGCCCAAATTTAGGACTAACCAACAATCATCCATCCCCATTCAAAATCGGCGCAGTTTCCAAAATCCATGGATACAAAAGATTAAAAAAATCAAGTACGATAATAACATACATACGAGGAGAAACCCCGAAGTAAAATCTAAAATGCCGAACTGGCAGCCTTTGGCTTGGTAGAGAGAACCGTAACGCTGGAGGGGAATCCCGGTAGTTTCGTCAAAGGTTTTGGGAGAATAAGATTCCCACGAAATCTCTTTTCCTTCCGGCGTTTTCGCGACAAAGCGACATCGGCACCAGGAAAGCTCTCTGCTTTGTATATTCGTTTCTTCACAGGCTTGCAAAGTTCCGGTTTCCGGTACATCCTGCCACGGAAGCCAATCCCGTGTATCCACCAAAAAGAAAAATAGTGCCGTGAGTGGGATGATGGATGATACGATCATGAACAGTGCCACGCCCAAAAACCACCGTACCGTCCGTGCTGCTACATGAATCGCGGGAGCGTTTTCGGAAACTTCTGGCTTTTGCATAAACCGGGACACGATAAGCATCAAGCCTCCGCCGCAAGCAAACATGGCGGAAACCGCAACGAAAAGCATAAGGAAAGAACGTTCCTCAGAAGCCGCTGTCTCCGACAGAACTATCCATAAAGCCAAAAGAAATACGATTCCAGTCGATAAAAACAGCTTTCCAACCGTTTTCATGCCGTAGTATAGGTACAATTCCAACATGGCGGATGTATTGGTTTGAATCGTTTTCATTTACGTAGCATCAAAAAGAGTATCCACTATACTCGTTCTCATTTGAATTTCCGCAAA
The DNA here is from genome assembly GCA_030535245.1 of Planctomycetia bacterium. Classification (GTDB taxonomy): domain Bacteria; phylum Planctomycetota; class Planctomycetia; order Pirellulales; family Thermoguttaceae; genus RGIG3701. The sequence continues at coordinate 106,610 of JAUNBJ010000002.1, read as the reverse complement.
TGTCCCGTTCGGGAAACGTGAACCCAGTGACCAAATGTTGAAACAACGCCTCCAACGGCTCGGCCCCCGGTGTTTTTCGCTTTCCGAATCGCTGTGCCGCAGTGGTCGTTCGCTCCTCCATCAGGTGAAACATTTCCCGAACCTCTCGACATACCGCCTCTGGAATGGCCACGGGATTTCGTTCGTTCGTCGTCTTTTTGGACTCAATCAAGGAGCCAATCATCTCTTTGACCCCAGAAGAAAACGATGAGGCGTTCCAATGCGACAGAAACTCCGTCGGCGGCATGGTGCCATTTTCCCAAATCCATTCACATGCCGAGAGAGGACGCAGAATATAGAATAATTTTTTGATTTTAATCGATGGAAAATCTTTGAGCAACTCCTCGTTGTGTTGTGCCGAAGAAAAATAGTGAAACATACCCTTCACCGGTTGAAAATAATCGGGGATCAACGCCCTCAGCGCCTCGGAAAACGACGGCTGTTCGCGATAAACCAGGGGGGAGCGCAAGTGCTCGTTCAAGCTCAAATTGCACGCCATGAAGAGTTCCAAAGCCTTTTTCACGTCCCAGCCGGAGAAATCGAGCATTCCGTTGGCGTCGAACCATTCTCGCGTGTCTTTCAGCCGCCCCAAACGAAGGTACCCCGCCAGCGGCTGAGCGTAGAGAAATCGTACGTCAAAATCACTATCCGCCGAAGGAAAGCCCCACGCTCTGGAGCCTGATTCGCACACGTGGAGCAGGCGAATCCCAAGCTCTTTTTCAAGCGTGTCGAGAGACGCGTTGATTTTCGGTAGCCAAAATTCCAGTTCAGACATTTTCTCGCTCCCATTCTCGAGTGATCCACAAGACCGTTTCGTCCACTGCGTTTTCGTCGGGGTACTCCGGCAAATCGCTTCGTTCGCAAAGAGATCGGAGGGATTCCAACTTCGCGTCCATGATTTCGTTCAATTCGTCCCAGGAAAATTTCCCGGCTCGGACATCCATCAAAAACGCCTGTTTTTCCCCCGAAAAACGGATCAAAGGACGCCCCACCGTCAGAATATTCTCCGCCGAGAGCAAAAGACGCAAAACGTGCATCATATTTTTCGCATCGTAGTCCCGCTCGCCTCGTTCCTGGGAAAGCCATCGGGCTTCATTGCGATTTCGCCGCCACTCCCAATAATGTTTGTGGTCGGCACGGGCTTTTTCGTACGCGACCTGTTGAAACAGCAAAAGTCCCACGCACCGCGCGTTCTCGTCGTCGACAGGGATAGAGGAGCAAACGATTTCTCCATCCTGAAAAATCCCACCCGTCAGCGTGTCGTAGCGATACAGGCGGTAAAGATTGGTCGTTCGCTCCAGACTTGCGCAGCGACAAAAATCGAGTGCGACGTCACACTCCGCCAAAGGTCGAGGTCGATAGGGCATGTCGTCCGACGTTTCGCGAGGGAAAAACCAGCAGAAATGCTCTTTTTCCGGTGGTTCGGACGTTTGCGGGTTATTCACCCACTTATTTTTTCCGCGTGCCCGTTTTCGCTGAGCAAGAGCATAATTCACATGGTGGGTGTACGCCATGCGAGAAACGAATTTGTCCCGCACCTTCAGAAGTCGCGACAACAACGGCACCGCATGAACCACGCAATCGTCGGGCATAAACAGCATCTCGATAAAATTCGGGTTGGACGACGACGCCAACTCGCAGAAACGCCGCAAGGCGTACCAGGTCCGATTGTTTTTCTCCTCCGCCACCTGTTCTAAAGGTGGGGACTTGCGCAGATAAAGCTCCGACGGCAACACGAAAATGCCACGATAATCCGAATCGCTCTCCGGCAGATCGAGTCCATAAGCACGACTTCCAACAAGCCAATTCCCCAAAAGGAGGGAGGTGTATTGGGTTTCCAAAACGGCAATATCCGAATAGTCTTTATCAACGCGCAACCGAAACTCCCCTGATTTTTATGTCGCCTTCTAAAAAACCTCTCCCACAAAGGCCCCATCACGAAAAATTGATTGTAACCGAACCCATTCGTGTTGTCAAGCAAAGAGGAGGGGGGAATTTCCTGGAAGTTTAGGGATTTTCTTGTTTTTTGCAAAGGTATCCCTTGCAGAAAAACAGAAAAAAATGCTACAATAGTTTTTGAAGTATTTTTCTTTTTTTTCAGGGGGCTGCGAATGAAACGATTGCATGGGTGTATTGGGGAAGGGTGGGGGTGTTTGATGGTTGCTTTTCTCTGGGGGGTGAACCTTTGGGGAGAGGGGCTGGAACCGACCGTTCCCTTCCAGACGCTGGTGGGGAATCAGCCTTTTCTGACGGAGGGGACGTTGCCATTCCCCGCACCGGAAAGGTTTCAGAGCGAAACGGCTCAAAAACTGATCCGGCAAGGGGTCGAGGAAATCCTCTTTATCCAGCGGGCCACGTTCCAGTCGTCGCATTATTACACCGATTTTATCGACGGCTGCCGTTTTTTCGGGACGGACATTGCGGTTTTGAACCTCCGTACGGGGGCCGTCCGCTCGATTCTGCCGGAAAAAATGCGGCGGGGGATTGTCAACCGGATGGAGTTGTCTTTCGACGCCCGGAAAGTCGTTTTTGACTGGAAGGCGGACCATCAAAGCGGGTTTCACCTCTGGGAAATCAATATCGACGGAACGGGTCTGACGCAGTTGACCTTTCCTCCTGCCAACGAAAAGGAGCTGGTCGAACGGTATCGTCATCGGAAGGAGAATCCGGCAGGCTGGGGACGCACGCCGAAAGGTTATCTGATTACGCCGGGCGTTTACGGTCATTGGACGGACGATCTCCATCCCTGCTACCTCCCGGACGGTGGGATCGTGTTCATCTCAAGCCGGTGCCAGCATGGGATTTTGTGCGACGGCGACGACACCCTGGTTACCACCGTTCTCTACCGCCTTTCGCCTGACCGAAAAACGATGGAAAAACTGACGAACTCCTCCGTTTCCGAAGCATCGCCCACGTTGATGGAGGATGGTCGGATTCTCTACACGCGTTGGGAATACATCGACAAGGGGGCATCCTGCGTGAAATGCCTCTGGTCGGTGAAGCAGGACGGAACCGGTTCGGCAGAGGTTTATGGAAACGACATCGCCATGCCGCCGACGTTGACCCACGGCAGGCAGGTGCCGGGAAATCCGCACCTTTTCGTGGCGACCGCCGCACCGCATTACCCGCAGACCGGGGTGGGGGGGATTCTCCGGATCGACACGACGAAAAATATCCGTTCTCCCGAAGCGATGGAAAATTTAACGCCGGAAACGGAAATCCTGGAGCAGGGATTCTTCCGGCATCCGCTTTCCACGGCGAATGACCCCATCTCGCGTTTGCTGGGGCCTTGTTTTCTCGATCCGTATCCGCTGGATGAGCAACAATTACTCCTCTCGGCGATGGTGGATGCGAAGGCGTTTTTCTGCCGTCCCGATGGCTACGGGATTTATTTTTGCGACGGGCCGGGAAAGTACGCGTTGCTGTATCGTGCCGCCGGAACGAGTTGCTGGCAGCCCATGCCGCTGCGACCCCGCCCCGTTCCGCCGCGAAACGTCTCGGTTCTGGACGAGGAGCTGGCGGAGAAAAACGACTGGGGGTTGAAGTGGGCGAAATGCGTTGTGACGGATGTTTACGTCGGGCTGGAAGGGGTGGCTCGCGGGGAGGTGAAGTACCTGCGAATCAACGAACAGGTTCCGCGTCCCTGGGCGGCCCGCCGAACGTGGGGGGAAGATTACCACAACCATCCCGGTCTGGAAAGTTACGACCAGCAGCATGCCCCCATCGGAGCGACGCATTTGGGGCTGAAGCTCCAGTGGGGGATCGTTCCGGTGGAGGAGGACGGTTCGGCCTGTTTTTATGTTCCTGCCGACCGAAATATTTTTTTCCAGGTGCTGGACAAAGATTTTCAGGAACTCCAGCGGGAGCGAACGTACGTCAATTATCGACCGGGGGAAACGCGTGCCTGCATTGGCTGCCACGAAACGCCGGAAAATACGCCCTACGCCGCCATTTCCCGACCCCCCAGGGCGTTGGAACGTGCTCCGTCCATGCCGGTGGGGCCGAAAACGCTCGATTTTGTGCAGGATGTCCAGCCGATTCTGGACAGGCACTGCGTAAAATGCCATCAGGGGGTGGAAAATCCTGAAAAAGAGCTGTCGGCCCTTGATTTACGCGGCACGCCGACCCCCTTTTTCAACGTCGCTTATGAGAATCTGCTCGGTTTTCGTGCTTCCAAAGATACCTCCTACCACGTTGTGGAGCGGCCTGCGGAAAAAAGCCTGGTAGGGAAAGTGATTCGCGAAATCCATCCGAAAGTGGGGAATGCGGAATACCTTCCGGCCCAAACGCTCGGTTCCACGACCGCCCCGCTTGTTCACCTGCTGCGAAACGGGCATTACGAAGTCTCCCTTACGCCAAAGGAGTGGCTTGCCCTGGTCACGTGGATCGATTCCAACGGCCAGTTTTACGGGACGTACTGGGGAGCAAAGCATCTCCGTTTTCAACAGCAGAAAAACTTCCGCGTCCAGGCGACCTGGGAGGAAGCGATCCAAAAGGAGGTTCCCGAACGGTTCCGGCAGTGATTCGCCACTCCCGATGGGGATCCCGCCAGGGATTTTGACGGAGATTTTGACGGGTGGGCAAAAATTTTGCACTTGCATCCTTTCGGACTTTGGGTATAATAAACGAAAGTTTACAGGCAAAATGGCGGAAATTCCATGCGGCGACACGTGCGACGATTTTTAGAACGAATGGAACATCTCTGGTTCCGAATGCTACCCAGCTTTCGGAGTGTCCAGTGGTGGGCGGAACATGCGTGGAGTGTTAAAACGCATCTGCTGATTGTCGTAACCGCGCTGATTTTGCTGGGCATTTCGCTGGGAGGGTCGGTCTTTTACCAACGGCAGCTCTCCAAGCTGTCGAACCAGTTCCTGCGGCTCCAGGCGTTTGGGCCGCAATGCCTGTTTTCCTGCGACCCGCACGATACGCGGCAGAATCCATTCCCCTGTTTTTTCCATATTGAAACCCGTTCCCCCTATGGAACTGCGATTCCGTCGTGTCAGTTGGAGCTTTCGCTGCGGGACAAGAACGACGTTCCGATTTGGCGGCACCGCGAAAAAACCGACGCCAACGGCTCCCTGGAGGTGGACATTCCCCCCATCCCCAATCTGCCGGAACGATTGAAGTTGGAAATCGATGCCGAGCGGGGGAAAAATACCGACACGTGGACGGCGTACCTGCGTGCGCAATCGTGGAAACCTGCCCCGCCGCCCGTTTCTCTCGACGCGATTCCGGTGGAAGTACGTCCGTTGCCCGACGAACAATCGCTTCCGGTGCCGGTTCGTGCCTTGGACAAAGCGTCGATTTATCTTTTGGAACGGGCTGCCGTCGCGGGGACGCCCGCCTCGGTGCGTCTCTACTCCCGAACGCCCCGCAAGCCGGTTCTGCTGGCGGTCTGGAAAAACGACGTTCTTGTCGCCTGCCGTCCTGCCATTACCGGAAAATCGGTGCGTAACATCCCGATTCGTATCCCCGAAAACTGCACGGGAATCTTGGAGATCGGGCTTTTGGACTACGGCGTTTCGCCTCCGGAACTGCTCCAGCGGGAGCTGATTTTCCGTTACACGTCGGAGGAGATCGCGGCGCGTGGGGAAACGTTGCTCCCGGCGTTGGCTGCGGTTACGGCGACCTTTTTTCCGCCCGCTCCCCTCCCGGAACCTGCGGAACAGACGCCCGAAACGCCCGAAGTGCCTGAATCGCCCGAACCCTCTGAATCCCCCGACGAAACGGTGGAGGAATCCGCTTCGTTGCGAACCCTCCAGCTTCTGGCGGCCAACACGATTCGGTCGTCTCAGGAGCAATACGCTGCCATTCCTTCGCGGGAACTCGACCCGTTGGAAACGGTGCTTTACGCCGCCGCGTGCGGGGAGGAGGCCGACGCACCGGCCCGCAAGACGCTGATGGAAAAGGTGCTGGCCATTCAGTCCACCTGCTGGAATTCCCCCGAAAACGACGCACGGCAGCTGAAAAATTTAGCGCGGCGTAACATCCCGGTGGTTTACGACGGTTTGCAGTCGCTGGAGAAAGAATACCACCGCGAACTGGCCAACTACCGCGACCGGGTTCGCTACGGATTGGGGGGGCTTGTGTGCATTATTCTGTGCATTGCGTGGAGCCTCGTTTTTCTCGTGGTGATGATGTGGATGTTGCGGATTCCAACGGGGTTTCGCGTCTGGCTTGCCACGCTCAGCCTGGTGGTCGTCGCCTGTGCCCTTGCAGTCATCATCGCGTCGCACTCCGACTTTGACAAGGATTCCCAGAGCGTTATTTTTCAATCGTATCGCGGGGAGGTTTTCCGTCCATGATGCGATTAAGAATGCCTGTTCGAGCCGGTTGGGGAGATCGGCTGAAGAAAAAACCGGAAATTTCCGCGTCGTTTCGCTGTTTTTTGCGGCTCCGAAAGACGCGGGCGGCCCGGCGTGGGGGGGCTGTTGAAATTCCGCTTGCCGACGAGCCGGAACCCCAAACGCGTACGGCCGAAATGGTGCGGTTGGAGACGGTGCTGTTTCTGGCCCAGGAACCGTTGGGGATTCGGAAGCTGGCGCAGTTTGCACAATTGGAAAATACCCAGGCGGCGCTGGCGGTCATTCGGAAGTTGAACCAGCTTTACGACCAGAATCGCTACGCGTTTCGGATTTTGGAATTTGCGGGCGGATACGAGCTTCGGACACGTCCCCAGTTTGCACCGTGGCTGCGGCAGCTTTTGCGTCGCGGGGGATTGGAGAATCAGGAATCGCCCGAAATCCAGCTCTCGCAGCCCGCCATGGAAACGCTTTCGATCATCGCATACCGTCAGCCGATTATTCGAGCGGAAATCGAGTCGATCCGCGGGGTTCAGCATTGCGGGGAAATCCTGCGTCTGCTTTTGGGGAAAGACCTGATCCGTATCGCAGGGCGAAGCAACGAATTGGGACGCCCTCGCCTCTACAAAACGACCCGGAAATTTTTGGAGGTTTTCGGCCTGAAAAGTCTCTCGCAGCTCCCCAAATTGGACGAGGACGAATAAGTTTTCTCTTTTTTTTCTGATTTTTTTCTGAAAAGCGGTGGAGACCGTTGTATAATTTTTGGAAAAAAGGTAAAATGTTCCGTTAAAGGCACAAGATTTTTTGCCTGAACGCCGAAAATCGGTTTAGTCATTTCGCACGGACTGCGGAAAGGTTCCCGGTCGTGACATTCAATTTTGAATCCGCAAGCTGGAGGAGTTCAACAATGCGTAAGAATATGGAATTTGATTTTAATGGGTTTGGCAGCGTCTCCAACTTGGGAGAATCGTTCCGGCTTCCTCCCTGCGTTTTGGGAAAATACGACGACGATGAGGACGACAACTGGGACGATGACGACGAAGATGAGGACGAAGAATGGGAGGACGAGGACGAGGAGGAATGGGACGACGAGGACGACGAGTGGGACGACGAGGACGAAGAAGAATGGGAAGAAGATGATGAGGAGGATTGGGAGGAAGTTGACGACGACGAGGAGGAGTAACGGCTTGGGCCATGTTGCGGTTTAAGAAGAAATTTTACGACGCCATTCGCTCCGGACAAAAGACGCAGACGATACGTCTTTGGAAATTTCGTCGGTTCAAACCGGGGCAGAAGAGCCTGATTCCTGGCATTGGCCCGATTGGGATCGATGCGGTGGATGAGGTTTTTCTGGACGATTTAACCGATGCGGACGCGGTGCCGGACGGTTTTTCGGACGTGGCGTCGTTGCGGGCCGAGCTGGAATCGATTTATGGCACGCCGCTTTCGGGAAAGTTGTTTCGAGTTCAGTTCCATCTTTTGACGGAGGACGCGAACCTGCCCGAACCTGCGGCGGAGCCGGTGGCGGTTTCCCGACCGGAGCCGTTGCGTCTTCATACGGTATCGCGTGTAGTGCGGCGGCTGACGGAGGAGGAGACGGCCGACCGGCTGGCGAATCGTTGTAAAATCTATCGGAATTTCTGTGATTGGAATCATGAGCCGGGGAAATCGCAAGATTTTTTCGCGCTTTTTCTGAAATCTCCTCGCGACGACCGGGGGGTTCCGAGTTTGTCTGGAATGCGTCTCCAACGGTTGGTTCGGGAGCGGGTTTCGGAGGAGCAGTGGGGAGAAATTGGCCCGCTGGTCAACGAGGTCTGCCGTGCCTGGACGGAGTGGCAGTACGCTTTGGAGCAGGTGGTTCTGTCTGGTGTTGTATCCATGTTATAATTCAATTCTTTCATGGCTTGACAATCGGCGGGGCGAAGATTACAATGGGAGAGGACGTCGGGAGGATACCGGCGTATTTTTCAAGGATTTTCCCCCCAAGGAGTTTTCCATGCACACTTTCTCTCGCCGTTCGTTTTTGAAAAAGTCAGCCATTTTATCGGGTCTGGCCGCCGTGAATGTTTCGGTACCTGCGTTTTGTGCGGACGCTGCGTCGTCCAGCAAGCTGAATATTGCCGTGATTGGCCCATGCAACCGAGGCGGAGCCAACCTGAGCGGCGTCCTCCAGGAGAATATCCTCGGCATTTGCGACGTGGATTCGCGTTATCTGGAGCAGGCGGGCAAACGGGTTCCGAAAGCCGCACGCTTTGAGGATTTTCGTATCATGCTGGAAAAGCTGGAAAAGGACCTCGACGCCGTGGTCGTTTCCACCCCGGACCATACGCATGCGGTTTGCGCGGTGATGGCCATGCGGATGGGGAAGCATTGTTATTGTGAAAAGCCGTTGGCTCACGACGTGCGGGAGTGCCGCGTCATGCAGCAGATTGCGGCGGAAAAGAAACTTGTCACGCAGATGGGGACGCAGATTCATGCCGGCGAGAATTACCGTCGTGTCGTGGAATGGGTGCAGTCCGGGGCGATTGGTAAAATCCGGGAGGTTTATTCGTGGCTGTCCGGGGGGAGGTTTTCCTACACCGAGCGTCCTGCCGCCGAGCCGGTGCCGGAGTACCTGAATTGGGATTTGTGGCTTGGCCCGGTGCCGGAATGTGAATATAGTTCCTGTTATCACCCCGGCGGCTGGCGGCGGTTCTGGGACTTTGGCAACGGCACGTTCGGCGATTTTGGCTGCCATTACATGGATTTACCGTTTTGGGCATTGGGGCTTCAGGACTGCCTGACGGTCGAAGCGAATGGGCCGAAACCGAACCCTATCGGTTGTCCCGGTCAGATTACCGTGAAGTACACGTTCCCCGCTCGCGGCGACCTGCCGCCGGTGACGCTTACGTGGTACAACGGCCAAATGCCCCCGATTTTAGCGGAAAAGAAGATCCCCAATCCCCCCGGAGCCGGGAACCTGTTTATCGGCGAAAAGGGGATGATTCTGGCCAATTACGAAATGCACCGGCTGCTCCCCGAAGCCGATTTTGCCGATTATCCACGTCCTGAGCAAACGATTCCCTCCTCCGTGGGCCATCATGCCGAGTGGATTCAGGCGTGCAAGGAAAACAACCCCGCCGCGACGACCTGCCGGTTCGGTTATTCCGGACGTCTTTCCGAAACGGTGTTGCTGGGGAACGTCGCGTTTCGTTCGGGAAAGAAACTGGAATGGGACGCCGAAAACATGAAAATCACCAACGCCCCCGAAGCCAACGCGTATTTGGAACGGGAGTACCGTGACGGCTGGATTTTGTGAGCATTTCAAGCGAAAGGATTTTTTATGAAAACGCTGTTTGGGAAACTCCTGTTGGGGTTGTGGCTGATGGGGGGAATCCCGACGCTGGGCGAGGGGTTTACGCCGGAAAATCCTCCGATTTTTTTGGAGTACGACGGGCGACCGCTGAACGCGACCACGTTTCGGATGGAAAAGACCGTGACGGCCCAGACCGACGCCCTGGTCGAGCAGCGTGTCACCTACACCGCCTGGGATGGGAAACTTCAAGTCCGGCTCGACGTGCGTACCTACCGAAAATTTCCGGTTTGGGAGTATACCCTGTGGCTGACCAACCTCTCGCAGGAGGCTCCGACCGGTGTCGTCCGCGACATTCAGGCCTGCCGCCTGCCGGTGCCGCTTTCGCAAACGCCCCAGACGCCGACGCTCTACACGATTCGCGGTTCCCAAAGTCGTCCCGACGATTTCATTCCGCAGATGTTTTCGATCCCCCCAGGCACGACTGAAAGCCTGACCCAAAGCCATGGGCGTTCGTCGAACGATTGGATTCCCTTTCTCGATTTGAGCCTGAGCGAAACGTCCGGCATGCTGTTTGCCATCGGCTGGACCGGTTCCTGGGAAGCTCATTTTACCCACCCGTCTTCCCCCGACGATCCGATGCGGGTCGTGGTGCGTATGGGCGATTCCCGTTTTCGACTGGCGCCGGGAGAGTCGCTTCGCCAACCCTCCATGACGATTTTCACCCGTCAGGGGATGAGCCGACGTGCGTTTCAGACAGTCGTTCATCGTTTTATGCGGGAACACAAGGTGCCACGGGATGCACGGGGAAATCTCCTTCCCCCCATCCTGGCCGTAACGGCGGGAGGCGGGAACAAACCCCCTCAAAAGATGCGTGACATTCTGGAATACGTCCGCGAGAACCGCCTACCGTTCGACACCTACTGGGTGGATGCGGGCTGGTACGGGGCACCGCACGAGGATGAACTGAATTCCAACTGCGGCCCCCATTGGTGGAAATACGTCGGCGACTGGCGTGTCAACACGACCACCCACCCCACCGGCGACCTGCTGCCGATTGCCGACGCGGTACATGCCGCCGGGATGAAATTCCTGCTCTGGTTCGAGCCGGAACGGATGATGGACGGTGCCCCCATTCTGGAAACGCACCCGGAATTTCGGCATGGGAATCTTGTCGATTTTGGCAACCCCGAAGCCTTGGGGTGGATTCAGAATACCGTGTACGGCATGATTGAAAAGCACAGGATCGACGTGTATCGCCAGGATTTTAACATGGATCCGCGTCCTGTTTGGGATGCCATGGATCAGGAAGCCGACGTCGTGGGGCTGGCGCAAGCCCGGCATATCACCGGACTGTACCGTTTTCTCGACGAAATGCGGGCAAGGTTCCCCAATATCCTGTTGGAGAATTGCGCGTCGGGGGGGCGGCGCATCGACATGGAAATGATCTCACGCGCCCACACGTACTGCCGCAGCGATTATTACATCGGTCGGAAACCGAAGGACACGGCGTTCCTCCTCGGACAAAACGCGACGCTCAACACCCTCCCGTTCCTGCCGTTTCAGGGGGGCGAATCCAACGGTGTTCCTGTCGGCGACGATTACGCGGCGTTCAGCGTGATTTCCTCCGGAACGGTCTTTACGCCGTCCGATTTTGACGGGGGGATCATCCGCCGCGCCTTCACTGCCGACGAAACCGCGTGGTTCCAGAAGATATTCACCACGGCCGCCCGCATGAAACCGTTTTACATGGGCGATTTCTACCCGCTGGTGGAACCCTGTTCTGCCGACGACGATCTCTGGTGTGCGTGGCAGGCCGACCGCCCCGACCAGCAGGCCGGATTTGCCATTGCTTTCCGACGCGGCGAAAACAACGAGGAGGCACGCGTGTTCCAGCTCGGCAACATCGACCCTGCCGCCGACTACGATGTGGAGGAGTACGGCGGGGAGAAATCAGTCGTGAAAGGCTCCGCACTGCAAGCGTGGAACGTCGCCCTGCCGCCACGGGCGTTTCGGCTTATTTTTTATCGGAAGCGGTAACCCCGGTGGATGCTGCCGGACGAATCCTGTTCGCGGCGTAGTTCCCGGCGGCTTCCCCCATGGGGACGGCGTTTCCGGTGACTCGGTAGCTGGAATGTGCGAGAAAATCACCGCTGATACAGCGTCCGGCCAACAGCAACCCTTCCACATCCTTCGCAATCAGGGCACGCAGCGGAATGTCGTAGGGCTTGACCCGCCACGATTCGGCGATCGACGATTGTCCCGGATCCAGCGGTTTGGGGGCGTGAACATCGACGCAGTACGTCACCCGGCATACCGCGTCGTCATGTTTTCGACCTTCCCGCAAGTCCTGCTCGGTTACGGTGTACTGTCCATGAATCCGCCGCCCTTCCCGGACGCCGATTTTCTCCGCCGTGGCTGCCAGGCAGAGATTTTTCCAGACGCCCCCTGAGGCACGCAATTGGGAAACGATCGCATTCAGCTCGGCACGGGTCGTCATCTGGGCGCGGGTCAGTTCTCGGACGTCGTACCCGCGTAATCCATGCGCGTGCGTGGTCATCCATCCGAACAGGTGGTCGTTGAGATACCATAGCGACGGGCGACGATACGACGGCTCCACCCCGCACCGCCGCATTTCCGCAAGCAACGCCTGGGGTTTGTGGATGAACGGTTTCATCTCCTCCGCGTCCAATCCGGTCAGCAGGGCCATCAGGCTCATCGGCATGAACGAACCGTCGTCGGGGCGTCCAAAGTCAAACCCGCACCCCGCGCGGGCCGCCACGTCGCCATCCCCGGTGCAGTCGATGAAAATGCGTCCTGTGACCGCTTCCCGCCCCGATTTGGATTCCGTAATCACCGCACGCATCCGACCGTTGCATGTCACCGCATCGGCCACCTGCGTGAAAAGCTGCACCGTCACCCCCGCCTCGATGCACATCTGTTCCAGCAGGAATTTCATCGCCTCCACTTCGTAGCATGTGCCGGAGTTTTTTCGGGAGTCGGGCAAACCGTTTTGTTTTTGAAGTCGTTCGAGAATTTCGGCCATGATACCCGGCTTATTCGCGTGGTCTAAAAGCAGGCAAAGTGCCCCCGCAGTCCAAATTCCGCCCAGGCAGGAACCGGATTCCAGAAGCACCGTTTTTACCCCTTTCCGTGCCGCTGCCAGTGCCGCTGCAACTCCCGCAGGGCCACCGCCGCAGACTACCACGTCCGCATCGTGAGCAATGGGCAGGACCCGTTCTGGTTCCCGTATTCCTGATTCGGAAGATTCCGCGAAATTCGGACTTCCAACTCCCAAGACCGCCGAACTTCCGGCCAACGTGAGAAAATGACGTCGTTTCATATCAACTCCACCCAACTTTCTTTTAACCATTAACCATTAATTATCAATTATCCGTGCAGGCGTCGATCGCTTTTTGGATTTACGCATACGATCTTCCTTTCCACGAAAACATTCGTTCTTTCACCATTGGTTTTTTACGTCAGGGTGAATATATATTGTAATCCGAAACGGAGGAAACGTCAATCGGTCGGGTGCGATCAAACTTCCTTGCGAATTTGGGCAAGATGGATAATTCCCCTCTTTTCAGAGGGGTGGCAGCCGTAGGCTGACGGGGTGTTTTAGCACCATGGAAGCGTTCACCACTTCGGAACTACCCCCCGCCCTGACGGGCGTACCCCTTCAAAGAAGGGGAATTCGTACGGCATGCAGAAAGTTTGATCGCACCCACCGTACCCACTAAATTTGCAGCGAACCTTGACAACGGACGTTCGGTTTTTTATAATGAACGATGTTTGAGGAAAAAGGAAAACGTTTTAAGGAGCTAAAGATGAAACGGATAGGTTTTTTTTGCTGCCTGATCGTTGGGATGTCGTCGCTGTTTGCTGCGGAACCTGCTCCGACGCCCGTCACCCAAACGCGGGAGCTGTTCAACGGAAAAGATTTCACGAACTGGTACACCTGGGTTCGGGGGACGGGAAAGAACAACGACCCCAAGGGTGTGTTCACCATTCAGGACGGCTGTATCCGTGTTTCCGGCGAGGAATTCGGCTGCATCACGACGGAGGAGGCGTTCGAGAATTACCGTATCGACGTGGAGTTCCGCTTTGGAACGCAAACGTGGGGCAACCGCAAGGAGAAAGCCCGCGATTCCGGCCTGCTGATTCACTCGGTGGGAGCGGATGGTGCGTTTGGCGGTATCTGGATGAAGTCGGTGGAAGCGAACATCGTGGAAGGGGGAATTGGTGATTTCTGGATCGTCGGCTCGCAGGGGCAGGGGGTTCGCGGGACGTGTCGTGTTCGCCAGACCAATGCGGGCAAGGTATTCGACCCGGCGGGCGAGGCGGTTACGATTACCGGGAACGAACAGGGGTGCTTTCAGTGGTCGGGACGCGACCCCCATTGGAAGGACACGCTCGGTTTTCGCGGGGCCAACGACCTGGATAAACCGAACGACTGGAACACCCTGACCGTGGTGGCGGACGGCGATCAAATGACGGTATACCTGAACGGAACACGGGTTAACGAAATCACCAACGTGCTTCCACAATGCGGAAAAATCCAGCTCCAGTCCGAAGGCGCGGAGATTTTTTTCCGTCGTGTCACGCTGCGACCGTTGACTCGGTGATATTTGTGTTTTTTGTTTTCAAAAGAAGGGATCGTAAGATGTTGAAGAAGGGTTTGCGGGGAATATTTTCCCTGTCTGTTTTGAGTATCTGCCTGACGCTTCATGCGGACGTGCGTTTGCCGCGGATGTTTACCGACCACTGCGTTTTGCAGCGGGATGCGGAGGTTCAGGTGTTTGGCTGGGCCGATGCGGGGGAGAAAGTCACCGTCGCGTTCAATGGCCAACAGGTGGAAACGACCGCCTGCGATGCGGGAAAATGGCTCGTGAAGCTGGCTCCCATGGCGGCGAAGTGCGAGGGTGGGGTGATGACGATCACCGGTAAAAACACGCTCACAGTCAACGACGTGGTGGTTGGCGAAGTCTGGGTTTGCGGGGGACAGTCCAACATGGAGTACCGTGTCGGTGGCTGGGGCCGTGTGGACGCGACGGAAGAAGAACTCAATGCCGACTTGAGCTTCGTCCGTTACCTGCGTGATATGCGGGTTACGAATCCCGTCCCGCAGGAGGACCTTGCCAGTGGTGCGTGGACGCTGTGCAAAGATGGCAACCAGAAAAATTGCACGGCCGTCGGATTTTATTTCGCGCTGCGGCTGCACCAGGAACTGGGTTGCCCGGTGGGATTGATCGACTGCAACTGGGGCGGTTCCAAAGTGGAAGAATGGATTCCCGAATCCGGCATGAGTCGGCTGTCGCCCGAAACGGCGGCCCACGCTCGGGAATATGTGACCCACGCCAAGCAGGATAATCGTAAATTCATCGGCTGCATGTTCAACGGCAAAATGAGTCCCTGGACGAAATACACCATCCGGGGTGCCCTCTGGTATCAGGGCTGCTCCAACGGCGGGCAGGGCGAGGTGTACTTCCAGAAAATGAACGCCATGATCCAGGAATGGCGGAAACTGTGGGGCTACGAATTTCCGTTCTACTGGGTGCAGCTGGCCAATTTCCAGGCTCCGAGTGACGACCCGAACACGATGGGAGCTTTCGTTCCGGTGCGTGCCGCCCAGACAAAATGCCTGACGATTCCCAAGACCGGGCAGGCGGTGACCATCGACATTGGCGAAGCAAAAGACATCCACCCGATCAACAAGTTCGACGTGGGGAACCGTCTGGCGGTAATCGCGTTGGCCAAAGATTACGGCAAAGACCTTCCGTTTGCCTCCCCGCTGTTCCAGTCGATGAAAGTCGAAGGGAATAAAGCGATCCTGACGTTTGAAAACGTTGGGTCGGGGCTGATTGTCGGGAAGCAGGAAACACGGAAATTCTCCGCCGTTCCGGAGGGCAAACTTCAGCGCTTCGCGGTGGCGGGGGCCGATGGGAAGTTCTTCTGGGCCGACGCCAAAATCACCGGGAAGAACACCGTTGAGGTTTCGGCTTCCGAAGTGGCGGTTCCGGTGAACGTCCGTTACGCATTCCAGCAGAATCCTGACGGCGCGAACCTCTACAACGCGGAAGGTTTCCCCGCCAGCCCGTTCAGCACGGAGGAACTGAAATAAGCGTTTTCCGAAGACACCTTTTAAAACCGCATTCCTGGGAAAAAACGTGGTTTTCGCCCGGAATGGGGTTTTAGAAGGTCTCTTTACGGTTGGTTCTCGAACGCCGCACTCTCCAGGGTTTGGAGCAGTTGCCCTTCGGTAAGGATACCGTCCAGCAGGATCGGCTGCTCGCTTTTGGGCGTCCAGATGACAATCAGCGGAATGGAGCTGCGTCCCATCGCGTGGAGGTACTCTTTGATCTGAGCGTCGCGGTTGGTCCAGTCGGCAAGCACCGGCACGATTCCCCGATGCTTCAAAAGCTCGGCCACGTTACGCGTCTCGATGGCAAACGTCCGATTGGTTCGACATGTCAAACACCAGTTGGCGGTAAAGTCGATGAACACGACCTTCTTTTCTCGTTTCAATTCCTCCACCCGTTCCAAAGAGAAAGGTTCCCACGGAAGAATCCCCTGTTCCGGACGCGACGCGGCGGAAACCTCGCCTGTTTCGGCAAGCTGGAACATGACGATTCCCACGCCCGCAGCAAAGAGGATTCCAACGACCCACGCGGTCAACACTTTGCCGGTCGAGGCTCCGGAAAAGGAAACCTTGCCAATGAGCCAACACGAAAACCACAACGCGAACAGCAGCGACAACATCGGCACAAACTGGCCGGGGGAGAGGAGCGAAAACAGCCAGACGACCACCCCCATGAAGAAAAAGCCCATCACTTCCTTGAGCGTTTCCATCCAGGCACCCGGTTTGGGCAGGAAGCGTATCCACGACGGGAAAATGCCAACGATCAGGTACGGCGACGCCAACCCCAGCCCGATGACCGTAAAGACCAGAAACGTGATGACGACCGGCTGCCCAATCAACGCCCCGAACACTGTTCCCAAAAACGGCCCGACGCACGGCGTGGCCAAAAGCGTGGTAAGGATTCCCATGCAAAAAGCCCCGAACAGCCCTTCTTTCCGCTGCATCTTGCCGAGACTGCCCCCCGCAACAAAGCCGGGAATCGGAATTTCCCAGACTCCCAGAAAACTCAACCCCATCACGAATACCAGCGAAGTCATGAAAATCACGAAGCCGGTATAGGTGAACTGCTCGCCCCACGCCATGTTTTCCGCACCGGGAAGCAGGTCGCCCAAACGGGACAATGCGGCCAGAATCCAGAGTACCGTCAAAAGCCCCAGCGTATAACTGACGTTCAGCAAAAACACCCGCGCCCGCGATTCCCCCGACTGGTGCACGAACGAGTACAGCTTGGGCGCAATCACCGGCAACACGCACGGCATCAGGTTCAGGATCAAACCGCCCAGATACGCCATGAGCAGCAGCGTGCCAAGTGCCCTGTTCGAGGAGGAATCGGTCGGTTCCGTCACCCCTTCGGTAGTTTTCGCGGGGGGAGGCGTCGGGGTCTCCATCGGCAGGACGACCGTTTCCACCGCCTCCGGTTTTCGTTCGGGGAAAGAGGCAACCGGGCGGGCCGTGAACGAGAATTTTTCCGGATCGAAACAGGTTTCCGGATTGCACATCTGCGCTTCGACCGCACCGGAAATTTCCGTCACGACGGCGTTCGGGTCGCTCCATAGAAAGGGAACCTTCCACGTCACGTCCTTCTCGTGTTTTTCAATCAGGAGATTCCCCCAGACGATTTCGTCTTTGGAAATTTTCGGAGCGGGCGAGACGGTCACTTTCCCCGCCGGCCGGATTTTATCGGGAACCGGCAGGTGCAATACCGTACGTAGCGGCCCCCCTTCCTGCTGGGAAATGGAATAGATGCTCCACCCTTCCGGAATTTCCGCCGTAATGGAAAGAACACCCGGCTGCTCGTCTACCGGTGGCACAAACGACGCGGAAACCCGAAGCCGCGCACGCGAAGGACCTCCGCCTCCGGGAAGAAATTCCTGAAAACCGGCGTCGAAAGAGAATCCCCCGGTTGCAGGTGCGGGTGTTTTTTCCGGCGCTGCGGGCGCACGGTTTGCCCCATCGTAAAGGTTTCCATAT
This sequence comes from Planctomycetia bacterium, assembly GCA_030535245.1. Classification (GTDB taxonomy): domain Bacteria; phylum Planctomycetota; class Planctomycetia; order Pirellulales; family Thermoguttaceae; genus RGIG3701. Next base: position 88,864 of record JAUNBJ010000002.1, on the reverse strand, counting down.
TGTTGGCGAATTTGGTCGCTTTTTTCGTCTGCTGCGTAAAGTCCCACCGACAAAATTCCCAGCACGACGCATTGGACAAATACGTTTTTACAAAGCATGACATTCTTTCCTGAAAAAAAGCCCGAAGCACCAGAGTGGCGCAATCCATTATTATCTTTTTCGTCATTTTACTCGAAAAAGTTGTTTGTGACAAGATGATTTTTTCGACAATCAGCAAAATTGCTCTTGCCGGGACTCCAGGTTTTGTCTATACTTGTGACTGTTTTGAACGATTGTTCCGAATGTTCCGGGGTTCCGATTTTAATTAAGGATTTTTTTATGAAACGTCGCATGGTACGCTTTCTTCTGTGTCTGTTTTTTGCGGGCGGGGTGCTTGCCGGGGAAACCTCCTCGAAGCCCCAAGCGTGGGTAAACGAGGACGAAACGAAAGTCCCCGCCTACACCCTGCCGGATGTTTTTCTTTGCGAGGATGGCAGCACCGTCGCCACGAAACAGGACTGGCTGAAAAAACGCCGTCCCGAACTGCTGCGTCTGCTGACGCGGGAAATGTACGGCGAGGTTCCCGCGATTTTGCAGACGGATCATCCCGATTTCATTAAATACGAGGTCATGGAGGAAGATCGCGATGCACTGGGCGGTAAGGCGATTCGGCGACAGGTGGCTATCCATTTTTACGCTCCCGGTGAAGAGGCGCGACACAACGGAAGTGCCACCGGCCCGGTACGGAAAAGCGATATTTTCGCGGCGGGTGCCAGTTCGCGACGCTGCCTGACGGTCAACGTGTTGCTGTACCTCCCCAAGAAAGCCGACCATCCGGTTCCCTGTTTCCTGGGAATGAATTTTAATGGAAACCAGACCGTCTGCGACGATACGCATATTTTCATGTCGGAGTATTTTGAAAAGGGGCAGGTTCCTGAAAAAAAGCGTCGGGGAATGGCTAAAGACCGTTGGTGTGTGGAAAAAATCCTGGATGCCGGTTACGGACTGGTCACCTGCTACTACGAAAATATCGTTCCGGACCGGGTGGATGGGTTGGATTCGGGCATTTTCTCGCTCTACGGTCCCGCCCCCGACCAGCGAAAGGATTCGGACTGGGGCGCGATCGCTGCGTGGGCCTGGGCACTGAGCCGCATAATGGATTACATCGAGCAAGACCCCGAACTCGACACGACACGGGTGATCGTGATGGGGCATTCGCGGCTGGGGAAAACGGCACTTTGGGCCGGAGCATGCGACCCACGCTTCGCGGCAGTCATTTCCAACAATTCCGGTTGCGGCGGTGCAGCACTTTCCCGACGTGAATTTGGAGAACGCGTCGTTCGTATCAACGATTCCTTCCCGCACTGGTTCGCCCGGAAATTCCATACCTACGGTGAGGATGTCAACCGTTTACCGTTCGACCAGCACGCCCTGCTGGCCCTGGTGGCGCCGCGTCCTTTGTACGTGGCCAGCGCCGAGCAGGATCGTTGGGCCGACCCCAAGGGGGAATACCTGGCGACTCTGGAGGCCGCGAAGGTGTACCGGCTGTTCGGAATCGCCGCGTTTGGCGACGCCCCCCAACCGGAACTTCCCGCCGTCAACATGCCGCTCGGCGAAGGGGTACGGTATCATATTCGTACCGGAAAACATGACGTGACGGCATTTGACTGGGACCAATACCTCCGATTTGCTGACCAGAACCTGAAAGAAAAAACACCTCGGTACGGAGGAATTGATAATTAATGGTTAATGGTTAATGG
>JAUNBJ010000002.1:0-87115 GCA_030535245.1 Planctomycetia bacterium | reverse complement strand
TCATTGCTCATTGTTCATTGTTCATTGTTGTTCCCCCCTGCCTTGCGTGATGTGGGGGAATCGCGTATGATACGGTTTGACGGTTTTTCCCACCCCTATTTCTCCTAAGAGCAAAGGAGCTTTCTCATGCGTCATGCGACACGTCGTCAATTTTTGCAAACCTCGGCAGGACTCGGTACGGTGCTGATTTTACCTCATCAGGTCGTTCGTGGTGAAAACACTCCCAATGAAAAGTTGAACATCGCGTTTCTTGGCGTTGGTGGACGTGGCGGTGCGAACCGGAGCGGTCTGGCCAGTCAAAATGCGTATGCCCTGTGCGACACCAACCGCCAGACGTTGGCCAAAGTCAAGGAGCAGTACCCCGACGCCATCACGACGGTGGACTGGCGTACGCTTGTGGAGAATCCCAAAATCGACGCCTTCGTTGTTTCTACTGCGGAGCATCATCACGCGTTGGCCTCCATTGCCGCCATGCGTGCCGGGAAAAGCGTCTATACGGAAAAGCCGCTTGCCCGCACGGTTCAGGAAGCACGCCTCATGCAGGACGAATACAAAAAACGTCGTGGAAAGATCGCCACCCAGATGGGAACCCAGATTCACGCGGTGGACAATTACCGCCGTGCCGTGGAGCTGGTGCGCTGTGGTGCGGTGGGAAAAATCTCCGAAGCTCACGTCTGGTGCAGCCGTACCATCGCCCCCATCGGCCCTGCCGTGAAAGAGGAGCAGCCGATCCCCGAATGGTTCGCCTGGGACGAATGGATTGGCCCCGCCCCGATGCGTCCGTTCAATATGGATTATGTCAACAACGGATGCCTGAACTGGCACCGGCGCTGGGACTTTGGCACCGGCGTGCTGGGCGATATGGGGAGCCACCTGATCGATTTGGCTTACTGGGCTTTGGAACTCGACCGTCCGATTCGCGTTCAGTCTGAAGGCCCGGATCCCGATCCGCTTGCCGTTCCGCCGTGGCAGGTCGTCACCTGGAACCACCCCGAACACAAAACGTCCAGCCCCTTCACTTCCGGGGCGCTTAAGGTGGTCTGGTATCATGGCGGCGAAGGGATGAAACGTCGCAGCGATCTCCTTCAGCCCATGGTTGGCGACGATACGGTCATCCATAAATGGGGAATCGGGGTCGCGTTCCTCGGTGAAAAGGGGGTTCTCGTTTCCGATTATGGGAAGCACCTTCTCTCCCCGTCGGCCAACTTCAAGGATTTCAAATATCCCGAACCGATCCCTTCCTCGCCGGGGCATTACAACGAATTTATCGACGCGGCCAAAGGGGGGCCGGAATCGCTCTGCAATTTCGACTACTCTGGCAAACTGATCGAGCACAACCTGTTGGGCAACGCCGCGCACCGTGCGGGGAAAGCACTCGACTGGGACGCCGCTGCGTTCACCACCCATAGCGACGCCGATAAATTCCTGAAATCCGAATACGCGTACCGTCAAGGCTGGAATTACATCGATTGATCTCGGTACGACCGGGTGCAATACTTCGGGGAGGCAGGTGCTATTGCGTCTGCCTCCCTTGCTCTTTTTCAGGGAAGGACGCTGCGCGGGTTCCGCATGTAGTACAGATGCCCGTCCTCGGCCCCCACGACCAAATCGGGGATACCGTCGGCGTTGAAGTCGGCAACCGTGGGGCTGGACGAATGCCCGGCCAAACGGTAGGAATCCATACGGCCCATATTCTGGAAATAATACTTCCCATTTTCGGCCCGCGTCTGACGGTAAAAATCGGCATTCTGGGAGTTCACCAGGAGATCAAACTTCCCATCGCCGTCCCAGTCGGTGATGCAAATTTTGCGTCGTCCGCTGCCGCCCGCTTTGCCGCTGTTCAGACGCATTGGTTCCCCATTTTCCCGATAGAAAACCCGTTGCGGCGATTTCAGTTTCAGCGAACCGTCGGCGTCGCGGAACCTCTCGAAAAACGCGAAATACCCTTCCGTGTCGAGCATACACAAATCCATGAGTCCATCGTCGTTCACGTCATACATCACCGGCGTGGTACGCCATTGGGTCAGCAGTTTTTTCCCCTCCGGCTTGAGCCAACCCCACGCCAGTTCCGGCTGCGGGCCGTCCCATTCCACCTCCACCGGCTGTTCGGCGGCAAATTTCGGTTCCGTTTTCGTGCCGATGTTTTTGAACCAGCCCGGTTTGCCCCAAATGTGGCTCCACATAATATCCAGCAGCCCGTCGCCGTCCCAGTCCGCCACGGTCAGGGTGGTATACCCCCATTTTTCCTCGATCGGCCCCTGAATGGAACCGTTTGGAACGGCGTTGATGTGGGCGATTTTCCCGCCCGCGTGGACGTAAACCGGTTTGGCCCACTTGGGAAATTCCTCGCCCGGTTGGGAGAGGTTCTCGAAGAACAGGATGTATCCCGCCGACGTGCCGCAGACCAGATCGTCGGCTCCGTCGCCGTTCAAATCCGCACCGCACGGCGTGATCAGGGCGCCGGCTTTCAGTTCGTACGCCTCCTGCTGGAAGTACCGGGGAGCTTTGAAAATCGGGCACTTCACCGTTTTGTCGCCGACCGTTTCGGAGATGAATTTTCCGGTATTCTCGAACAACGCGACCCGACCATCCTCGTCGCCGCAGAGAATATCCGCCTTGCCGTCCTGCGTCCAGTCGAACACCACCGGCGTGGCCATGCACAAATCAATGGCGGCCATTTCGCCGGTTTCCGTCCGCACCCGCACCCCTGGAGCGTACACCGGTTCGGTACGTGTGCCGATGTTTTCAAAATACGTGAACTTGTCGCGGAACTCGCCGCAGAGCAAATCCAAATCGCCGTCGCCGTCCATATCCTCGAAACAGGGGGAGGGCCAGCCGTACGTGAGCGTCGTATTCCCGTCCGAAGTGGCCAGCAGGTACGGTTTGTCGTATTTCGGCACATCGTTCGTTCCCAGATTCCGGAGGATATAGACCGCCCCGATGCTCTGGCCGTTTTTCCACTTGCCGTTTTCATCCCACGCGTTGTCCCAGCCGTAGGGAGACCAGTCGTCGATTCCAACCGCAAGGTCCAACGCCCCGTCGCCGTCGAAATCGACATACTTCCACATGTTGCCACGAACCGAACGTGGATGAACGTTGCCCGGCAGCGGCAGCAACACCGGTTGGCGTAGCCCCGTGTTGCCGAAGTCCGGAAATTCATGATTCGTCTGAAGCACACGCACCTTGCCGTCGACAAAACTGGCCTGCACGTTGATGCTGCCGCCGCTTATCCGTTCCCCACGGCGAAACACCGGCATGGTATCGCTCGGTTCGGATTGGCTCTCCTGCGGACGAATGCACCGTCCGGGATGCGCAGCGTCGATTCCGGGATTCTCGAATCGGTACGTTCCGTTGTACGGCGTGTCCTCGCAGCTGAGAATCAGGTCGGTTTTGCCATCGTGATTGTAGTCCATCGGAACGACCCAAACCCACAACCCTACGGCCAAATCGTCGATAAGGCCCGGATGGTTGTAAAGCATACGCTTCAGTTTCGATTTTGGCGGAAGGGGGGGATTCCACAAAATCGGGGTGTCGCAAAACAGCAACTGGGAACCGGTCCAGTTTAGCTGCGGGATGGAAACCGTTTCCCCCTTTTTCACTTCACGCGAATAAATCCGCATGGGACAATTTGAAGCGTCGGTGTACTGGAACGCGTTTGTACTTCGCAGCTTCCACACCTCCGGAAAGTATTCCGATTCCCGCCTTTCGGTCGCGAAAAACAACGTCGTATCCGCTTTCACCGTCACGGTTACTTTTCCCGCCTCGCCGCCGCCAAATCGGGTAAAAAACACCCCTCGTAATTCCTTCGGCACGTTCCGAAACACGTAATTCCGATTGGAATATGCCCGAACGCCCTCGTCGAGCGTCCCTTTTTCACAATTTTCCCCGTCGATTTTTACCCACGCATTTTCGTACGTGAACGACTTCGTTTCGGCAAACGCCGCCACGCCCAGCAAAAGCAGCATGACGGGAATTATTCGGAAACCGATTCGCATTTTTTTTCTCCTAAAATCAGGGTTAAAGCAAAGCCAGTCAGCAAAATCGTGACCGTACCACAAACGGTAATCATCAATTCATTCCACGGACATCGCCACGCCTCTGGGATCAGCCCCACCTTCGGCATGGAAAGCGTCATCCACGTTATCACCAGCACTCCGGCCACGGCCCCCACCAGCGCCGCCGTACCTGTTGCACGTCGGGAAAGAAACCCAAGCAAAAAAATCCCCACCATGCCGCCGCTGAAAATTCCGGCCAACATCCAGTACGCGTCGAGGATTCCCTTCGCGTGAATCATCCAAATCGCACACCCGATCCCCACCGCTCCCCACAGGAACGACCCCGCGTACAGCACCCCCATCTGTTCCCGCTTCGACGCGTTTTTACGGAAGAAACGGAGGTAAAAATCGGTCAGCGTCAACGTCGCGCATCCGTTCATGCTCGTTCCAATCGTGCTCATCGCGGCGGCCAAAATCGCGGCAATCAAAAGCCCCGTCACCCCGACCGGCAGTTGGTGTACGATGAAAAACGGAAACACCCCATCCCCCTTCCCCGCAGCCACATCGGCGACCAGTTGCGGGTCGGTTAAAAGCTGCGGCTGGGCCGTGTAAAACGCGAAAAGCGCCGTTCCAATGAACAGGAAAAATGCCGAAATCGGCAGGTAAAGCAACGCTCCAAGCCAGACCGATTTCCGGGCGTCGTCCACCGATTTAGCCGTCAAATAACGCTGCACGTAGTTCTGGTCGATTCCAAAATTTTGCAAATTGATCGCCATCCCGTACCAGATTACCACCCAAAACGTCGCGCTGTTCCAGTCCGTCAGCGAGAAACTGCCCAGGCTGAATTTGTGATGCGCCGCCGCAATCCGAAACAGTTGCCCCGGCCCCTCCGGCATACTGAAAACCAGAAGAATCGCACACGTCGCCGCCCCGACGATTAAAATCACCGACTGCACCGCGTCCGTCCAAATCACCCCTGCGATACCTCCCAGCATGGAATAAAACGCCGTCAGACCCCCCACGACCAGAATGATCATCCGCACGTCCCACCCCAGCAGATGGTGAAGCGGTAACGCCAGCAAAAAGAGCACCGAACCCATCCGCGCCACCTGCGTCAGCATGTAACAGACTGAAGCGTACACCCGTGCCCACGTACCAAAGCGATCCTCCAGATGCGCGTATGCCGAAATCGCTCCGACTTCCCGATAAAACGGCACGAACCACCGGGTCGCAATCCACGCCGCCAGCGGAATGGTCAGGCTCAGCCCAAACACGTTCCAGTTCGACGCAAACGCCTTTCCCGGAAGCGCGAGAAAACTGATACTGCTCACATACGTTCCGAAAATGGACAGCCCCACCACGACCGAAGGCAAACTCCCCCCGGCCGACGTGAATCCCTCCGGACTGCGACTCCGAAAGTAAAACCAGCACCCAAACCCCACCGTTCCCAGCAGGTATACCAGAATAACCAAAAGATCAAGGAAGGGTAAGTTCATTTCAATTCATCCAAAATGGCTTCGATTTTCTTCTTCTCGTTTCGCGGCAGCAGGTGGAACGGTTCCGCCGGCAAATCCCCGCATACCCCCAGGCACTTCAACGCGTATTTCATCCCCCGGCAGACCCCCATCCCGCCCGTCGGAACCGCGTAGATGTCGTTTAGCCGGTCGATCTTTTTTTGCAGCACGTCCATCGTCGCCACGTCGTTTTTCACGGCAGCATGATACATGTTCACGAACAGTTCCGGAAAAACGTTCGCCCCCCCGTTCACGCCGCCGGAACCTCCCAGACGTATCGACGCCGCCAGCAGATGTTCCGGCCCCATCAGCACGGGAAAATGCTTCCGACACCGCGCCATGCGACACGAACGCCAAAAGAAATCCAGATCGCCCGAACTTTCCTTCAACGCGATAATCTCCGGCGTGTCCACCGCAAACGCAATCATTTCTGCGTCGAAACGGACCTTCGTCAGCCCCGGCATGTGGTACAGGATCATCGGAAGCGGCAACTTCCGAATCAAATCCTGATAATATCGCCGCAAATCGTTCCCCGAAACGGGAAAATAGAACGGCGGGGCCACCACCAGGGCCGTCGCTCCCCGCTCTGCCGCGTACCGGGAAAGTGCCACCGTCTCCTCAAACGACGTGTCCGCCACCCCCACCAACATCGGAACGCGACCGTTGATAATCCGCGACGACTCGGCAATCACTTCCCGCCGCAGACGATAACTCAAACTCGGCGCCTCCCCCGTCGATCCCAACACGAATACCCCGGAAACCCCGCCGGCAAGCATCCGTTCCAAAAGCCGCTCCAGACCTGCCACGTCCAGCGTATCGTTGGACAAAAGCGGCGTGACCATCGGGGGAATGATCCCTTTTAATTGAAATGCCATTTTTTTCATGAAAAATATCCTGCACTGAAAGAGTCAATGAACCTGAAAACGTTCCCGGCAGCCGCTTGGGGTTTCCCCAAACTCCTGACGAAAAACATGATTGAAATACGCGTGGGAACAAAACCCCAACCGCCGGGCAATGTTTCCGACCGGAAGATCGGAGTCGCACAGCATTTCCCGCGCACGGGCCAAACGTATGCGAAGCATCTCCTCCCCCAACGTTCGACCAAACTGCGTTTTGAATCGACGCTCCAGCGTCCGTCGCGAAAGCCCCACACGCGTGACAATTTCGTCAATCGTGATCCCCTCGCACGCCCCCTCCCGAAGAAGATGAAGCGCCATGGCCGCATCCTCGTCGTCAATCGCCACCAGATCGGTCGATTGCCGCATACTTACCCCCACCGGAGGAAAAAGCAACGGAAGCGCTGGAATCGCACCTCCCTGGATTTTCGCGCACAGGATCCGAGCCGCCTCGTAACCCGCCTTGCGACCGCACTGGATGATACTCGAAAGTGGCGGCGTCTGCAATCGGCAAAACCACTCCTCGTTGTTCACCCCCAACACCGCAATTTCGTTCGGCACGGAAACCCCCTCGCTCTGGCAGACGTCCAGAACCTGCCGGGCATGGAAATCGTACGACGCCAAAACCCCCACCGGTTTGGGAAGCTCGTGCAGCCAGGTCGTGAATTGCCTCCGCTCCCTGCGGTTCCAAGTCAGGAAAGGGGGCGTGTCGGAACGATGACGCTCAAACAGATGAAAGACCGCTCCCCTTTTTTCCACCGCACGACGAAAACCATCCCGACGCCGCCGCGTCCAGTAATGGTCGCACTGCGTAAAAAACGCGAAATTCCGAATCCCCCGTTCCGCGAAATGCGTCGCCGCCATTTCCCCCAACGCCTCCTCGTCAATATCGACGTCGGAGGGATGATCCGGACAGTTCAGCTTCACGTAAGGAATCCCGATACGTTCCAACATCGCGAACGTCTCCGGCTTGTTATGCCGCACGATGACCCCATCCCCCCGCCAGTGCTTCACCCACGGAGGAATCGGCTCCAAATGCCCACGAAGCTCGAAATCGGCCCGATACCCCGACTCAAAAAGATACTGCGTGATCCCGTCAATCAGCTCCCGTCCGTAACCGTGCGACGTGCCCATCAAAAGAAGAATACGCGGTGATTGTCGTTTTCCCGTAACCATACCTCCATTATAACGGTACGCCACGTCTTGTCAATTACGGAATAACGCCAATCGTTTGCGTTTTAGCGGCAAACAAAAAGCAACGCGTTCCCCACGTTTTCCCTCATTTTTCCGCAGGCTGCGTCTGATTTCGAATGTCGTCGCCGGTACAGCAACGGAAACCGACGTCGAAAATACGCTGGTCGGCTTCCCGCCAGGAGGGTTTCCCCAGATTAATGGACTCGTTGTACCAGCTCGCACCGCAGTGCATCGCGGAAATCTCCTTCGCCGGGGCAGCCGTGGGGGGGACAGGACGCTTGCGGGCGTCGTGACACTCGGCACTCCATTCCCAGACATTCCCCAGCATATCGTAAATGCCCCACGCGTTGGGCTGGAGTTGGGCGACCGCGTGCGTTTTCCCGTCGCTGTTCCCCTTGATCCACGCTTTTTCCAGGACATTCTGCATCACCGCCGCAACAGGCTGCCCCGCACAGCAGGCGTACGACCACTGCAACGTGCTCGGTAACGCCACTTCCACGTTCATTTCCGCCCCCAAACGACGGCAAAACGCGTTGGCGTCGAACCAGTTCACCTGCTCCACCGGACGCGTCGTGTCGGACGAAAAGTGTGCCGGATTCTCGCCCATGAGCGCTTTCCATTGCTGCTGCGTCACTTCCGTTTCCAACATCCAGAATCCTTTGTTGATTCGCTGCGGCATGGGGCGTCCGTTGGCACCGGGAACCATCAGCACCCCCGGCGGACACCAGCGAAACGCAAACTCCGTCTCCCGAACCACACAAACCACCCGGTCGCCCCCCTTGGCTCGCGACGATTTCGATTTCTTCGACGCCCCCTTCTTCCCCACAGGTGCCGTTGCGAACGGGTCGTCCTCCTCGCTTTCCTCGTGGGCGGCGGCCGCTTCGCGTGTTTTCAACACGAATTTTTTATCTTTCAGAGACAATTTCTCCAACGACAACAGGAATTTCTTCTTGTCCTGCGAACGCACGATCGGCAGGGAATAATCCAGCTCCCCCTCCGCCGCGTCGCGCAGTTTCTCCTCACGTTTCGGATCCCAGCTCCCGGTAATCTGGCGGCCTTTTTTATCCGTCCAGACCCGCTCGTCGTACGGCCCGTCCTGCGCCATGGCAAACGTCCACGACAACACCATCCCGGCCAACATTCCACTTATCATTTTTGTGAACATGATTTCCCCCTTCTGTACATCTCCGAAACCATTCTTCATCATTTTATCGGATATACGCAGCGGTGTCAAGCAGACATTCCCGAAAATTCCCCGTGGCAACCGCTTTTGCAGGAATCCATTTTACGACACACGTACAGGTGTCCGAGGAGGCCGAACGTTCCGAAATAACGGATTTCAAAACCCGCACGTTCCAAAATACCGTCCATGATCCATCGCAGGGTGCTGTATTCCTGCCGGACGTGACCGTAGAGGGCGGTTTTCATGTCGGGATTCATGTCGGGGGCGATAGACTTGGCGAGATAGGCGTCGAGCTGCCCTCCTTCGCAGTCGAAAACCACGTCCACAAGCAGGAACAGGCCGCCCGGCCGGATCATGCGATAGACGTTGGCGATCGCCTCGGCTTTCCACGCGTCGGGCAGGTGGTGCAGCACCAGGCTGGAAAGAACCACGTCGAACGACGCATCGGGGGCATTGCAGGTGAGGAAACCGTTGTGGACGAACGTGATGTTGGCATGGTGTTCCTCGGCGGCCTTGCGTTGGGCGTAATCCAGCATGGTCGGGGAAACGTCGGTGGCGACCACGTCTTTGCAAAGGGGAGCGACGGCCCGCGCGAAAGCTCCGGTGCCGGTACCGATTTCCAGAATCCGGGAATCCGGCGTCAGGCCCCCCTCCAGGTGGGTTTGAATGCGAGCGATCAGGTCTCGATTTTCCGCATCCACGTCCCGCACGGTGCGCATCCGCGCATCGTACCGGGCCGCTTCCTCCACGGAAAGATAGTCGGTCACGGAGCAAAGTGCAAACTCATTATACGTCCACGGTTTCATGGAATATCCTTTCTTCCAAAGGCAATCTTTCGTTTTCAGTCCTCTACAAAATCTTCCGGATCCCAGGGGGTAGGGTAGGGTTCCACGAAAATTCCCTCTGGAGGTGTCCAATCGGAAAGGTCGGCGTTGGTTCCGAAGTACATGTAGTATTCGTTGCTCAGAAAGAGGTAGCTGTCGTTTTTCCCGAAGAATCCGCACCAGAAATCCCCACGCAGGCAAAGGCGGGCAAGCGGTTCGATCTCTTTCCAAACGCAGGTTCGTCCGTTGCAAAGGGAACGGATGAAATCATGCTTCAGGAAGAACGTTCGGTCGTTGGTGAAAAAATACGCTGGAATCCCCTCCCAGATTGTCGCTTGGAGGTACCAGTCCCCGGCCATAAATTCGGGGGAAACCGTCTTGGCCGGAATCTGCAGACCGGATTTCGGATGTTGGTCGATAAAATCGCCGATGTCTTCCAATGGAAGAAGGCATCTCACGTCGTCGGTTCCGGGGAGTTCCGCAAAGGTGGAATTGTCCATGGCCTTCCAACGGCAACCGCGACGGATCGTCATTTCCGAAAGGTCGTAGGCATGGAGTAGGGTATGGATCGTTTCGATGTACCGATTTTCCATCTCAAAATACGCGGCGGCGGAAAAGAGTTTCCCCTCAAACGTCCGGCCAATATCCGTGATGGAGGTCCATTCGTCGCGACGATAGGCGCCGATTTCATCCCGGAACTGGGGGTCGTATTTGGTAATTCGCAATTGTGTTTTGGCATTCATGATTCGAGAAATTCCTTCTCCATACATTATGCACTTTCCACGAAGGGAGGCAAGGAGGGGGGAAGAAGGGTTAGGGTTAGTTTAACGAACCGTTACCGCAGGAACGATCCCCTTGTGCACCAAAAATTTGTCGGGGTTCATTCTATCCGAAATATCCGAAAACGTCCACCGTATCTTGCGTTAACAAGAAAATGAAAAATGAAAAATGAAAAGGGGAACGATCGCCGTCGCTTGACAAAGGGGAGCGTGGGCATTATCATTGAGGATTATGTTAGAACGTTTGCTGCAAATTTCGATTACGGTTACGGTCTCCGTGGGAGGGTGCATCCTCGGACTGGGTGAGCGGGACGGTACGTTCTCCCTGATGATCATGGTTTGCGCGTTTCTGTCGCTGGCCGTGACCGACATTGCCAGAAAGTTCGTGCTCCATACCACCGCCAGCAACCTCCTTACCGCTGCGGCGACCGGATATTTTCTCTTTCAGCTTACGCAAAGCGGTGGGGGACGCGATACGTTGGTTCTCGTTTCGCACTTGCTGGTTCTGTTGGAAATCCTGATTTTTTTCCGGGCCAAGACGGTGTACACCTACTGGCTTTTAATCCTGCTCAGTTTCCAGCAGGTGGTGCTGACCGCCGCATTCCCTCAGCCGATGATGTTCGGGGGAATGATTTTCCTCTACTTTCTGGCCGTATTCACGTCGGTCTATCTGCTCGCGGCGTTTCGGCGGCAGCAGGAAATGATCCGGTTGGAACACCCATCCCTTTCCTGGTATCAACCCCTTCCCAGAATTTCCACGTCGGTGCTCAAGCGTGAAAATATCGGAATGTTTCTGCCACGCCACTGGTTTCGTGGACTCCTTTCCCTGCTGGCAACGGCGATCCTGTTCGGGACGGTCGGGTTTTTGTTCTGCCCCCGCGCCGCGTCGGCCACGTTCCGAACCCCCGGAAATGAGCGTGCGGAGGTTGGGTTTTCCGATTCCATTCGACTGGGAGGGTTGGGAGAGCTTTTGCAGAATCACTCGGAATTGTTCCGTGTGCGTCTGTTCCATTTTTCCGAATCGCGAACGCAGGGCGAGATGTTTTCCGCCTCGGAAATGCCCGATCGCCTCTATTTGCGGGGAGCGGTGCTGAATGTTTACGAACGCGGAAACTGGCGTTGCTCCCGATTTCGTTGGGGAATCAATCCGTCGCTTGGGCGTCGTCGGTTTCTGGGGATGTATCCCGATGATCGGCGTATTTATCCCCCGCCGCGAAACATGCCCCTGGAACGGCTGACATGGATGGATTTCCAGTGCGACGCCGGCACCGGTCGGGATGCGTTCGCCGTCTGGCCGTTTTACGGAATCCCCCGCGTTACCGAGCGGCAAATCGTGTTCAATCCGGAACTGGAACGGCTGGAAAATCGCTCACGATTCTCCGGGTTGGGGTCGGATTATTCCCTGCTGACCCCCGCTTTGCACGAACGGACGCAGGTTTCGCTGATCCCGTGCATGGATGAAACGCCTGCGGCCCCTTTCATGCAGCTGCCGCCGCCCGAAGAATTGCCGACGTTGTTCCAGAAAGCGGAGGAGTGGCACGCTACGCTACTCCAACGCAAACCGGACGCCACCCCCCACGACCTGGCGGTGGAATTTGCGCATCGCTTCCAAATATCCTCCACGTTCCGATACAGCCTGAAACCGCAGCCACGAAACCCCGATCTCGACCCCATCGAAGATTTTATGAAAAACCACCCGGTCGGGCACTGCGAATATTTCGCGTCGGCACTGGTGCTCATGCTCCGTTCCCGTGGCGTTCCGGCGCGTGTGGTGGTCGGGTTGCTGACCGACGAAATCCAGTCGCCCGGCAATTTCTTCATCGTCCGGCAATCCCACGCCCATTCGTGGGTGGAAGTCAAGCTGGAACGCGACGCGATTCCCGAAGCGTTGTTGCGGGATTCCACGTGGCGGGAATCGGACTGGCGGTACGGCGGCTGGCTGCGGCTGGATCCCACCCCTACGATTTCCCTGGACGACGCGGGAATTTCCGGGGTCGTGGATCGGGCTTTTCGCTGGCTCGACACGATGGAGTCGCTCTGGAACACCTACGTTTTACGCCTCAACCGCTCCCAGCAACAGGATTCGCTGTATGCCCCTGTGCGGAGATTTTTCCACCGCCTGTTTTATTCCGGAACCTCGGCCCAATGGCAGTTGAAAATTCGCGAATGGATGAAAGCGCATACCGGGAGCCTCCGCGATGGGTTCCTCACACTCCTTTTTTCCGCTGCGGTGCTGGTTGCGGTGGGGGTGCCGCTCTTTTTCCTGGGACGCCGTTGGAGCGTTCGCCACAGGCACGCCGTCGCCCGCCGCAAACGCCACGATCCCCGCAAGCACCACGTCGCGTTTTACCTGAAACTGGAACGCGATCTGGCCCGTAAGGGATACCACCGCACGAACTCGCAAACGTCGCTGGAATTTATCCATGCCGTTCCGGAAGGCCCGTATGACGAAATGGTCGAGAAATATTACGCCATCCGTTTTGGCCACCAGGAAGAACAGAATCCCCCCCACGAAAAAGGAGGGGAAACCCATTAGGAAAACGGGTTCCCCCATGCTCTTTTCCAAAACGCAAACGCGATTTTCAGAAGTTGCCAATGCCTCTATTGGGCCAGGATTTCCCAATATTTCCGATCGGTTTCGTAGGGGTCGATCGGCGTCCCCTGTTTGTAATCCGGCGGAAGCACCCCGTAGCGTATCATTTCACGCACGTACCACGGATTCGGAATAAACGGCTTGATGCTGAAATGCGTCTGCTCCTCCGTGATGAACTTTTTGCCCCGCTCAATACACCGCAGCATGGTCTGATAGTCCGGATCGTCGGTACTCTTGAACGGCGGGTTGGAAACCCACTGCCCCTGGTCGTTTTTGTTTCGGCATATCGCTAACCCGCCCGCTTCCCTGGCCAACGGCGCTCGGAGAAATCGGGACTTGGTTGGTTCCGTCAGGTCGAATCCCCAGTTAAACGAATACCCTGTCGGCGCGGTAAGCGAGTTGGGAATCGCCCGTTTCGAACGTTCCGCCCCCGCGTGATGGCAGACGGCACAGCGTCGCGCAACGACTTCTCCATACGCCTTCGTTTCTGGCCAATTCAAATCGACGCGAACCCGACCGTCCCATCGGTCCTGAATCTCTTTGGCGGGGGTGTAGCCCCACACCAAAAGCCCCCCCGCGTCGGCGGCGTAGGTTCCCGCGTAGTTGGCCCCAACCTCAATCCAGTAATGGATGATTTTCCGCTCCTCGGGGGTCATCGTAACGCGACGTTTCCCCTCTTTGTCCACATGCCCCTCGTCGATGAGTTTCAAAAGCGTGCTGGCGGACGAACCGATTTCGTAAGGCTTGAAATCACTCATGGGGCGGTTCCGGTTGTCGCCCAGCATCCCCCCCTTAAAGTGGCTGAGCGTGGAATACGAAATCACAAAGTCCGCCGGTCGAAGGTGGCTGCAAAGGTTGACGCCCGCCTCGGTTTTATCGGGATTGTGGCACTCCAGGCAGTATTTGTCGAGCAGCGGCACAATGTCGCGGAAATAGTCGTAAATCTCTGGAACGCCTTCCACTTTTTGCGGCTTGACCGGCGTACGGGCCATGGTTTTCATCAACTGCTGACGGCTGGCGGCACTGGGCGTTTCCGTCCGATGTTCATGGCAGCCGATACAAATGGCCGTCTCGCCCGGCATGAGCGAGGTGAAACTGTGCATCCGCTTGACCGGCATGTCGTTTTGATCCATTGCAATGAACAAAAACGAACGGCGTGCCGGCAGCTCCATATACACGGAACCATCCTCCTCGACCGGGACTTTGCCGACAATCCGCTCGATTGCGAACGTCCCGCCTGCGGAAATCGACATCATCCCGCCGTTGTAATGCACCGGAATCGGGAGCGGTTCCAGAATCAGCAGCTCCTTAACCGTACCACGCGGAACATCCTTCATCTGACGCCCCTCGTAAATGTTGGCCATGGCAATACGCCCTGTTTTCTGCGTGAAATCGGTCGTGTCGGCAAGAATTTCCTCACGTTGCCGCGGAATCACCGGCTGCACGTCGGCACACCAGAACCCCGCATCCGGCCCCTCCGGTTCCAATGCGAAAATCGGCACCTCACGCCCCTCGCCATCCATCACCACAATCTTTTCATGACGCACGCACAGGAAACAGGAATCCGAAAACGCCCACGGATCCGCATGGTCGGCATGAAGCGAAATGCGTCGTGCCGCTTCGGGAGCGTCCGGCCCCAGCTCCGGCGTCACCAGCGTGACCATTCCGTAGTGTTCCTTCCGTCCATGCCCCGGCGAAAAGGTGCAGACGACCGGGTATTTTTTGTCCTCCGGCTTCGCGTCGGCCCGATACCGCACCGGTTTGGCCCCCAACATGCAAATGCCCGGCGTCTGATTGCCATAATACGCGGCATGTTTCGTGCCGTCGGGGTTGGTCGTCCAAAGGTGATGATAGTGTACCTGCGAACGGTCGATGTATTCCCATCGCATGTAGATGATCTGTCCGTTGGGAAGCACCCATGGCGTGTTTTCCTGTTCGGGACTGCTCGAAATGCGGTAGATGTTCTCCCCGTTCGGCCCACAACGATGCAACGTCGCCACGCCGGTCAGCCAGCACTGCACCCAGCACTTGGCCCGCGTCGAGGCGAACACGATATCGCCGTTGGGCAAATAGGTCGGCTCCACGTCGTCCCAGTTGCCCGACGTGATCTGCCGCAACCCCGTACCATCCAGGTTGATTTCATACAGGTTGTAGTGCCGCGTCCCCTTTTTCAGGTACGAGAAAATCGCTTTTTTGCCGTCGTAATGGATCTGCGGATCCCGGACGTTGCCCTCCTTGTCCTCAAAAATCGTGCGGACTTTGCCGGTGTCCAGATTCAAAATCCGCAGGCTCCCCCCCGAACCCAGCGGGAACGGATACGTGCAGGTGTCGCAGGCATAATATCCGAAATTGGCGTACCAGTGCCCGTCGTAACTCGGCTTCCGAACCGCGAAAAGCACTTCCCGAACATCCTCCATCGGCCCCCCCGCAGCACGGAAGTTTTTCAGCATGTCGTCGGTTTTCACGATGGGCAACGGTTCGTTCTTTTCACGCAACACGATGTAGTCCGGACTGCACCAGCTTCCATCTTTCAGTGTCAGATGCAATTCGTTGTGCCCCTCTTTCACCAGCCCGGCGGGAATCGTCAGGATGCACTGCCCCGGCCAGCCGAATTGTTCGGAACTGTTCCATTTCGGAAATCCGGGTGGCCCGTTGGGAACCCGAACCGGCTCCACGTCCGTACCGTTGACCTTCATATGAAGCAGCGACGGTTCCGTGGGATGGCCGTAGCAGGTGGCAAACACGAAATAAAGAGGAACGGTGTAATCTTTCGCGGCGTCAAATTCGATGATGGCCGAAAACGACCGACCCGCCGCCTTCCAGTCCCGCGTGCTGTTCCACCACGGGAACCAGTCCCTGGGACGGCTTTGCCCCACAACGTATCGACAAACGATGGGGTCTTTCTGGTCGAAATAATTCTCCCATTTAATGGGAGAGCGAAACTCCGCAGCTTTCCCGTCGGGAAAACCAATCTGAAAGATTTTATCATCCTGAGCCAGAACGTACGGGGAGGTCAGTATCAGCAACCAAAGAATGTTTCTCATTTTTGTTCTCCAGAAAATACAGGAAAGGTGGGAATAACGGCATTCTAACAAATTTTGCGGGAAAGGACAAGAGAGGGCAAATATATTCCGTTCTATTGTTCTATTGGATGCCTGCAAATTTAGTGGGGGGCGGTGCATGGCATTCAACCCGAAATATTTTTTAACCACAACGCTATAACCCCATGTAGGTTTTCAGCAGTTCGCGCGTTTGGATAAACTCCTCACGCTCCCGCAGCGCCTGGTATTTCGGGTCGGTCATTACCGTTTCAAATCGGCTCCAGACAAACTGCAGGGCCGTCACCGACGGTTTCCCCTCCGGCTCATACACTTCGGCAGGCAAGGCGAGCCAGACCTTCCACTGCTCCTCCAAAATCTCCTGAAGCTGGGCGTTCGCCTCCACCAGCTTCAACCGAACCGACTCTTTATCGTTGGGTGTCAACGGCACAGGTTCCGCAGAAACCTCCGAAGGCGGCACGGCGTTGGCCCCGGCACTGGCGACAATCGTGTCCACAAGCGCTTTCGCTTCGTCTGGAACGCCGTTCTGGTAGAATGCGTTGGTCACGTCGGAATGGATTTCCAGAACGCTGCCGTCGATGGCCGCTCCCAGAAAAATCCCCCGACTACGCGAATAGGAATAAATCTCCGATTTCAACTTCCAATCGGTCGCCGCCGTCGCCTGACGCCCCACCGGGCCAGCCGTCACGGTCGCGTCGGCCCCCACGGTGAACCGTCCTTCCAGAGCCGCCTCGACGCTCCGCCGACTGCAAAAAACCAGCACCACGTCCGCCCGCTGGACCCCCGCCTGAAACCCCAGACTGCCGCCGGTCAGGGAAGCGAAACGAGGATTTTCCCAAACTCCTTCCTTGTTTTTGACTACCAAAACCCCTTCCCCACGCTGCACGCCAACGATGAATCCCCCCTTCACCATGGCCGGGAAAATCGCCATTCCCTCCGCCTTCTGAAACAGCGAAGCGGGAATGCTTTTCGCTGGGATTTTCATGATTTCCTGAAGCGTCAGGCGAGAATCCCGCAGGATGTCCTGTTCGCTTCCCCAAACCCCGGATGCCGACAGCACGACCAGCAACCCCAGTATCCCAACGATTTTTTTGCAATGGAACATTTTCTCCTCCTGAATTCAAGTCGTGGATTTCCTTCACCCTTTGATTTTAGCAAAATTCGTCGGTTATGTCAAGAAAAAAAGATCCGACGAGCCATTCTTTTCGGAATTTTCGCCCGATTCCCCAAACCTGGCCCTTCCTTTTTCCCACCCATCTTGCCAAAGTCGCGAAAATAATGTAAAATAAAAAAATTGTCTATGGACATTTGAATTATTGATTCACTCCATTTTTGAGAGGAGGTTTCCCCTGAAACGGCCCTATGTTTTTCAAATTGGATTGGTCGCGGTGATCGCCCTGGTGGCGTTGCGTTTGACCATTGGTTGGCATTTCTTCTATGAAGGTTGCTGGAAAGTTGACAACGCGGACGAATTTTCCGCGCTTCCCTTTTTAACGTTGTCGAAAGGCCCTTTCGCGCCGATCTTCTACGCCATGGCCCCCGACCTGGACGGGGAGCAGCGGCTTAAGACCGCCGAGAAAGAGATCACGTTTTACGTCCCCGACAAGGTTCGCGTGGATGTGAAAAAGCCGGGCGACGAGGGGTTCACCGGTACGGTTCCCGCCGTGGTGACGTCCAACGAAATCGTGGAAAAAAAAGAGACGCTGACGGTATACCCCGCCTATTACGATTCGGTGGAGCGTGTTTACCAGAAATCCCTCGCCCGCTTTAAGCCGGAAGGGGAGCAGCTCAAGGCGTTCCAGCTGGCGTGGGGCAAGTACGTGTCGTCCAGCACGGCGGATCTGAAGGCCGATGCCGTGGACGTTGCGGAATATCTGAGTGGGCTTGCGCGTTTCCGACAGGATCAGGCCGACCGAAACGATGGTCCAGAGCAAAAGAAGCGGCAGTGGGCTTTGATGATGAAAATGCGGCAGGAGGCGAAGGGCCTTTTGCAGGGACAGGAAGACGCCGCAAACGCTTTCTGCGACGAGGTTTACTCCCTGTTGACCGACGAACAGAAAAAGGCCGATTCCATGCCGAAGTTCATCGTGGCGACCGATCTTCTGCCGTTTGGGGTGAATTTGCCAATCATCGGCCAGAGCTGGACGAATTTCCTGAATTTCTCGGTGACGTGGGCTTTGACGTTGATCGGTCTTTGCCTGATTCTTGGTTTCTGCTCGCGTCTGGCGGCGATTGGAGGGGGTTGCTTCCTGATTGCCGTGCTGATGACGCAGCCGCCGTGGCCGACGTTGTTCCCCGCCGCGCACCCGGAAACGGGGCATGCGTTGATCGTGGACAAAAACTTCGTTGAAATGGTGGCGATTTTCATGCTGGCCACGCTTCCGGTCGGACGTTGGGGCGGTCTGGACTACTTCGTGTGGAACGGATTCGGAAAACCGGTGATGACCTACCTCGGCTGGTACGTTGAAGAAAACAAATAAACCAAGAAAGTGAGAATAGAATCATGAATCTTACCCCAGAACAGCAGGCAAAAGCCAGAGAAGATTTTTTACGCGTTTCCCGGCGTGAATTTTTGGTCGCGTCGTCTGCCGCCGTTGCGACGACGGGGCTGACTGCCGGCGCGTTTTATTACAATTATGGTAAAGTCCATGGCGACCCGTTGCGCGTCGCGGTTCTTGGAACGGGCGACGAGGGAAGCGTTCTTATCGGCGCCATCAATCCGGAATATGTCGAAGTCAAAGCGATTGCCGACGTCCGTCCGTTCAACGTTTTTCGGGCGTTCCATGGCGACAACTCCAACGATTCGATCATCAACATTCGGAAGGGGTTGATGAACGTTTACGGCTGGAAAACCGAGGATGAGGCCCGCAAGCACGTCGCGGTTTACGGGGATTACATGGAGTGTCTGAATCGTGCCAAGGAAGACGGCATCGAGGCGGTGATTATCGCGCTTCCGTTGCACCTGCACGCGCCGGCGGCGATTGCGGCGATGCGGCGTGGGCTGCACGTTTTGACGGAGAAGCTGATGGGCCGAACCGTGGCGGCGTGCAAGGAAATGGCCCGTGTTTCGGAGGAGACGAAAAAGTTTCTGGCGACCGGGCACCAGCGTCATTACAACATCCTCTACGAGGAGGCGATGGAGACGATCAAACGCGGCACGCTGGGCGATCTGCACTACATTCAGGCGCAGTGGCACCGTGGGAACATGCCGGGAACGGACAGTTGGCAGCAGCCGATGCCGTATGCGGCCAAGCCGGACGACCCGCAGGCAATGCGGCTTTTGAACGACCTCAAGAGCCTTCGCGTTCAGTTGAATCGGGCCAGCGGTGCGGACATCGACAAGTTATCGCTGCGTGTTCGTCAGAAGGAAATGCAGATTGCCGACGCCACGGTGGACGCGGTAAAATTCGGTTATCAGCAGAACGTTTTGAAAGATTCGGACGGGGCGCAGTACGTTTGCCCGCCGATCGAGGAGCTGATTCGGTGGCGTCTGTGGGGACGTACCGGGGGCGGTTTGATGGTGGAGTTGGGCAGTCACCAGTTGGATGCGGCCAGTATTTTCATCTCGGCGTTGCACGGTGGCAAGCACCAGCACCCGATCAGCGTGGCGGCCAGCGGTTATCGGAACCTGTTCCCGTTCGACCGCGACACGAACGACCATATCGTCTGTGCGTTTGAGTTCCCCATGCCGGGTTACGACGCGAAGGATTCCCAGCTGGCGAAGAACAAGATCGCGGTTCAGTATGCCACGATCAACGGCAACGGTTTTGGCGGGTATGGCGAAATCGTTTTTGGAACGAAGGGAACGCTGATCCTGAAGAAGGAAGAAGAAGCGATGTTGCTGCGGAAGGAAACGTCCAGCACGGTGGCGGCGGGTGCTGCGGCCGGGCCGACGATGGATACGCAGTCCAGTGGTGCGTCGCAGGCGGCGGTCTCCACCGGTGCGGCCGGGCCGAAAGTGAGCCGGGGTTACACCGAGGAAATCGAGCATTTCGCCTGGTGCATTCGGAATCCTTCTCCGGAAAATCAGCCGCGATGTAATCCGGAAACGGCCATGGCCGACGCGATTATCGCTCACGTTACGAATCTGTCGGCGGTCACGTCCGAGCGGATTTACTTTAAGGACGAGTGGTTCCAGATTGCCAGCGACGAAACGCCGGAAGGGGACAAACCCGATCTTTCCAAATACAATGAACAATAACTTAAGGATATAGGGAATCATATGAATTTAACACCCGAAGAAAAAAAAGTTGGAATAGACAACTTCCGCGCCGCGATGGCGTCGAAGCTGATGCGTCGGGATTTTTTCCGTGCGTATGTCGAAAAGAATTTATCCAGCGGCAACGGACTGGGAGCGGAATATTTTGGTTATAGTGCCATCGACAAGCCGCTGCGGGTCGGCGTGCTGGGGACGGGCGACGAGGGGAACGTCCTGTTGGGCGGATGCTCTCCGAAGTATATCGAGGTGGCGGCGATTGCCGACATTCGTTCGTACAACATCTGGCGGGCGTTCAACGGCGACGTGACGGGCAGCCCGAAGGCTCAGAAAGTCCGTCCCGGTCTGTGCAAGGTGTATGGCTGGGGAACGGAGGAAGAAGGCCGAAAGCATGTCAAGGTGTTTGCCGACTACCGTGATCTGTTGGATCAGGCGAAGGAACTGGGGCTGGAGGCGGTGCTGATTGCGCTTCCGTTGCACCTGCACCAGGCGGCTGCGCGGGCGGCGATGGAGCGTGGATTGCATGTGCTGACGGAAAAGCTGATGGCGCACGACATTGGCCAGTGCAAAAACATGGGCCGCATGGCCGCCGGTCTGAAAAAGCACATGGCAACCGGGCACCAGCGTCACTACAGTGCCCTGTACGACAACGCGATTCAGGCGATTCAGCAGGGATTGTTGGGCGATTTGCACTACATCCGTGCCCAGTGGCACCGCGGGAACCTGCCGGGAAACGACAGCTGGCAGCCGATGTTGCCGCTGGTGGCTTTCAATGCCAAAAATGGCAAATTCTGTGAAAACGACGCGTTGCTGATTAAAAAGCAGCAGGATAAAATTGCGTCGTGGATCAAGCGTCGTGATGCCGCGATTGCGAAAAAGGCCCCAGATGTCGACGCGTGGGTGAAGAAGGTGGCGCAGCTGGAAGCGCAGCTGAACGACGAAATCGTTCCGGAAGTGTTCGCGAAGTGTGGGTACGAGTCCCACGTTTTGAAGAACCCGGACGGCACGGTCACGTACGAGGCACCGGCGCTTGAGGAGCTGATTCGCTGGCGTTTGTGGGATCGTACCAGTGCCGGTCTGATGGCCGAACTGGGAAGCCACCAGCTGGACGCGTCCAGCATTTTCATCTCCGCCATGCACGGAGGGGAAAAGCAGATTCCGCTTTCGGTCAACGCGTTTTCCAACCGTCCGATTTTCCCGTACGACCGGGATATTGACGACCATATTTCGTGTATTTTCGAGTATCCAGCTCCGGGGTACGATCCCAATACGGAACAGGGGCGTCGCCAGAAGATTGCCGTGGCGTACAGTGCCATTAACGGCAACGACTATGGCGGATATGGCGAAACGGTCTTTGGCACGAAGGGGACGTTGCAGCTGGACCGCGAAGAAACGGCCATGCTCTGGTACACCCACAATGTCGGCAGTGCTGTGGAAGTGATTCGGGACGAGAAATCCGACACGTTCCCCATGACGATGAAAGTCGCGTCGGAATTGAACGAGGAGGATCTCTCCTACGGCATTCAGGCGTTGCAGAATCTGAGTCTGGGATACACCGAGGAAATCGAGCATTTCGCGTGGTGCGTTCGGAACAACCCGGAGCCGAATTACGTGGACAAAGACGCTCCGATGGTTCGCTGCCAGCCGAAAGTGGCGATGGCCGACGCGATCATTGCCCTGACGACCAACATTGCCGCGGCGGAGGGGCGCAAGATCGATTTCAAGAAGGAATGGTTCGACGTGTTCAGCGACGAAACGCCCGACGGAAGCAAGCCGGACGTCCCCAATCCGGATGGGTTTGGCCCGAATGGTAAGGTTCCGGAGGTAAAGCCGCCGCAACCCGCTCCGCAGCCGGCCCCTGCTCCAGCCCCTGCGCCCGCTCCGACCCCGGCGCCCACTCCGGCGCCCGCACCCGCTCCGGCACCGTGATTTTAACCGAGGGGGATTAAAAAATCCCTCCACCCCATGACATCCCCGCAGGGAACCCTCCTTGCGGGGTTTTTTGATGAATGGAATCCCATGCAACAAAAAGAATTTTTGGATTATTTACGGAATTTGGGCAAGATTGCGGTCGCGTTCTCCGGCGGTGTGGATAGTTCCGTTTTGCTTCGCGCGGCGGTGGAGGCGGTGGGGCGGGAACATACGCTGGCCATCTCCGTCTATCTTGCCGCCGTCCCCCAGCGGGAACGCGACTTTCTGGAACGTGAAGCCCATGCAATGAACGTTACGCTGGTCGCCGTCCCCTTCGCCATGCTCGACGACCCGGAAATTTCCCGGAACGACCTCCTGCGCTGCTACTACTGCAAACGCCAGCTCTTCTCGGTCATGCTCGAAGCATCCCGCCGCCGTGGGTTCCCCCACCTTCTGGAAGGGAGCAACGCCGACGACCTGAAAGTCTATCGCCCTGGAAGAAAAGCACTCGAAGAACTCGGAATCCCCAGCCCCATGGCCCAATTCGGACTCACGAAAGCCGACGTCCGCCGCCTGGCTTCTCAGTGGAATCTCGCTTCGGCGGAAAAACCGTCCGTTCCCTGCCTGGCCACGCGTGTCGCTTACGGAATCCCCCTCACGCCGCAACTTCTGGCCCACCTTGAGGCGGCGGAAGAATCGCTCCACAACCTCCTCTCCCCGCAAGATAATTTTCGCGTCCGAGTTCACGAAGGGGAGCTTGTGCGTCTGGAACTTTCCGAAACCGACCGCCAAACCTTCCTCTCCCGCCCCGACCTACAACAAAAATGGACGGAAACGATGAAAACCCTCGGTTTCCGTTTCGTCACGCTCGATTTAGAGGATTTCCAAAGCGGACGTTTCGACCAATAACCCCCAACGCTTCCCCCAAAAAACGTTTCCCCAAAATTGCCCGCCGATGGGAATCAAAGCAGGCAGGCAATGATGATCAACACGACCAGTACCGCAGCACAAATCCCGATCACCATCCACGTTTCCTGCTTGCTGGTCTGCTTTTTCTTATAACCCGCTCCCCCGTTGGAATCGGTTTTGGAATCCGATTTCGCCGGTGCCGATTTACGCCCCGATTTGGAACTCCCACCCGTTTTCTGGGAGGGGGCCGAAAGCGATACCTTGGAACTCTTTGACGGCGACGACGGGGACGACGGCGTGGAACCGGAATTCAAATCCAAATTCAGATTCACCACGTTGAACGCCATGTGACTGTCGTCCGCCTTGACCGTACCGGAACCGGTCTCCCCCTTGCCCGGACGGAACCGCTCCTTCTCATTCAGAAAGTTCATGAACGACGACTCGTCCTGCTTCTGCTGCTCTCCCGATTTCTTCACCACCGACGACGACGTGGTTTTCCCCGTTACTACCGTACCACTCTTGGAACCCTTTTCCGGCTTGGAATTTTTTTCCGCCTTGGAACCCTTCTCCGGCTTCCGAACGAAACCAAACAGCCCCCCCTTGGGCGACTCCTTCTTGACCGGCTCCTTTTTACGGCTACTGTCCGAACCCCCCGAAACCACCGTCTCGGCAGATTTACTCACAGAACTACCGCCCGCTTTGGAGAAATGGAACAACCCCTTCGTCACCGAGGACTCGTCGTGCCGCGAATCCGATACCGCAATTTGCGCAATCGCCTCCAGCTCCTTTAAGGCGTCTCCTTCCAAAACCACGCCGGAATCCGTCGTCTGCGCTGCCTTTTTACGGGTGGGTAAAACCCCCGTATACCCCGCAATCTTCTGACCGTTTTCCAGAAGCCAGTCGGTCAAATCGTCGGCCACCTCCTGCATCGTCTGCTGGCGATCGTTCGGGTCTTTGGCCATCATCTTCCAACAAATGGCACATAAATCTTCCGGAACCTCCGGACGCTCCTCCTGAATCGCCTTCGGCATTCGCTTCTGGTGCGCCGCAATCCGCTGAGGAAGCGTCCCGTCCGGGAACGGAACATGCCCGACCAACAGATAATACAACGTGCAGCCCAACCCGTAGATGTCCGCACGACCATCCACGTTGTGACTGTTCCGCGCCTGCTCCGGCGCTAAATAATCGGCCGTCCCCAAAACGTTTTCATCATACGCGATCGTCAACGAAGCACGCCGCTCGTCCGTAAACCGGGCCAGCCCCAAATCCAGCACGTGAATGATTTCGTCCTTGTCCACCAACAGGTTCGCCGGCTTCACGTCCCGGTGAATCAGCCTGTTGTTGTGCGCATATTCCAGCCCTATCGCCGCCTGACGAATGTACTGCGCCGCCTTGTAAATATCCAACGGCCCATTCTTTTTTACCAACGACAACAAATCCGGCCCATCCACAAATTCCATCACCAAATAGTAAATGGAACCCCCTTCATTGTCGATATCGTACGCCCGCACAATGTTCGGATGATCCAACGCCGCTACCGCCTGCGCTTCCAGAAGAAACCGCTCCAGATACGACGAATCGGTCGTTACCCGACTTTTCGGCAACACCTTGATCGCGACCTGACGCTCTAAAAGCGTATGCACCGCCAAATAAACGCTGCTCATCCCGCCCGCACCAATCGAACGGAGCAGCTTGTACTGGCCCAGGAAAAATCCCTTGTATTTTCCTGCCAATATGTTATCCGCCTGCCAGCGCGTAACGTGATCGTTCGCAACCAGCCAATCCGAAAAAGAAGGTACGCTGTCCGGATCGGTCGTTCCCTCGTCCGCCCGCCAGCTCGCAAGATACCCTTCAATCTCCGCCTTATCCTCGAACAGGCGCGATTTCTGAAGCATCGTTAAATAATCGTCAAGGACGATGTTTGCCATGGCTTGTCCAAAAACTCTCCGGCTAATGTCCCTTTTTTCACGTCGCTTTTTCAAGCACCGAAAGGGAACCCGGTATTGTTATCTTCTTAATATTTCTCGGTTTACACAAGAAAGCAGAAGTATCCCAAAAATTTCAACCCATAATATCCTACTCATTCTATATTAACAGATTTCGGCTCTGTTAACCAGTGGGCTTCCCTGTTTTGTGTAAAAAAAAGGAAAAATTTTTAAAATTCTTCGCAATAAAGATTCCTGCTCGTAAACCGATCAAGCCCCTCGACGTTTTCGCCACATCCACACCCCCATAAGCAAAAACAACGTCCAGGTCGCCGGTTCCGGAAATGCCGCCGCATTCTGCACCGCATATCCCGTCTCCGTAAATCGCAACACCATCCCCTGCGATAACAGGTTCGTGGACAAAGCAAAAGAAATCCCCTCCGCCATCGCCGTCTGTAGAAAATCATACGATTTCCAAATGTCAAGCGTTTCTACGGTATCCAGATACACCATAACGTCATTAAACGTGGCAGTACCGTTCAGGTCGAGGGTTGCGGAATCCATATTGGACAGGAGGAACGTAATCTCCGAACCGCTTGCCGCCGCAAAGCTATCCGCAACGGAAACCGTTCCCGATTCCAGCGTTAAATCGGAATTTTCCCCCAGTGTCAGCGACTTGAGGTTCTGATCGCCCGCAACTTCCAGCGTGCCGTTGCTTCGGAGCGTCACCGCAGAATTGCCGAGCGTCTGGTCTCCGCTTGCGATCAATGTGTAATTACTGCCAACGTTAACCGCTCCGGTGAAAGCACTGTTATCACCGGTCAATTCCGTGGTTCCGTATGCTGCGGAGATGGTTCCCGCACCGGAAATGTCGTTCGCGTACGTCGCCGTCGTCCCACTTGGAGCATATCCCAGCATCAAATTGGCCCTCGATTCCAGTTCAATCGTACCGTGGATTTGGGAAACGCTGTTGTTGTAGATATTTCCCATCTGGAGCGTCGCCCCATCCTTCACGACCACGGAAAGCGGATTCGCGGCATTTCCGACGGCGGGATTTTTGTTGATTACGGTTCCCTTCGCAATCGTCAACGTTCCGGTCAGCCCCGTGAAATCGGATGGCCACTCGCTACTCAAGTTCTGCAAAAACAGGTTCCCCGTACCTTCATTGGAAAGTGTCAGATCGTTCCCGGAAACCGTCCCCTGCAAAACGAGGTTTTTGGAACCGTAATTGGCAATGGTTCCACCGTTGCTAACCGTGATACTGTTCTGTAGGTTGAAATTATTACTATCGGTACGATTCAAACCAAACGTTCCACCGTTGGAAAGCGTAATGGTGTTCGTTCCCAGACTTCCCGAGCTGCCTTCAGAACCAAGACCAAGTTGCAGGATGGAAGAACTGCCATTTACCGTAATATTTCCCGTAACCGATGCCGTGGAAACCAGCTTCCCGGCAGAAACACTGACGGTTCCGGCATAATTCTGGGTAAGCGTAATCGTACCTGTGCCGGTTTTCACAAGTCCACTGCCATCCAACGCTCCACTGAACGTCGCATTTTTATCGTTCGAGGTGATATTTCCACCGTCGAACGTAATCGCGTTTGTTATCGTATTCTCATACACGGCAAACGTGCCGCCCGTATTGACGGTAATGTTGGTGGACGCATGAACGGAACCTATTTTTGGATAAGTTGCTGAACCGATCTGGAACGTACCGCCATCGTTGACGGTAATGTCGGTGGTGGTGGCGGTCAGTGCCGCTTTGTTGGCGAGTACCCCCGCATTGACGACAATTTTGCCAACCGTAACCGTCGCGTTATTAGAAGTCGTCCCCCCCTGGAAGAATGCCGTTCCCGAACCGATTTTGATCAGTTCCGTTCCCGCAACCGTTCCTCCCAGATTGACTTGCGCCCCTGTAACCGACAGATTACCGCCGTTGAATGTAATCGTGTTATGCGTTCTGGTCGCGTTACCGACATTGTTAAAAGCAAGCGTTGCCCCCGATGCCACGGTAATCGCAGTCGCTGTCCCGGTATATGCACCGTCTACAGCCATCATGCCCCCCAAAAACCCGGAAGCCGTCCCATTGCCCAGTTGAAGCGTTCCTGCGGAAATGGTGGTGGCTCCCGTATACGAACTGGTTCCCGTGAGCGTCCATGTTCCCGTGCCAACCTTCTCGACCGAAAGAGCCGTATTGGTGGAGTTATCGAGCATCTTACCAGCAAACGTTCCACTGGCGTTGGTTCCGCCGACCCGAATCGTTGCGGCGTATGCGTTTCCGCCAGTAACCCGGACTTCTGGAGTTCCCGTGCTGGAAGTAATCATGCCGAAAGCGAAAACCTCCCCATTGGCCGAAGGAACCAGAACAAATCCCGTGCCACCATTGAAGTTAACCGTTCCAGAGGAAAGAGCCGCTCCGGTATTTCGGAAATTGACCCAATTGGAACTGACGTTCAACGTTCCGGTAAATGCGGAATTATTACCCGAAAAATGCAACTGCTGGGTGGTACCGCCTTTGGTAATTGTTCCCGAACCGGAAAGTGCCCCGCTTAACAGTGACGTGGCACTGCCACCTGAGGTGATGGTACTGGTCGTGTTGGCCGCAAAGACCGCATTACGTGAAATGGTAATATCTGATGTGGGATTGATCACCAGCGTTCCGCCGGAAAAGTTCATCGTGTCGGGAAGTTTCGTCGCCCAGTCCGTATTGGTAACGGTAATCGTCGTGCCTGACCCAATCTCGACACCATACGCCGCCATCCCGCAACCCATCGCCAGAATCAGGCCCAAACAGCCCCCGAAGCACCAGGAATCAACGCCCCGCTTGTGTGAAGATGCGTGGGGGGGGGCAATCTATGGCGAATGATTCGGTTGTTCGTGCCGCTCGATGAGAAATATGTTTGCACGATAAGGATGTCTTGAATAGCATCTTTTCCTCCAAAACTCACTGGATATGAAATGTTTCCAATTATTTTAACATTGTTTCAACACATAGTATAATCCAAAAATCCCGCCAGTGGGCTTTTTTTTCCAAAATTTTTCCAAAAATTTCCTGAAAAGCCAAAAATTTTTCCGATTTTCAGGCCAACGCTACCGGGAATACGGCTGCGTCCAGGCAATCGGACTGGAAGGATGTTCCCACTCGTTATACGAAATTTTCTGCGTAAAAATCTTCGCCCGGACGTAAAGGTCGTCGGGCCGGAGCGTGTAACTCCCGACCGTGCCACGCACCTCGCCCAGCACCTGTCCAATAGAATCGGAATAGACCGCCAGTTTCCGCTTCGGCAGCTCCCCCCCCTTCCACCACGACGGCATGACCCCTTGCGCCTGATGTTCCACCTCCCGCAAAACGGTGGGGTCGAAATCCCGCTTCGTGCCGATAAACTGAATCGTATAAGCATACCCCGGCTCTGGAGCCACTTCGACGGAAAGCGTCCCCGTAGCACGATCGAATGCCATCGTGTTCAGCGTCAACCCGGTCGAAGCGTAAAAATCACCCGCCTTCATCGCCGAAATCAGCCCCCCTTCCGAAAGCTCCGCCGCGTGCACCATCACATATCCCACAAAATCCGGCTTGCGATAGAACATGTTATAACCATGCGTATCGTCCGTCGCCGTACCGTACAACAGCGGTTCCCCCCGCCGCGCCCGAAATGCGTTCACAATGTCCCAGAATTTATCGTGCGTCCAAAACTCCACTGGCGCATGGAACAGCGGCCGTGCCTCCACATTCGCCACCTCGAAAAACCGTATCTCCGGACGCTTCACCAAATCCATGGGGTCGATGTCGTAAAACCGCCAGAGGGGGTGGTTCATCGTGTAAATCGTCTGCTCGTTCGCCATGCTGCGGTACAGCTCCAAACTCCAGTCGATATTCTCCGCCGTCGTCTCCTTCGCCACCCACGGATGATTTTGACGCACGTTGATGAAATTGGTATGCACCTCGTGCCGGTTCTTCACCGTGCCACTATACTCCATCCCCGAAAGCAACAGGAACCGATCCGGCTCGTTGAGTAACGCCCCCATTTCCGCGAACGTCTTGAGGCGATACGCCTTCTCCCCATTTTCCTCCCGTTCCTCCAGCGGAAAATCGAACGTTTCCCGATAGCGGGCCACGTGCGCCTCCGTTAATTTCTTCTGCCCAAGCTTCACCCAACGGTCGTCCGATTCATGAACGCTATTGTGATCGGTCAGGCAGACGAAATGATACCCCAGCCGCTTGTACAACGCCGCCGCTTCCTCGGCAAACGCCACCCCGTCGGAACGGAACGTGTGCATGTGCAGGTTGCCACGATACCACTTCTTCCCACGCGACGCCGGCTCCTCCCCCGAAACCCCCGAAGGTAAAACCGCCGCTGCGCCCATCGCCGCAACCACCCGCGAAAAATCCCGTCGATTCAACATCGCCATTCCTCCTCCCGGTTTCCCGGATTCTGCCGTACGTTATTCTTCCGAACCAATCACCACCGGTGGAGGCGTCGGCCCAACAAACGAGTGGTAATTGTCACGCCCCAACTTCGGCCAGTCGCCCCCCAGGTCGGTCGATTCGCAACGGATGCCCACCAGCACGTCGTCGTCCAACGCAAATGCCAGCACGTTCGGGGCCACAATCGTTCCCGCCGAACGGACCGGAGCCTCAAATCGGACGCCCCATTTCTTGTCCCCTCGCGGCGAAACGGCATACACCCAGCCGGCGTTGTCCCCGAAGTAAATCGTGCCGTCGTCCCCCACCACCGGCGTACACTCCACCATCTCCTCGGCCTGAAACTGCCAGCGGATTTTGTGCGAATTCCCATCCACGCTGACCAGATACCCCTGCCCCCCCTGACGGGTTGACAAGCTGGCCCCCACGTAAATGTGCCCGTACGCGTCGATCACCGGCGAACCCAAAAGCTGCCCCGGCATGTGCGTGGACCAGGCCACCTCCCCACTGGGCAGGAAACCCATCAACTTCTCCGTTCGCGTGGCGACGACGATAATCCCGTCTTTCGTCACCGCCGGCGACGAGTTCAAAAAGCCCCCCGCGTAACCCACTTCGGCCCCCTGATCCCAGAGGTTTTTCCCCACTTCCCCAAGCTGAATGGCGAACAGGTACCCTTCCTCCGAACCGATGTAGAGCGTTTCGCCCGCAATCACCCCCGACGAATCCAGCTTCGCACGGCACCGGAAATAAGGACGCGAATCCTTCTTCCCCTCCTTCGACACACGAATCAACCCGCCGTTGTAATCGCTGACGATGGTGTTGCCCCATGCGTCCACAACCGGCGCGGCATACCCCAACGGTTCGCCAATCTGTACCGGCATGTACGACTGCTTGCCATGCTTCGTAACGCAATGCAGGTAGCCGTCCGCACTGTGAAGGTGATAATCCCCCTCCGCATCCACGACAATCGGCCCCGGAACGTGCGACTTGATGATGTACTCCCAGCAAATCTCCGGCTCCGGTGTGGTAATGTCTATCGCGTACAGGCTCCCCTGCGAAACCAGCACCAACCGCCCCTTGTCGTCAAGCACCGGAGCGTTTTTCATCGGCTTCGCGTCGCAGGTAAATGGCGGAACCTCCGGGAATCCCCAGAAACACCGCTCTGGACGGTCCACATCCGGCCGAACCTGCGGACGGGGTTCCGGAGCACGATAACGCGGACGCGCCTTGGGATCGTTGGCCGACGCAGGACGCCCCGCCGGTTGCTTCGGAATCGGCTTGCCCCGTACCTGAATCCCCGGTTTCGGCGCCGGCTTTGACTTTTTCGCCGGTGCTTCCTCCATGCTGGGCGGGGCGGGAAAATTCTGTCGCGGCGGCGCGGGCCGTTGCTGCTGCGGCGCCGGACGCGGTGCCGGACGTGCCGCCGGTCGCTGCACCGGAGCCTGCGGCGCTGGACGCTGCACGGGCGCCTGAGCCGCTGGTCGCTGTACCGGAGCCTGTGCCGGACGCTGCGGCATGGGTGCCTGCGTGGGCGGCTGCGGCGACGGTGGTGGCGTCTGAGGAACGGAGGGCTGCACCGGAACCTGAGGAACCGGCTGCGGTACCGGCTCCGTCATGGGAGTTTGCGAAACTGGAGCCTGTACGGGCGCCTGCGGCATGGGGGCCTGTACCGGTGCCTGCGGAATCGGTTCCTGCACCGGAGCCTGCGGCACAAACGGCTGCGACGGAAATGCGGACGGCTGCTGCGGCTGGCCCCCAAACGGTTGCTGCGGCTGTTGCGGCTGCCCCCCAAACGGCTGCTGCGGCTGGGAACCAAACGGTTGCTGTGGCTGCTGCGGTTGTCCGCCAAATGGCTGTTGTGGCTGCCCCCCAAACGGAGCCTGCACTTGCCCGCCAAACGGCTGCTGCGGCTGAGAACCAAACGGTTGCTGCGGCTGCTGCGGTTGCCCCCCAAACGGCATCCGATTGGCCGCATTGCCTGGGTTCATCCCGCCAAAACCACCCCGGATCGCCCCGCCCGGTACCGAACCCCCCGGAACTGAGCCACCCGGAACTGAGCCACCCGGCATACCTCCGGCAGGTTGCGTGCCAAACGGCTGCTGCGGACGATACCCCCCACCATTGGACGGATACCCCGCCTGACCGCTCCCAAAACCGCCCGACGGCTGCTGCCCTCCAAACGGTTGCTGCGGGCCGCCAAACGGCTGCTGCGGACGATATCCCCCCGTCGATGGCTGCTGTCCCCCAAAACCGGGCTGCTGCGGACGGTATCCCCCCCCTTGCCCCGGTGCGTTAAAGGTGTTGTTCGGCTGCGGCGAATATCCCCCAAAACCGCCCGACGGCTGCTGCTGCGATGGGTTTCCCCCCCCCTGCGGCGCCCCACCAAAACATGGCCGGTTCGTGGTATATCCCCCCGGATTCGGCGAGTATCCCCCCCCCTGCTGCGGGGCACCATAACCACCGTTCGGAGAAAATCCCCCCTGCTGCGGGCGATAACCACCCCCCTGCGGCGCCCCACCAAAACCCCCACCGTCCGGCATGGCACGGAACAGTCCAATTCCCTGACTGCCACACTGCGGACAATGAAACGGTTCGGTCGGCTGCTGAAGGCAATAACCACATTTACTGCATTGATAAGTTCCCATCGTCGTTATTCCGTATTCCGTATTATGAAATCTAAAAGGTTTTTGTTATTGTACGTCCACCATGGCCTTGGCGTAAACCGTGCCGTTGCCACGAAGAATGATCCAACCATGCACCTGCGTCACCTCCACGCCACGCGACGTTGCGTTGTGACGGCTCGAATCAAATCGATTCCCCGGTCGAACCAGTTCAATGCTGTTCTGAAGCCCCACGCCCTCGCACATCCGCTCCGCCCAACTGCAAAGCGCGTCCTCCATCGGTTCGTAATCCCCGCCATACGTCGCCGCCCAACGATAAAACGCCTCGCCCAAATCCTTCAGCAAAAGCACCATCTTCTCCGGAGCCGACGAACGAAACATCAAAAGCACCCCCGCAAGGTAGGCACATTCCGGATACCCCCCGAAAAGCCCCCCCATGATCGTCTGCCGCTCCTGACGCAGCGCCGGATTCCCCGTTAGCTCGTCCCCGAAAATCACCCGCTCCAACTTCGCGTTGGAACCGGCCACCATCTGCGTGCGAACCTGCGGAACCTCCATCTGGGAATGGGACTCCTCCGGATAAACCTCCGCCTGCGGCTCCATCGACGGAACCGCCTCCGGCATCGGAAGATCCCCCGTAAGCAACCCTTCCAGCCGACCCAAACGCTCGTCCAGCATCTTCGCCAAATCCTCCGGGAACATCCCCCCGGAACCCACGCTCGCCGCACCGTTGGCCAGCATGTTCCCAATCGCGTCCAAACGCTCAATCACCGGAATCAGGGAATCGGACAACAACTTCGCGTCGAACTTGCCCCCATCTCCCGATGAAGCCACGCTCCCCGCACTGGCCGCCCGTAACTCCGCCTCACGACGCACCAGATAGTCCGCTATCTGACGCTGGGACTCGGCAATCAACCCGTAAAGCCCCCCCAGCGAAACCGGCTTCTTGTCCCCCTGCGGGGCTGCGTCGCTTCCACTTCCATTATTCCCGTTATTCTCCGGTCGATTATTCCATAACGCCATGATCTCTCCACTCCTGGTGATTTGAAAAGCTGATCTCTCCAGGTTCGCGACGACGCCTCACTACGCCGATTCCCGACGGAAACCCCGCCGCAACCCTTTTCCAAACACACGTCAAACCACGCCGCCCAGCTCGATATTGTCCAGCCCGCCCGTGTCCAGATAGTACCGCTCGTCGGCCAACGTGCGCCACGTGAAAAACACGTTCTCGCCCAACACCGCGTCCTGACCCGCTACGATACCACTGACCGATTCCACTTCCAGACCTTCCTCGACGCCCGCTTCCGCCTTGTGCCGCTTGATCTTCACCGAAACCTGCGTCCGACCAATTCGATCCCCTACATCCATCTTGATGACGTAAATCGGCGTCGCCTGAGCCGTCTCCACCGGACTCATCTTTCGACCAATAATCACCCGCTGCGAGCTGGTCGAAAACTCCGTGATCTCCTCCCGCGCACTCTCGTCCGCCGGAGAAAACAGAATCCGCTCCTTCCGAATCCCACTGGTCGAATCACTCATCACGCCCCAATAGTACGTGTTCTCCTCCGACTTGCCCGACATCTCAAACTTGAACTGCGGCAACATCCCATGCTCGGCCATGAACCCAATCGCCGCCCCCACGACCACCGGACTCTTCGGATCGATAATCACCCCCGGCGACTGCCCCTTCTCGTCCTGATACGGATACCAGTTCCCCGCGTAATGGTGGAACATCGGCACAATCCGCGACGGACTCAACGGCAGGTACATCCGCACCAGCTTCTGAATGTAACCCAGCTTCGACGGCTGACCCGCCAACAACACCACATCCACATTGTAATCAATGCAGCGTCGGCAGAAATCGAATAAAAGCTCGTCGAATACTTCGTGTACCACCCCCTCAAACTCGGCCTGATGAACGTAAAGCTCCATATCCTGCTGAAGGTTGTAATACCCCGGACCACGCAGCTTGTCAAACGCCTGCTGAAGCGACTCCAGAATCGCCGGGTCGATCAGCTCCGGATCCATATGATTGATCGGCTCCGTCGTAATCCCATCGGTCGCCAACGTCAAATATTGCTGCGCAAGCGGTATGAACAGCCGGTTCATCCACGTTACCCGATGGTTCCGGAACTCTCGGTTTCGCGGCACCTCCGGCCCAAACAACAGAATCACATCCTCCTCGTCCATCCCCACCGCGTCGGCAAACGCCGGGACAATGATCCGCTCCAATAACCGCTTCGCCAACTGGTCGCCCGCCAGCGAAATCCCATCCTGATGCATCACCTTCCCACGAATGTAATCGTCGATCTTCGACTCGAAATTGTACTTCGCAATCATCAAATCGGACGTCCCACCGCCAATGTCAATGCACGCGATCCGAACCTCCATGTTCTTGTCGCCAAATTCCTCCTCCGCCTTCATCGACGACGCCCCACGCGCCGCCCCCATCCGACGCCGTGCCGCCGGGGAACCCATCATCGGCGATGGCTCCTCCACCTTGGCTTCCTCCTTCGGCTTCGTACGGCACTGATGCAACGACTCAAACCAAATCCGCGGATCCTGCCCCAAAAGCCGTAACTCGCTCCAAATGTACGTCAAATGCACCGCACTGGCTTCGTCAATCGACAAATTCAAAAGCGGCTTCACATGCTGATGACGCCCCAACGTTAAATTGAATATCTCGATCGCCTTCTGCACCTGCCTCTGAAGCCGCTCCCGCTCCTCCGGAATCATCCCGCTGGGATACGTTAACGTCAACGTCCGAATCTCCCGCGCTCGCCCCGCATCCCCCGACTGCGTTCGGTAGCCAATCGAATTCACGTACGTGTACGCCTGCGCCAACATCTCGTAAATCGCCGCCGTCATCAACGACCGTGGCGCATGACGTGGCTTCAACGGCGTCTCCGGCGCAAAATCGGTCGCCTTCACCCCCGTTTCCTTCAACAGAAAATCGTTGTCGTCCTCATGAATGTACTTCAAAAGCGCCCCGTGAAGCGTCGAACAGTACGTCCGCGTCCCCGCCCGGTCGTGCGGATCCGCCATGTGCCAGTTCGCACCCTCCAGCCAGCTGGCATCCTCCGCCCATAAATACCGCTTCGGAGAACTCACCCCCGTCCGAATGTCGTCGTCCGTCGCAATCACCTGCAATACGTCGTCCGCCTCCTTGCCCATACGCACCATCGACAAGTCCTCGAACATGTCCGGACGCCGCAAAACCTCCACCTTGTTCATGCTGCTTTTGGAACCATGACTCCAACCAAACCAGCCCTTCTTCTCGCCCCCTTCATCCACCTGATGAAACTCGATCTTCTTCATCTGCTGCGGCGGAAGATACGGCGTGTTGCACCAGTGCGTCTTGGACGAAAACCACCGCGCCCCAGGATTGCGAATCGCCTCGCCATCGTCGTTCCACGAATCCAAATGATAACGGTTCGTCAACTCAAACGGCAACATCTGCGGCGTCTGAGAAATCTCCCCCGCCACCTCCAAAAGCAACGCCCCCGTGCGGCTGTTTCCAAAATCCACCACCATGTGGACATGCTTCGCGTCCCCCGCCGTCGCCGCCGCAGGACGAATGCAAATCTCCACCGGCGGAACACCCCGCAACGGCTGACCATTCACGTCCTGCAAAAATTCCAACACCAGATTGAAATCCCCAGTCAACGCGTTCGCATCGCAAAAATACCCAATATCCGGGTCGCCACACGTCGTGTCCACCGCCAGATACAACTTCGTCGTGGTTCCCTGAATGATCTG
The DNA here is from genome assembly GCA_030535245.1 of Planctomycetia bacterium. Classification (GTDB taxonomy): domain Bacteria; phylum Planctomycetota; class Planctomycetia; order Pirellulales; family Thermoguttaceae; genus RGIG3701. The sequence goes on along the minus strand of JAUNBJ010000002.1, from coordinate 51,317 downwards.
CCACTGAACATACGGGAAGTCCATCCCCGCCGGCGACTCCGGCTCGTTCCGACGCTTCTTCGCGTTCGGATCCACCTCCGCCGCCTGACCACACCGACACCGCTGCCAGCCGTTGCCCACCTGACTAATGTTATAACGCGCCCCACCCTTCAGCGGAACGCATAGAACCTGCACACCTGTATTTGCAAAAAGTACGTACATGAATCTTTCCGATTGTTAAAAAAAGTGTATCGTGAATGCCTTATTTCTTCTCGCTCTTGCTGCGAATCTGGGCCAGAATGCTCTCAAACGGCTCCAATATCCGCATCAATTCCTCGTTCCCCGGCGGAATCTGCGTGTGGTCGCCCGCACCCAATGCCAACGCCTGCGGCAACCGCTCGCACCAACGCTTCATAAACATCGCCGTCGATCCATAATTCCCGTAAAACTCGATCGGCTTCTCGTGCGGCTCCGTCTCCTCCTCGTCCGCGTCTAACTGCGGCGGCGCGATCGACTCCTGCGACGGCCCCGGATTCATGATGAAATCGTCCATGATCATCTTCACGTACTTGCGACGCGCATACCGACGGGCCGCCTCGTCACGCGTTTTCAGATTCACCACCGGATTCAGCTCCTTCAGCAAATCGTCGATACAATGATCGCTCACCAGATAATCCCGGACGTACCGCACAAATGTGCTCAAATCATTCGCATCCAACCACGGCGCCCCGTCGTCGTTCGCCTTGGTGTACTCCTCCCAACGCTTCGGAACCTGCTTCGTCGCCCACTCGTGAAGGAACGTCCGCAAATTCTTCGGAAGCGGGTCGCCATGACGCTTCCCCTGATCCGCACAATCCGCCAACTGCCAGTTCTCCCCCTCCGAAACGCTCAACGCCTCCTGAAGTGCGTAAACCCGCGCGTACGACGCCTCCGGATCGTCCGTCAGCCAATTCACTACCCGCTCCGCCGCACGAATCCGCTTCTCACGATCCACGTTCGCGTCCGGATCCACCACCCAGTCGCCCGCCAGCGACAGAAGTTTGTCCAACACCTGGTTCACTTCCATCTCCAGCTGATTCTGTTTCTCCGTCGCCGTTGTCACCGCACGAATCCCCGCCGAAATCAACGACAAACCCCCATCCCCGTCCGTCATCGCCGCATTCCACTTCTGCGCCGGATTGGCCGTGAAATCCTGAACCATCTCGCATTCCATGAACGCCTTGCCCGCTCGATTCCACTTCTCCGGATCGTCCGCGTCCCGCTGCTCCTGGTCGGTGTCCCACGTCCCCGGATAACGTATCGGATACGTGTTCGTAAACGCCTTGCCACGCCCGCCAAAGTCCGTCATCACCGGCCCCAGCGTGTCCACCAACTGACGCAGACGCTGCGTGTAAAGCCCCTTGTCCGCATACTCCTGACGATTCCGGAACTCCTCGTCGATCCCCGTCATCCCAATAAACAACGCCGGCATGTCGTCCGTGATCTTCGTCGGCCAGTATTTCTCCCCATACCGCGCCCGACCCCATTTGTCAATGTGATACTTCATCTGCGACGTCACTTCCAGGTTTCCACCTCGCGAAAGCAAAATCAACGTCTGTATCTGAAGCTCGTCCGTAAAACGCTCGAACAGGTACGCCACCTTGCCTCGCTTGACAATCTCCATCTGTTCTTCCAGCTTGTCCGCCTCGGTTCGCTTTCCCTGCTCCGCCCCCTGACGCCCCGCACGCATCCCCGGAATGTCCAGAAAGTCCATCTGCTCGATCACCTTCCGCCAGTCGTCATTCAACCGGTGCGGAAGAATCGGAAGCACCAACTCCAACATCGCCGCCTGAATCGTCTCCAAATCCTCGTCGCCATTCCCGCTGCCCGGAGTGTACTCCAATACGTACCAGTCCTTCCGCTGACGAAGATGGAAGTCCGCCCAGTCCACCCGCGTAAAACATTTCGACGTCTTACGCTCGTGAACCTTCGCACGCTGCGAGTCCAACAAAAACCGTACCCCCGCCCAGTGTACCAAAATCGCCGGCTCGTGCGACGCCGATAACTTCTCCAAAAATTTGTTGATCCGCACAAAAAGACTGTTCAACGTCGGCCAGCCCCCCCAGAATATCTGCCCCGCCGCCTGAATGTAACCCTCGTCCGAAAGCTGATAACGACTCAACAACGCACTGAGAATCGCTTCCTTGCACGGAAAACCACGACGATCCACCGTCCGCATGTAAGAATATGCGTCCAGTAAATCCATACGCCACTTCCGATCCACCCCCGTGCCCGGATACTGCCGCGACATGTCCTCCAACATCTTGTCCAGATGCGACTCGTCCCACGGAAAATCCGCCCCGCGACACTCCACCTGAAAACCCCGCGCAAGCACGCGAATCCACTCCACCCGCGTCAACGCCTTCACCATCACCGGATACTCCGGCGAAACGCTCTCCGCAATACGATCCTTCGTCGTAAACCGCGTCACCAGCGCCGTCGCCTCGTTGGAACCACTCTGTGGGTTCAAGTCGTTATTAAACGACAAATCCTTGTAATACGCCGGCTCCCCATGCGCCTCGTCCCGACCCAGCGGACTGAACTGCTCGCTCTGCGCCCGAAGCACCTGACCCATGAAAAGACTCTTGCCCACCTGGGACGGCCCGTAAACCGCCGCCGCCACCGGAACCTTGGACGACGTGTAAAGACTGCTGGCCAATCGCCTTAACTGCAATATCTCAAATTCGTCACTCTCCGCAATCGGAAGAAGATCGACCTTCCGACGATCCGGATTGAATTCCGCCAGCCAGTCACAAATTTCTGTCGCCAAATTCTCGACACGCTCTGCCTGCCGAATAATCTGTCGATCGCGTTCATCTGGAAATCCCATAGCTCTCTCGTGTTACGTTGTTGTCGTGATAGACACCTTCGAAAAACCGCTCCCCGAACCCAAACGATAAATCACCCTTTCGGTCGGAATCGCGTTTTTAAAAGCTGCCATAAATAATAACAAGGAATAGTTACCCACAGGGCCGCGAAAAACGCAACCCCGCAATGCCTCTCCGATTTTAGTCCACTTTCTTAATCATGGCCCCCAACCGGAAATTGTAAGGATACTTCTGTATGTCCGTGCCGCCCGCCGTCCGAGACTCAATGACCAACGTGTACTGGTCGTTGCGCCCCCGATACCGAATCGCCGGACTCGACAGCATCACCGTCAGCCCGTCCGCACCCGGAGTCCCCGGAACCCACGCGTCCGGCGGATTGCTCCCCATCTCGTAAATCCGATACTCCAACGCCCCCTGGCTGCTGCCCGCCGTGACCGTCAGCATGACCGTAAAGTCGCTGTCCCGCTCGCTGAGCGATCCCTCCACATTCAAATATCGGTCGCCCGCCACGGAAACATTCGCGTAAAGCTCCTGCCCCCCATAGGATGCCCGCACCTGGGCACTCCCAAGCGACACCGCCTGGAATCGCGACGGATCCATCGCGTCCTGCTGCAAAATCGACGGGTCGGTTGACGTAAACGCCGCAGAAACCGGGAACGACGCCCCCGTTTCATCCCGCGCCATCAGCACAAACGGCGCCGTCCGATCCCCCACCCGCAACGACGATTCCATCGGAGAAAGCGTCAACTGCAACGGTTTGGTTACCGTCACCGGAACGAACGTCGTCATGTTGTCGTAAACCCCCTGCGGATCCACCGACGTCACCTGCAATCGCGTCGTGCCCGGTGCCGTTGCACGGATCGTCGTTCCCTCCACCGAAACCACGCCGCCACCATCCGTCGGTGTCAGACGATACGCAATGTCAAACGGCATCATCCCCGCGTCCGGAATCACCCGAACCGAATCCAACACCGCCGTGTTCCCCACGCTCATTTCCAACGTCCCCGGCAATGCCGAAAGCACCGCCCCCGCCGCCGAAACCTCGCCCACCTGCACGAACATCGGCAACGCCGTCTTGTCGCCCAACGTGGCCGATACACGCGCCGTTCCATCCTTCCCCGCCGGCTGAATCATGTATGGGCCATTCTCCGCACGACTGATCTGAACCACCGACGACGCGGATTCCACCTTCAAATTCGGATCGTTACTGACCTCACGACCCAGCGTTCCGTTCGACATTTCCTCGAACACCCGCACCGCTACCGGCCCCGACGACCGCGAAAGCCGCATCGACGCCGGCTCAAACCGCAACCCCGATACGCCCGTCACCGCATAATCCGTCACCGCATACGGCGCCACACCGTCGCCAAATACGTCGGTACTGACCACCCCGCGATACCCCCCGTCCAGCACCGTGTCGCCCGTCCGGTACGTTACCGCCGCGTTCGGATCCACATACGCCGCCTCGACGCTCGTCGGCACCGCTCCCGGCTCCACCACGTCGATCGTTCCTTCCGAAACCAGCCCCGCAAACCGGGCGACCACCGTCGTACGTCCCACCGATTTGCCAAAAACCATGTTCCCCTGAACCACCGCCACGTTCGGATCCGCCGTCGTCAACTGAAGCCCCGTCTCCGGCTGAAGCACGTACAACCGACCGCCACGAAGCGCCGTCACCTGATACGCGCGACCCTCGCCCACCGCCAACGTCGTGCTCACCGGGTCGATCGCCAGGCTCGTGTAGGGATTGTCGTCCACCTTCACCGCTACCGAACGCTGAAGTTTGCCGTCCCAATCAATATTCACGTTGCAGTCCCCCGCAGCCGCCGCCTCGACACTCTGAATGCCGTTCATCCGAGCCGCCGGGCCGTCCGTCGCCACCTTCAACCGAGACTGCGCAAACAGCGGAAGCAGGCCGCTGGCACTACGCCCCTGAATAAACAGATTCGACTTGTCGCCCGTCGACATCCGAATCGCCCCCGGCTCCACCACCAGTTCCGTAATCGGATGATTGTCCACCGTCAACGACGCCTTCCCCGAACGCCCCTTCCCGGTAATCTCCGGAATCATCACGGTAATCTCCACCGGGCCGCCCGGCTTCAGCCCGCAAAGCTGCAAACCACGTACCTCGCAGACCGACGGATCGCTGCTGCGGAACACCGCACTTGCCGTCCGCTCCAACCGCACCGTACGATCCTTGGATACCGCGTAAACCCGCAGCTCGATCGCCTGGCCCGCCGAAATCGACGCCGCTGCCGGTTCCACGATAATCTCGCCATCCTCTTTCAACATCGTCAGCGTCTGCGCATCCACACCGCCCACGATCACCCGCATGACCGCCTTCTTGTCCGCCATCGTGAAGATCACGTCGGTCGCCCCAGGCGCCTTCCCCACCAACGCATGACGCGTCGCGTCATACTCGCAAATCCCCGGAACCAGCGGCGTCACACCACACTGCATACTGAAATCGACATTCCCACGGATGAGCGCAAAATCCTTCCCCACCAGCTTGCTTTCACCCACCAACATCTTGATCACGTTGTCCGTCGGCCCCAGCTTTTCGTCGATCGTCGCCACCACGTCCACCGCCGCCGGCTTGCTCACGACGCCATTCAACTCCGCCGTAATGTTCGCCTTGCCCAACGCCACCGAAGTCGTTACCGGCCCCTGCGTTGTGGCGACCGCCTCGTTGTCCGACTTCCAGACAATATTCCCCATCCCCGTCAGCAAACCGACTGACTTCTTTTCCTTGTAGCCATGCAGCCGGAACGTCACCGTCTCGTTCGGAAGCATACGGATGTCCTTGTCCGGCTCCAGCCGTAACTCGTCCACATCCACGCTCTCCGTCACGTTCAACGTGAGGGGCGGCTCCTCGCTGTCCACCCCCATGTACTCGGCAATGAACGTCACCTTCCCCGGCTTGACCGCCGTCAACTCGCCGTTGCTGGGACTGACAATCGACTTGTCCCCCGCAATCGGATGCAGGTTCGCGTCCTTCGTCACCACACGAATGAATCCGTCCGGATACTCCGCCTCCACCCGATAGTCCACGTACTTCGCCCCCACCGCCATGGATACTTCCGTACCGCTGTTGCTGAGAATCCGAACGGCCGACGGATCCCCCTCTCGCGGCGGCGGCACCTCGCCCGGAACAAACGGATCCATCGTCTGCGTAAAGAACCGCACCGCACGATCCCCCACCTTCGCCGTAATCCACTGCGTCAAGCCCGCCTTGGTCGCCTCCATTACCGGAGCACTCCACGTCAAATATTCGTTCTCAAAATCCGGCGTCCAACGGACATTCGGCGCCGGTTCCTCCACCTCCCCCTTCTTCATCCAGATCGAATAGCTCTGCGCCTGCCCCACCGGCAACAACCGCCCCGCCGGATACCGCCGCACCAACAACTCCACCTCCGGATCCGCCGGGTTCAACGTCGATGGCGCCGCCGTAACCGTTACGTCCGCCGTCTTGCCACGGTACTTCGCCCGCAGCGTGAAACTCCCCGCCGCCTCGTCCGCCGGAATCTCCACTTGCGGACGAATCTGCCCCATCGGGCCACGCCAGTATACATTCCTCGGAACTTCCCACTTCACGTCGTCCGGCTGCACTTCCGTAAAGCCTTCCGCACCTTCCAACTGCTCCTCCACCGCAAAACTCATCGCCTGCCCCGGCGCCAGGGAAACCTCCGACGGCACCACCCGCAACGCCTGCGGCGGATTGGCTCCAAATACCGAAACCTTCGCGTGCGCCGGATTCTTCAAATACGGCAGATACGACGCCGAAACGTCAAACGCCTCCGCTGGCTGTATTCCAGATAACGTCGGACTCCGCCACAAAACCGCGTCCGGCTTTCCGAATGAATAGTACACCCCCGGCGAATCCATCGGAACCGACCACTCCGTTTCCTCCCCCTCGGCAGCGTCCGGGTTCGTCCCCTCCAGCATCAACTGGAACGGCGCAATCTCCCCCACCGCCACGTTCACTTCCGACGGCTCCCAGTAAAGCCGGGCGTTTCGCGGATGAACCACCCGCAAATCGACGCTCGCCGGCTGCTCCGCCGCAGGGTGCGTGGCCGAAAGCGACGCCGCTCCCGCCGCCACCGCCTTGTAACTGCCACTATTCTCCCCCGTAACCGCCACCACGTCCGCCTGGGAAGTGCTGAATTTGCCCACGTTCGGAACCAACTCCACATCCCCGTGAACCGTCTTGCCCGTCAGGATCGCCGTCCCCGGCTCCCCGGCCACCCGAAGCGTTCGATCCACCTCGATCCCCAACGTCACGTCCGTCCGCTCGGTCGTCGTCAGTTCCGCACGATTCGATTCCGTCCCAAAATAATTCCCCCAAATCGACACCGGCCCTGCCCCTACGTCCAACGCCATCGCCTTTCCTTTTTCAAACCCGAATCCGGCCACTTCCGCCGCCGCAGGTTCCGTATTCCACTCCATCCGCGTGTAGGGAACAAGCGTGCTTACCCCGTCCCCATAAACCGCGAAACCGTCAAACGTCATGCACAACCCCAACGGCAACGCCACCTTCCCCGACGGCGTAATCTTCAACCGCAACGGCGCCGGAATCACTTTGACCGACGTCTTTGCCTTTTGCCCCTGGTAGCTGAACGTTACCGACTGCGGATCGGCAGCATCCGTCGGATTCAACCCACGAACCCTCGCCTTCAGCCCGTCCGCCAGCGCATACCGCCCATTCGGCACCGCGTCGGTCTTGACCACCCCCGGCGCCAGCGGATAATACCGCTCCGAACCTGCCCGCGCAAAGAACCGGAACGTCGTGTCATGATCCACCGGAACCGCACCCGACGGCGGAACCATCACCAGCCCGTCCGCCTTCACGTTCGCGACCGTCACCGGAATCACCACCGAACCGGTACCATCCTCCACCGTAATTTCCGTCGTCCCCGCCGAACGCCCAATCAGGCAGTGATCCTTCCCCACACGCACCACCTTCGGATTCGCCGACGTGATTTTCAACGCCGAAACATCCCCGCACACCACCGACAGCGGGAACAGCTCGTCCACCGCAATCGACGCTTCCTTCGGATAAACCCGCAGCCGGGCCGTCGTCGCGACATCCTCAATATCCAACACCATTTCCGCCGTCTGAAGCGCCGCCCCCTCTGGTGTGCCGTCGGTCAACGTCGCCTGCAATCGCCCCGTGCCCGCCTGAAGCGTTTGAATCGTTTCCCCCTGGTACGTCGCCAGCGACGGTGGATCAATCACCGCCTCCAGACGCGAAGAACCTGTAAACGCATACTCCTCCCCCTCCGCCGTTTTGCCCAAAACCTCAATCCGGGACTTCTTCCCCACCGGCAAAGGCCCCGCATGAACCGCTTTGACTTCCAGCGACTCCAACGTCTTGGACGCCACCGAAACCGTGGCCGAAGCGTCCATCCACGCATCCTTGGGCGTGGCACGATATTTCGCCGAAAGGTTCGTTTCCCCAGGCTGCAACCCCTCCACGAAACCATTAAAATGATACACCGTCCCGTCGTTTCGCGAATCCCAATACGTGCTCTGCGAAAGCTCCGCCGTCTGGCCCCCCTCGTATTCGCCCATCAGCTTCACCCGCTGCGTCGAACCGACCGCCAGCGTTATATTTTCCGGCTCAATCCAGACCCGATTCGGATTCACCGGCGGATGAACCGTGACCTTCACCCCGCCAAAACGCCAGCCAGAATAAAACCGCATCTTCGTCTCACCCGGACTGACGGCGTACGCGCGCATTCCCCCCTCCGGAAAACAGGCTACCGACGGATTCTCCACCGTCTTAAAAACCTCGTCCGTCACATCCTTCGACAAAATCAGCCCAAAACCATCCAGCCCCGGCGTGATCACCCGAAAGTCCGACGCACAGCCCACATACGTGTTCCATGGCCCCGGCTTCACCTTCAACGTAAACTGATTCCACAGAATCCATCCACACAAAAGCAGCAAAAAACAGAGCAGCAAATAACGATTCCGCTTCCGCCGTGCCGCCTCTATCGCCTTCCGCCGCGCCGTCGGAACCTTCAAACAGATCGGACACCGCGCCTTCGCCCCCGGCAGCCGCACGTAAAGCTGATTGCACGCCTCGTCGTCACAAATCATCGGCGCGCCATATTCCTGATGGATCGGTGCATACCCCGGTATCCAGACCAACCGCGTCAGCCCGCCGCCATCCTGATACTTAAAGAAATAATACGTCCGATCCGGCCGCTTTTTATTCTCAATTAAATCCCGAAATTCTTCCGAAAGTTTTTCCCGTAAAATCTTCTCCGTCGTTGAGGTGGCCCGAATCCGCTCGAACCGCGCTTGCAGACGCTCAATTTCCGTAATCAACTTCTCGTTCAAATCCTCGTTCGTCACGGTCGTGCAGGTTACGTCCTCCAAACGCCCCCCCTGATCGTTCCGAATAAAAAATCGCAAAATCTGGCCGTTTTCGTCCCATTCCGGCTCCGGCGTCATCCCTCCAAACCAACGAAAAAGAATCCGATCGTTGGCATTCGTAGGGTCAAACAGGGGGCACCCCGGTTCCAGAGCGACGGGACGGAAGAACTGCGCTTCCTCCGAAAGATTGATGTGCAGAAATGGTTTGGCCATGTTGCTTTCCGTAAAATTTGAAAAAGAACGTCTCGGTATAATAAATAAACGTCATTCTACAGCTTAACGCCTAAACGATGAAATTGCAAGACATCCCCCCGCATTTTACAAAAAAATTTTTTAAAAATTTGGGAAGGAGAGGTCGAATTGCACTCCATTTATCAAAATTCAACCTGTTTTTATTCCGTTACCCTGCAAACGGCTGCGGCCCATGGCTCCGGGAAGGACTTCTATCTTGTTCGCAATCCGTTCTTTCAGGGTCTCCACATGCGAAATAATGCCAATCAGCTTCTGCTCCCCGCCCCCCGATTGAAACAACGAAAGCGATTCCAATGCCGCCTGCAACGTTTCCTCATCGAGCGTCCCAAATCCCTCGTCCAAAAACAGCGATTCCATCGGGACGTTGCGGCTGGACATCTTTGACAGACCCAACGCCAGCGCCAGGCTCACCAGAAACGTCTCCCCCCCTGAAAGGTTGCTCACCGGACGAATTTCATCATTGAAAAAAGTATCCCGGCAGGCGATGGAAAGCTCTTTATCCCCATCGTCCGACGGCAGAACCAGCAGGTACCGCGGTGCCAGTCGCTGAAGTTGTAAATTCGCGTTTCCCAACAAAATTTCCAGCGAAAGCCGCTGCACCAGCCGCCGAAAACGGGGATTTCGCTCCCCGCCGATGAGTTGGTGGAGCTTCTGCCAACGGTCGGTTTCTCGCTGAATCCCCTCGATTTTTGCCGTTTCCTCCGCAACTTTTTCGAGTAATTGCCGATTTCGCCGGAGCTGTTCCTCCAACATCCCGATGCACTCGATGGTTTTCTTCTGTTGCTCCTTCCCCCTCTTTTGACGTTCCAGCAATTCCTCCAAATTCCCCGTCGGGGCAGGCTGCCGACGCTCCTGCTCCAGCCGTTCCATCACCGATTGAAGTTGAATTTTTAAACGCGTGTCCGTTGCGTGCAGTTCCTCCTGCCGTTTTTCCTTCCGTTCCTGTTCCTCTTGCGTCAGCTGCGCCGCCAGAAAATCCCGCTCGTCGGTGAATTGCGCCACCCGAAGCGCTTCCGCCCACTCCGCCTCCTGCCGGGCCAATCCAAATTCCCCATCCGCCACTTCCGATGCGGCTCTTTTCCACGATACCTCACGCATCGTCACCGCCATTTCCCATTTCTCTTTCTGCGCTTTCCGTTCCGAGTATTCTTTATGCGCTTCGCGAACCGCCGCGGCCAATGCCCGTTCCACATCGTCCGGATTTTTGTCCTGAAATTTCTCCTGACGCTCCTTCCGGCTTGCCATGTACGCCGTTTCCCATTTCCGCGTTTCTTCCAGAGCGTCGGTCTGTTCCCGCTCGGCCGTCGCCTCGGCCACTTCCAACGCGTCCCACGATTTCAAATTCCGCTCCAACGCTTCCATTTCCGACGTTTTTTCCGCAATCTTCGCGTCCCAGTCTGCCGCCTGCCGGGAATCCTCCGCAAGCTCCGTTTCCTCCGCTTCCAGTTCGGTGATCTTCGCCTGAATCCCCTCTTTTTCCGGCAGCGATTCCAACGCCAGTTGCTGCGTCCACACCGCAAGCCGCTGTTGCAGGTCGGTTTCCTCCTCGACCCGTTCGGCCAGCCGCTGTTGGGAATGCTTCCCGTCCGCTTCCAGCCGCCCCCCTTTCTCCGCCAACGCAACCTGCCGGGAAAGAAGTCTCTGCTCCTCCTCTTTCAACGCCGCCTGCCTTGCCCGCTCTGCGGTGATTTCACGCTGCGGCAGTTCCAACGGATGGTGCGTCGCCCCACAAAGCGGGCATGGTTCCCCCTCGGTCAGCCGGCTTCGGTATTCCTTCAGGTTTTCCACATCCTCCGACCGCTGGACGGTACGGTTCTGCGACGCGATTTCCTCCCGCAACGCTTCCAGCTTCGCGGTGATTGCACGCTGTTCCGCCTGATACTGCGTCTGTTCCGCCACGATACGCGCATACGTTTCCGCCTGAACCGCCTGGTTTTCGCGATTCTTTTCCCACGCGACCACCCCATCCCACATTTGCTGCCAATTCCGATGCCGTTCCTGAATCGTATGCAGGGCCGTCAAAATTTCCGCCGCCGTCCGCTCGCCAAGCCGCTCCCGACGCGCCTCCCGCAACGCGGTTTGCTCCTGCCGGACCACTTCCACCCGCTGTTTGTCGCTTTCCAACCCCGCCCGCTTCCTGCGGATTTCCTCCCAATGCTGCCGACGCTTTTGAAGATTCTGCTTCGCCTCGTTCCACGCCTTTTCGTGGTTTTTAATCTCCTGATCCCAAATCCGGACTTTCGCCAAAAGAGGGGTCTCCTCCGCCTGCATCTGTTCCGCCGCTTGCAGCGACGCCTTTGCAGCGACCATCTGCGGCAGGAGTTCCTCCAGATTTCGAGATACCGTTTCCCACGCGGTTTTCTCCGTTTCCAACGCGGTTCGTTTCTCGGCAAGCGCCTTCCGCAACCCCTCCGTTTCCCGGAACAACGGTTTCAGCGGAACGGCCCGACGATGACGCTCCAGCTGCTTTTTCTCCGGCGCGAACGCAGCAAGGTCGGCGTCGCACTGCTTCCGATGTGCCTCCAATGTCGCCCGCTCGGATTCCAGCGAAAGAAGCGTTTTCCTCCGTGCAATCTGCGTCTCCAATTCCCGCAATTCCGCCTCCAACGGGGATAATTCCGCGATCCGCTTTTCCCGCTCCTCAGCCCGCCGAACCGCTTCTTCCTCCCCCAGCAACCCCGCTTTCAGGGCCTCCAACCCGGTCGTCTGATTTTCCAGAATACGTTTTTTTTGACCGTATAGCTCCGAAACCTTTTTACTGATTTCCGTATAAATTCCGGTTCCGGTGATTTTTTCCAGCAGTTCGGCCCGCTCGTTCGCACTTTGTCGGAAAAGAAAATCGCGGAATTGCCCCTGCGCCAAAAGTACCGACCGCGAAAACTGGTCGAAATCGAGATGGAGGATGGCTTTGATTTTCTCCTCAAACGCCTGTTTTTTCGTCGCCAAAACCTCATCGCCGTCCGCATTTCCCGTCGCCTGAGCCAGCTCGCACTTCACCTCCCCAAAAGGATTCTGCGAACCTGCCCGGCTCCGTTTTTGCTCGAACGAAGCCCGGTATGTTTTCCCCTCTGCGGAAAACGTCACTTCCGCCATGCAGTCGTTCGTCTGCCGGGACATGATTTCATTTTCGGTTTTGGAAAAATTTTTTAACCGCGGCGTTCGCTGGAACAACGCCAGCGAAAGGGCGTCCAGAATCGTCGTTTTCCCCGCCCCCGTCGGCCCGACAATCGCAAACAACCCGTCCTCCGCAAACGCCGGGTCGGTAAAGTCCACCGTCCATTCCCCCGCCAGGGAGTTCAGGTTCCGAAAACGAAGTTTCAAAATCCGCATGATTCCCATACCTCCCGATACGTCTGAATGTATTCGTCCCGCTCCTCGTCCGGAATTTTACACGCGTCCAGCACCCGCCGAAAAACCTCCAACGGCTCCAGCGATTCCAGCGTCTCCCCGGAAAAATTCGGCACCAACCCCCGGTCGCTGGCCGCCGTGCTCTGCAAATGCAGCAAAACGACCGACGAATCTTCCAAAAGTTCCTCCACGTCTCGCTGAAGCATGGGGCGAAATGCCTTCCCCGTATAACGCACCTGGAGCCAGACCGGTTCATCCATCTTTTTCAACGTTTTCAGGCTCGCTTCCAGTTCCGGCCAATCCCCCGATACCGTCTCCAACCGCTGAAACCGGGGAACGTCACGCAACTCGATGCTCCGCTTTCCATCCCCCTCCCACGTGACCAGAACGACCTGCTTGGCCGTTTTCGCCTCCTGAAAACCGACCGGAATCGGCGACCCGCTGTAGCGCACGTTCTCCCGCCCCCCCACCGTTTGCGGTAAATGCAGGTGCCCCAGGGCCGTGTAGTCAAACCGCTCCGGAATCCACGCCGCCGGGAATTTCTCCAAGTTCCCCGCCGTATAGATTTCCCGCACGCCATCCCCCGCGTCGCCCCCCTGCGTGAACAGATGCCCGGTCGCGATGAGGGGCACGAACGCTTCCGTAGAAATGGCGGAACGTTTGGTCGTCGCGATTTCCGCCAGCGTCTTGTACGCGTCGCGAATCCCCTCCATCAGGTGACGGTTCTTCTCCTCAAGGGTTTCCCCCTCCACGCTCCGACGCAAATCGACGTCCGACAGGAACGGCAACGCCGCAACCACCGCCTCCGTTTTCCCCGCATCGTCCTTCATTTCCAACACCAGATCGTCCCACCGCGCGGGCTTCCTCGCCACGACGTGGATACGTAAGTGCTGCAAAATCGGTTTCGGAATCTCCAAAAACGACGCAGAATCATGATTCCCGCCAATCAGCACGACGTTCCGGCAAACGCTCTTTCCCCGGATCGAATCCTCGTACAACCCCATGAGAAACGCAACGTACCGCTCCTGCGATTCCAGCGTTGGCGTCCGGTTGTCGAAAATATCGCCCGCCACCACCAACAGTTGCACCTGCTGCTCACGAATCGTCTGCCGCAGCCACTCCAAAAAAGCCTCATGCTCCGCCGACCTGCGTTGATTGTAGAGTCGCGCGTCCAAATGCCAGTCGGAGGTATGTAAAATCTTCATCATTTCATGCGTTCTGGTTGATTCCACGTTTTCGCGACTTTTCCCTTCCCACCGGGTCACGTTTCTATCCTTTTCGGCATTTGGCCCCAATCGATACGCACTATTTTCATCGGTTCAGGAGTTTTTCGTCAAAATATCCTTCCCTGGACAAAATCTGTCCTGTTTCCTTGACAGCCAATGGGAAAGGTGGTAAGGTTGGTTCCACGGGAAAGCCATCGTCAAAAGTTTTCTGGAGGCCCCCCCAATTATCAATTATCAATGCAACAAACAAAGAACAAGGAGAAAAAACATGACGTCGAAAAACACTCCCTGGAGCGATGCGTTTGTCGAGGCGATGCAAAACGGCGACTTGCACGCGGCGGAACAATTACTCAAACAGGGCTGCCCGCCAGACAGTTGGGTATCGATGGACGACTGGGAGGGAACGTTGCTCCATGTTTCCGCGAGGAACGAGAACCTGATGGAATTTTCACGGTTGTTACTGGAATGGGGGGCCGACTGGAGGATTCCGGACAGCATGGGGAGCGTTGTGGGAGACATTGCCGTAGCCCAGAATAATCTCGCATTGGTGGAATATCTGATTCGGGAAAAGGGGGCCTCCTTTTGGGAACGGGGGGAGCAAACCCCTTCGCCACTTTACCGGATGTTTCTCAATGGAACCATGGAGGAGGTCGAAAAAATACTCACGATTCTGGAGAAGGAAACCGACGTGCGAAACGCTCCCGAAGCGTATCAGGAGATTTTCTGCGGAGCAATTTTACGCACCGAAGCCCCGGTAGCCATGTTGGAATGGCTGGAGAAACGAGGGTATGAACTCCCCACCCTGCTGTTGGGGGAGCCGTCGCTTCTTTGTGCCACGGCGAATCGGGAACATGGCATTGCGTTGGTAACGTACCTGCTGGGAAAAGGGTGGGACGCGACCGTGCAGACCCGCCATGGCTGGACACTTTTGGGAATGGCGTCGGCGTATGGTAATCTGCCGTTGGTGCGTTATTTGATGGAGGAGCGGCACGTTCCGCTGGAAACGCCGGGGAGCCTCTGTTCAGTCATTGCTTCGGCCGCCGAAACCGACGCGTTGGAACTGGTGAAATACCTGGTCGAAACGCAGGGGGCGGACGTGAGGCAGGGGCATGTGGCGGATCATTGGACGGCCCTGCATAACGCATGTCGGGAGGGATATTTTGAGGTGGCAAAGTACCTGATCGCCCAGGGAGCAGACGTCAACGCGGTCGGTGGATATGCCAACGTCACCCCGGTGCATTCGGCGGCCAGTAATCAGCACCGGAACATTCTGCGGATGTTGATCCAGCATGGGGGGCGGGTGGATATTCCAAACCGGAACGGGGCGACGCCGCTGGATTTGGCAAAACGCAAAACCGCATTTGTGGATGTGGTGGAATACCTCACGAACTACGAAGTCATGCTTGGAATCCGTTCGTTCGAGGAAATGCTGCTGTTTCCCATGGATGATTTCACGTTTTCCACGGCGTACGGAGAGTTTTTCCTGGTGAAGTCCGCAACGCTGGCCAACCGTCTGGCCGGACGGATGGGATTCGAGAAGGGAACGGGATGGCTTTTGATGTATGTTTTTGTGGATGGCGAAGGACGACTTTCGTATCTGGTGCTGACCCAGGGCCAGCCCCAGCCGGAAGGGGGAATGGCGTTCCTGCCACGCACGAATTGGGACGAGCCGGTAATCTGCTACCCGAAAGAGCTTGCCCAATGTTTGGGATCGTACGTCACCGACGGAATCGACACGCAGCGTTACGAAGCGTACCTTCAAAAAGTGGTGGGGCCGTTCCGACAGGACGAGATGCTGGAGAGTTTGCGTCGGGATGGGTGGTTAGACACGCTTCGGCACAAGGTCTATCCCGATCACCTGATGGTTTTTCTGGCCCGCTCACCCCAGGAGTATGAACGTGCCTGGGTGCGTGTTCAGGAAGCCATCGATTCCAAATTTCAGGGATGCCTGCTCACGGAACCGAAACAGCCGTTGGGGATACACGTAGGGGACACGATAGCGTTCCGGGTGGGGCGTACTCTCTCGAAGAACGACCGGGAACATCCCGAATACGATTACTTCGCCCTGGCAATCTGCGAAAAGGATTGATCGAAATTACCGTCAGCCAGAATCGGAGGACTCGCCAAAGATGTCCAACCAGTACCGCGTTTCCTCCGGCGAAATCTCCTCCGGTTTCTCGGCCTGCGAAGGGAGGTCGTGGGGAGGCGTTTCGGGAAACAGAACCGGCAGCCCGCCGAAATACCACTGGTCGGAGTCGTACGCTTTCATCTTACGACGCTGGGCGGCGGCCTGAATGCGGTGGTCGCTCGACACGACCGTCATGAGGGTTCCCCTGTCGGCAGAATGGATCATTTCGATGATTCGTTCGTCGGCGTCGCGGTAGTTTCGGGCAAATTGCACGGACATCCCCTGCAGGCGGAACGAATCGGGCAAAAATTCCGGCGGTTCCAGAGCGTCGAAAATGAGGGTGGTACGCTCACGCACCTTTTCGGGAAGCCCACGCACCAGCAGTTCCAGCAGGGCGTCCCGTGCGTCGCGCAGCTTTCCGGGGGCAAACCGCGTACGTCCCGGCGTGGCAGGGAGCAGGCCGATGGCGTAAATCAGGTTGTACCCGTCGATAAGCAGGAGAGGAGGCTCCGGTTTCTTACGATTTTTCTTCATCATACAGATTATTATATCGACAACTCCCGGAAAAACCAGTGGTCACCCCCGGACACGTTCGGGGAAGTTTTCCCGCTCGCTTGACAAAGGGCGACAAAATTTCTATAATCGACGAAATTCATTATCCCAACCACAATCCATGAAAGGAGGATCGCCCATGCGATGGTTTTCTGTAATGACGCTTTTAGCGTGCCTGGGATGTTCGGCCAACGGACAGGATATTTCGCTCCCGCAGCCGGTGAAAACCGGTGGAATGCCGTTGTTGGACGCGCTTTCCAAACGGGCCTCGTGCCGGGAATTTAGCGTCCGGAAGCCCGACCTGCAAACGCTCTCCAACCTGCTTTGGGCGGCGTGCGGGATCAACCGTGAGGATGGGCGGCGCACCGTGCCGTCGGCGTTGAATATGCAGGAAACGTCGGTTTACGTCATGCTGGAAACCGGCGTCTATCGATACGACGAAACGAAAAATCTCCTGATTCTGGTCCATGCGGGCGATCATCGTCGGCTGACCGGCTCGCAGGAATACACGCATGCCGTTCCGGTGACGCTCTTTTTTGTCGCCGACCTCGACATGCTGAAAATCAGCAACCCGGCGGAAGAACACAAGATGGCCTACGCGAACGCCAGCGCCGGATTCATCGGCCAGAACGTCTATCTGTTTGCCGCCGCGAACGGCATGGCGGCGGTATTCCGGGCGTCGATCGACCGAGAGGAACTCGCAAAATGCTTCCGTCTCTCCCCGTCGCAGCGGGTGTTGTACGCCCAGTCCGTCGGCTATCCGGAGGCGCGTTGAAATGTACCTCGCATGTTGTTTTGCCGTTGCAGTGACGGTTTTGATCGTCGCAATTTCCCGCTGGAAGATTCATCCGTTCCTGGTGCTTTTGGCGGTGTCGTTCGGGTTGGCCGTGGCGGTGGGGATTCCCCTGAAAGAGCTGCCGGGGCTGATCAACAACGGATTCGGCAAAACCTTCGCGAGCATTGGCCTGGTGATCCTTCTGGGAGCACTCATCGGGGCGATGCTTGAAACGAGTGGCGCGGCGGTAAAGCTGGCGGAGATGGTCGTGCGGTGCGTGGGGCAAAAACATCCGGCGTTTGCGATGGGGCTGATGGGGTGGGTCGTGTCGATCCCGGTGTTCTGTGACAGTGGTTTCGTGATTCTCGACCCGATTCGCCGGAATCTCTACCGAAAAACCTGCTGTTCCAGTGTGACCCTGACGGTGATTCTCGCAGCGGGATTGCTCCTTGCCCATGTATTCATTCCCCCGACTCCCGGCCCGGTCGCGGCAGCGGGGTTTTTGGGATTGACCGACCACCTGCTCGCCGTGATGGGTTGGGGGGTGCTGTTTTCGATACCGCCGTTTTTCGTTGCGCTGTGGTTTGCCCAATGGGTGGGGAAACGGACGCATTCGCGGGAAGAAACCGACTTGCCATCATGTTCGGAAATGCTGGAAGCGTTTGGGAAACTACCGAACGCGGTCCTTTCGGTGCTGCCGATTGCCATGCCGATTGGGTTTTTGGCATTGGGGTCGATTTCGGCGGTGCTGGCGGTTCCAGAGAGTGTCCGGCAGATCGGTGCGTTTCTTGGCACGCCGGTCGTGGCACTTGCGGTGGGGGTGCTCTGTGCCATACCGCTTCTGGTGGTGTCGGGGAAAACAGGGCAATTCCAGACGCTGACGCAGGAAACGCTGAAAATGGCAGGGCCGATCCTGTTCCTCACCGCGGCGGGCGGCGTGTTGGGTGCGGTCATCGCAAACACGAATCTGGCTGAAATCCTGAGCCGTCATTCCGAAACGCTCTCTCGATTCGGCATTTTTTTCCCGTTTCTGTTCGCGGCAATCCTGAAAACTTCGCAAGGTTCCAGCACCGTGGCCATCATCACCACCGCCAGCATGATGGGGAGTTTCACCGATCCGAACTCCATGATGGCGGCACTCGGCTTTACAACGACGTTCGACGCAATCCGCGTACTTCTGGCAGTGGGGGCCGGAAGTATGGTGGTCTCGCACGCCAATGACAGTTACTTCTGGGTCGTCACCAACTTTGGCGGACTCTCCCCGGAGGATGGCTACAAAACACACACCGCCATGACGCTTCTCATCGGCGTCACGGCGGTTTTGTGCCTGTGGATCGTCGGTATCGTCTGTTGACAGGGCGGTTAAAAACCGAAATCGTCGATTTCCACCTCGACTTTGACATCCTCAAACTCTTTTCGACGCTGATGTTCCGCGTTCCCCTCCACATAAATCGCCTTGAACGGACGCACGGGACAGATCGACTCGCAGCCGCCGCAGCCGACGCAGATTTCCGTATCGGTGTGTGGAATCGTCAGCACGCCTTCGTAGGGAACCATCGTGACCGCCTGCGTGGGGCAATGCTCGGCACAGGCTCCGCAATTCTTCTTGTCCACCTTCACCACGCAGTTGTCCTCGACAAACACGACGCGGCCCACCTGGACACGGTTTTTCGCCTCCACCGTCAACGGCAGGATCGCGCCATTCGGACAGACGTCGCCACAGATCGTGCAGTCGTAATTACAGAACCCACGGGAATACTCCATACGCGGGGCGAACATTCCCGCCACCCCATATTCCATCACGGCCGGCTTGAGCACTTGCGTCGGGCATTTGCTCACGCAAAGGTGACACGCCGTGCAGTGACCGACCAGGTGACGGATGCTTACCGCTCCGGGTGGGGCTATCGGAGTCTGCCGCGTAAAGGGATTTTTGCCCGTGTTCAGAATCTCCAAAACCGGCTGGGCCACGACCGTTTGCGACGCGGCGGCCAACGTGGAGAGCGTCACTAAAAACGTGCGCTTCGATAAATCCACCCCCGCGACCGATTCCGACGGCTTCGCTTCCGGGGCATTCTCCGTTTCCGGCGACTTCTTTCCCCCTGAAAAAATCGAGCAGGAAAGCGCGTCTTTCCGACACGAACCAAGGCAGTCGAAACACATCACGCAACGGCTGGCGTCGATACGCTTCGCTTTGGGGTCGATGCACGAAGATTTACACCGCACCGCACAAAGCCCGCAACCGATACATTTCTCCGGGTTCATTCGGATTTGGAAGAGCGAAAATCGCGAGAACAACCCCAACACCGTGCCGACCGGACAGATCGTGTTGCAGTACGTTCGGCCGTTTCGATACGCCAGAACACCGATGCCTGCCAGCATGACCAACGCGAGAAAAAACGCCTCCAACGTCCGTACCGCCGGATTCACCGCAGCGACCGTGACCAGATTTTCACCGAACAGCCAGACCGGACGGAACACGTTGGTGGCGATCCGTCCGAAAATGGAATAGGGATCCAACAGGCCCAGCACGAACGTGATTCCCCCCGCCGCAAAACCCGTTACCAGCACCACGACCCCCCAGCGAAGCAAGTTTTTCGCCGGGCGAAACGCATATTTTCGTTTTTTCGGAATCCGGTGCCCAAACCACGCGATAACGTCCTGCAAAATGCCCAGCGGGCAAATCGCCGAGCAGTAAAACCGCCCCAACACGAACGTCATGGCCACCAACAACCCCACCGTCACCCAACGATGCCCAAGCAACGCCGGAATCAGCTGGATTTTGGCCAACTTGCTGACCGATTCTGGCAACAGGTTCAGCCCATCCACAAAGAAAAACGTCAACGTCAACAGCATGGCCAACGCCACAACGCGTCGGAAAAATCGTAGCAGCATCGCAATCACCCTATTTTGGCACGAAGGATATTAACGTTTTTCAGGTTCGACGTCCCCAGCCCGAGCATTTCCCCGTTCCGAATGTGCGAGACCGATTCCAACGGCATTTGGCGAATCTGATTGAAGAATCGCACCGCCGCCGTGTCTGCCGCAACAATATCCGTCGACAGGAAAAGCCCCTTCGCCAGCACGACGTCCGCGTCGCTTCGCCCCTGCGGCCCATGTTCCTTCAAAACCCGATAACCATCGACAATATTCAGCACCGGACGCGGCTCCAGCAAACAGATGTCCGCAATGCACTGCTGCAAATCGTTACGGTGGAAAAACCGGCGATCCCACACAAGCCCCATGTAGTTTTTCATCGAAAGCGACATGTTCGCGCCACCATGGTGCTTCAGAACCGGCACGTTGAACCAGACGTCGCTGTCCAGAATCGCTTCGTGGACTTTGGCGTTTTTCAGTATCTTTCCGCCCGGAATCGACACTTCCCGATAATACCGCTCGTCGTTGCCCGGCAGGACGGTTGCACCGGCGTTTTTCGCGGCATCCTCCACGCCACTGTTTTCGTAGCAGCGCCGCCATTCGTCGCACGTGTGGTCGAATACGAACACCTTGGAAGCCCCCGCCGCCAAACACTGTTTGACCAGCGCGGCAACCAAAAGCGGATTCGTATTACCCGCCCGTTCAGGAACGCGATCCCAGGCAATGTTCGGTTTAATGGTGACTTTTTGCCCCTTTTTGACAAACCGCCCCATGCCGCCCAACAGTTCCAGCCCCTTGGCCAGCATCGCTTCCGGCTCCCCACCCAAAACCGCCGCCAGGTCGTTTTTCCGGGACGATTTGGCAGCCAGCAGTTCTTCACCGCCGAGCATTGCCGCTGCGGTCGTTCCCAGAACGGTATTTTTCAAGAAATCATGACGATTCATTTCCATCTTTAGTATCCTCCTTAATGGGGGGCCAAACGGACTTACAAACGTAGAACCTTATTATACCTTTTGTCCCCCGTTCCCGCAAGGAGTGTCTTTTCCAAAATTGAAATTTGCCTTAAGGGATGGAAATGCAAATAAGATTCACCATACAGATTTGCTAATTAACCATTAATGCGTGTCCTTGTAAAGGTTGGGGGAAAATGTTAGAATGGAGGAAAAGGAGCGGTTGATGAACAAATATTTTTGGATCGGCTTATGTTTTTTGGGGATTGGAGCGCTGGCGGAGGAGGTACGTTTTTCGGCGGATTTTCCGGGTGGCTCGGTGGGAAAAATCGAGAAGGCGGGAGAAAACGTCTATCGTATCGCCATGCCGCGTCAGTGCGATGAGAAACGACTCAACACGCAGTCCACATGGTTCGCGTTTCGTATGGAGAACGTATCGGGGCCGACGACGCTGATTTTTCATGACTTCGACGCGGTGTACAACGGGCGTCCGACGCGACCGCGATGGCTGGGGCAGTGTCCGGTTTACTCGACGGATGGGGACGCATGGACGCACGTTCCGCCGGAAAACTCGATTTGGGACGACGAGCGGCGGACGCTTTCCGTGACGGTTCCGGCGGTTGGCAGGACGGTATGGGTCGCCTATACGGCCCTGTATGTGCAGCGGCATTGGGAGGCGTTGAAAACCGCCGTAGCCGATTCCCCGAACGTTCGTATGCAGGAAATTGGAAAATCGTTGGAAGGGCGACCGATCGTGCGGTTTACCGTGACGGACTTTGCGGTTCCGGAGGCGGGAAAGAAGCGTTTTTACATCCTTGCCCGGCAGCATGCGTGGGAGGCGCACACATCGTGGCAGGCGGATGGAATGATCCGTTTCCTGATTTCGGATGCCGGGGCAAAGCTGCGTCAAAAGGGGGTGTTTTACGTGATTCCGATCGTGGATGGCGACGGGGTGGAGCATGGGCGTATCCGATTTAATGGCAACGGGTACGACGTGAACCGCCGCTGGAACGAGGTGGACGTAACGAAAACCAAGATGCGAGACGTGCGTCCGGAGGTGTGGTACGTGAAGAAGGACATTCTCGACGAACATGCCCGGCTTCCGCTCGATTTGGTGGTGAATTTACACAACGACACGCATACCGATTACATTGACGCTGCGGGCGACAGGGTGCGGGATTGGCCGAAGTTCCGGGCGATCGAGAAAGCGCTTGCCGAAACCCCTTTTTACGACCCGAATGCGAATCATCCGATCACGATTTTCGAGCAGGAAACCGCCGTGCCATCGACGTTCGACCTTTGGTGGGGGCACCGTGTGCCGACGTTGATGATTGAGCAGAAGATAAACCGGAATCGCAAAACCGGAACGTTTGCCAACGTCCCCGATTCGCAGGCACGCGGGGCGGAATTTTTGAAAATATTGATGGAATGTTGGGCTTCAACAAACGTTCCGAGCGATCCCAGCGTTCGCGATTAAAATTACATTAGGGACGTGGAGCTTTACGCTTCGATGCCGTATCCAATAGTTTTTCCTAACCTTAAATGGAGTTTTTTATGAACCGACGTACATTTTCTAAATCGGTGGCCACAACCGCGTTTGGGCTGGCGGCGCTGCAAACTTCCACTTCCGGGGCGCGTATTCTGGGGGCGAACGACCGGGTTCGTTGTGGATTCATCGGCATTGCCAATCGTGGCGGCCAGCTGATCCGGGCGTTCGAGGACAATCCCGACGATCTGGAGCTGACCGCCCTGTGCGACGTCGATTCCGTCACGCTCGGTAAAGTGATGGAGGCGCATGGCAACAAACCGTTTGCCACGAAGGATTTCCGAGAAGTGCTTGCGCGAAACGACGTGGATGCGATCGTGATCGCCACGCCCGACCACTGGCATGCGGTGATGACGGTCGAAGCGTGCAAGGCGGGAAAGGATGTGTACTGCGAAAAGCCGTTGTGTGTGACGGTTCATGAAGGACGCGTCATGGTCGATGCGGCCCGAAAGTACAACCGGGTCGTGCAGGTTGGGACGCACCGGAGAAGTGCTCCGCATTACCGGAAACTGGCCGAAACGGGCGGCGACAAGCTCTGCGGTTTCGTCACCATGGCCAACAGTTTTCACGCCAGCAACCACTTCCCCAACGGAATCGGGCACTGCCAGCCGGTCGCCCCGCCGGAGACGCTCGACTGGGATTTGTGGCTTGGCCCGCGTCCGGAGCGTCCGTTTCAGGAGAACATCGCGCCGTACAAATTCCGCTGGTGGCACCTCTATTCCTCGCAGATGGGGAACTGGGGGGTTCATTACCTCGACGCCATGCGATGGATTCTGGGGGAAACGGCTCCGACGTCCGTTTGTGCCATGGGCGGGCAATACGTGGTGGACGACGACCGCGATATTCCCGACACGCTGCACTCGGTGTTTGCGTTTGCTTCCGGGCGTCTGATGACGTTCATTCATTCGGAAGGTACGGGGAATCCCATGTTTGCGACCGACGCGAACTACCGTTCCCTGGGCGAAATGGAGCTTCGGGGTACCGACGGCACGATGTACATCACCGACCGGCATGTGAAGATTTATCCCGAACGGGGCGGGCGTTTTACCGACCACAAACCACGCAGCGAAGCCCGCGAATTTCCCGGCACGCCGCTTTTGGAGATCGAACAGCTCCATGCGAAGAACTTTCTGGACTGCGTACGTACGCGTCAAAAGCCCAACTGCGACGTGGAGGAAGGGCACCGCAGCACCACCATGAGCCACATCGCGAACATTTCTCTGGCCATGAAGCAGCGTTTGGAATGGGACGCTCAGGCGGAGCGGTTCACCAACTGCGACGCGGCCAACGAAATGCTGCATTACGAATACCGCAAGCCGTGGAAGTTGGAAATTTGATTTTCCCCACGACTTGAAAGGAACGTCAGGAAATAGGTGATGAAAAAACGCGATTTCCCTATCCGAAATGGGGTGGGGGGATTGCGTCGGGCAGGAAGCGAGCACGCATGAAGAAAATTTTGATCCTTTGGGTTTTGTTCTCGATTTCGGTGACGGCGGAGGATTTACGCCCGTTGCCGGTGGCCAAGCCGGTATTGGCGAAGCATGTTCGGAAGCGGTTCAAGCCGGAATTGAAAGTCGATACCTTCACGTATCAACCGCATGGGGCGAAGGAAATCAAGCGGTGTGCGTTGCCGTATTTCCAGATGGGGAACAAGGCGATTCATGTGCGGAAAGACAACGGCACGAATCGTCCGGATGTCCAGAACGCACCGACAATTTACGTGGACGGCAAACAGGTGGGGCGGCTTTCGTGGTGGGGCGTCATTCCGGGCGAGGGGGGTGGTTTTGGGTATCCCTACCCGGAGATTGCCGACGATCCGGGGCGGCTTTCGTTTGACCAGGAAAGGGGCTGGATTCGTTACGAGCGTCCGTTCGCGTTTACAAGTGGGGCGAAGGGGCGGTTCACCTATACGCTCACCGCCATTGGGGACGGACAGGTGGCGTTGGTCTGGGAAGTGACGGCACCGCAAGAGGAGCTGGAGAGGCTGGCGGAGCAAAAAAAATCCATTGCGCCCGGGTTGTGGTTTAACATGGAGAGGGCGTATCGGGGGAAGAAACTGACCTGGGGTGGGGAGGAATGGATTCAGGGGAGCCGTCGGGATTTGCTGGAAAAGAACGGGGCTTCGTGGAGGGTGAAGGGGGATTTCACGTACGCGGCCGAGTCGCCGGGGAAAGATTTTTCGATTCAGTGGGCGGAACTTCAGGGGAATCTGGAGGAACATTTGACGATTTCCCAACCGTACGGAGAGGAGCGTTACCATGCGATTTGGCGGACGCAGGGGTTGATGCAATATCGGGTGGTGATCGATTTGGGGGAGGCGGAAACGGCGGCGACGGCATTGCCACCGGTGAACGGGCATGATTTTTGGGCGTTTGACGGGATCGACGTGCCATTCCCTGGGGGGCGGAACCTGATGCGTAACGGCAGTTTCGAGCAGGGATTTCGCTATTGGAAAGGGATTGCCGGGGGGGCACGCTACACGCCCGACCCGCTGCCGCGATACGATATTGTGGAAGGGGGGATGTTCGGGAAGCACGCGTTGATTTTGCGGTCCAACTCGCAGCATTGGGTGTCGGGGGTGGCCAGTTTTGTCTATCCGCTGGAAAAGGGGAAGACGTACACGGTCAGTTTTTACGCGAAGTCCGAAAAGCCAACGACGATCAACGTCACCCTTGCCAGCGGAGCCAACGGCGGGCAGTTTCACTGGCTGAAAAACATGAGTCATCCCGATTCCAGGGTTTCGGTCACGACCGAGTGGCAGCGGTATCATCGGACATGGACGGACGACGGTGCCGGGCTGTTTTTTGAGATCAGCGGCAGCGGAAACACGCTTTTGGACGGTTTCCAGCTGGAGGAGGGGAGTCTGCCGACGGAGTACGTGGAGCCGCTTCTTTCGGGGATGTTGCGGACGTCGAATCCGTGGAACGATTTGGTCTATGGGGAACCGATCGAGGCTCGTTTTGCGTGCTATGGGAAAAAGGGGGTTCGGGGTGCGGTGACGCTGGAAGTGGTGAATGCGTATCGGGAGTCGTTTTTTCGCAAGCGGTACAACGTCACGTTTCGCGAGGATGGCACGAAAACGATTCCGTTGGATTTCGACGCCGCAAACCTGGGGACGGGGATATACAATCTGAAAGTGACGTACGAGGCCGACGGGCAGAAATGGCGGGACTATTTCCGTTTTTCCATCATGACGCCGCTTTCCAACACGCATAAAACGAAGAACGTTTTCGGCAATCTGCTCGGTTTTGGGTTGAACGATTTGAGTCCACGCCTGGCGCGGAAGTACATGGAATGGGGTTTTGGCTCGACCAGTTGGGGGGGGCTGGAGCAGCTGGAAAATGGGGTGGTCGATTTCATGCGGGAATATCGGATACAGAACTTTTTCCATGGGGTTGCCGGAATGGGGCCGAAGGAAGTTACCGACGTTCTGCGTGGTTATAAAGAATGGACGGAAATCACGCCCGAGCGGGAGAAATACATCGAGCAGCACGCGTACCAGATGGCAGAGCGGTTTCCGAAAGACCTTTTTCCGGTCTGGGGATTTGGCAACGAGGAAGAAGGGAGCGTGCTTGTCGCCGGCAAGAAATTCGACGAATATTTCAAGGCGCAGTCGGCGGTGGCGCGTGGGGTGAAGCGGTCGAATCCCGACGCGGTGATCGTTCCGACCTGCGGCACGTCGGGGTATTCGCTTTTGCGGGGGTACGACGCGATCGAGGGGTATTTGGCGGCGTCGGTGCGGCACAAGTTTAAGTACGACGCGATTGCCGTTCATCCGTATTGGAATCTGGATCGCGGAGCGCTTTCCGGACTGGATTTGGACGAGGAAACGCAGCGGCTGGTGGCGCAGATGGCGCGTTATGGTTATGGGAAAGAGACGCCGATTTTCTTCACCGAGCTGTTTAATATTCCGGAGGGATTCTACCCGCTTTGGGGGCAGGGGCAGTGGGGCGATTCGTGGTTGTGGGGGAAATTTTCTTACGATTTTGGCAATCGGGAATGGGTGCAGGCGTCGTGCATTGCCCGGACGTACATCCTTTGCCTGAAATTTTTCCCGCAGGTTCAGCACGCGAATATTTGGCGATCCTGTCCGTACATGGATCGGGATTTGTCGCCGTATCTGTTTTGCAAGGCGGTCAACACGCTGGGGCACCTGATGGGGGACGTGGCGTTTTACCGGGACGTGCGACCGTTTGCCAACGTGCGGGGTTATGCGTTTAAGCTGCCGGACGGTTCGGGGCTGGTGGCGCTTTGGAGTACCGACCCGGACGTGGACAACGGGATCAAAACGGGGGCGGTGCTGGAGGTCCAACTGGATCAGCCCGTGACGTTTTACGACCTGATGGGAAACCAGCGAATCGCCTTGAAAAAGAAGGGATGGACGCAAATTCCGCTGACGCCCGCGCCGCTTTTTGTGAAGGCTCGCGATCTGGACAAGCTATGTGCGTCGCTGCTTTCAGCGTCGATAGACGATCCGACAGTGGCGGTTCGTCTGTCGGTGGAGCCGCAAAAAGATGGGACGGTGCGGAGCGTGATTCAGAATCTCACAGGAATGCCGCAGTCCGGAAAACTGGAATGGGACGGCGGGGCGACGTTGGATTACGACGTGGCGGCCAACGCGACGGTATCCCTGCCGATTCCGGACGTTCCCCTGGGGGCGGAAGCGGGGAAAAGGTACGCGTTCGCGAGGGATTACACGATGGTTCCCAAGGGGGGACGCCCGGTTCGTCAGACCTGGACGATGGATTATTTTTACGTTCCGAAGTGCGGGAAAACGCCCGATTGGAGTACGATTCCCTCGATACCGCTTACGAATCGTTTTCGGAAATACGTGAAGGTAAACGGTTCCTCGGTTTTGCCGGAGGTGGGCAAGGAGGGGGATTTGGAGGTTTCGTATCAGGCGGCGTGGAACGAGGCGAATTTCTTCCTGCGGGTGACGGTGACGGACGACCGGGTGTTGGATTTTCCGGAACTGTGGAACGACCCGCTGGCCGAGCAGTTGCTGCATCGGTGGGACGCCTGCGTGGAGGTCTATTTCGACTGCGGCGCCAACGCGAGAAAAAAACAGGTGAAGGGGTACGATCAGGACGACTACTGCTATGATTTTGCGCCACCACGCGACCCCACCTCAAAGCGGTCGGCGGTCTGGCGGCTGCGGGAGGTCAATGGGCAGTTTGCCGACGGTCTGGACATGCCGACGAAGGCCGACGCACAAAAGCAGATTGTGTCGCAATGGGAAAAGACGGATATGGGGTATGTTTACACGATCACGTTTCCGGAGAAATTCCTCCGTCCGATTCGGCTGGAGGAGGGGTTCACGACCGGTTTTGGGCTGTTTGTTCACGATCGAGACGACGCGGCGGTTCCGGCAAAAGCGCGGGGGTTGTCGAATGCGGTGGACGCGGGGATGGCCTGCGAGAATAATCCACATTTGTTTCCGTTGATGATGTTTCGTTAACAAAAAAAAGAACGAAAGGAAGGTTTTTTATGAAAAAGCGATGGGTGTTTTGGAGTGTGTTGCTGTGGTCTGGACTGGCCTGGTCGCAGGTGATTGACAATACGCCGACGCGTGTTCAGACGACGCTCGACCCGCAAATGACGCAGGTGGGAACGCTGACACCGAAAAGCGTGGAGGAGATTTCGACGTCGCGTTGGACGCTGGGTTGCGAGACGATCGACCGGGAATACTCGGATTATCAAGCGTGGAAGGAATACCTGCCGCCGTTGGGGATTCAGCGGATTCGTTTGCAGGCGGGATGGGCACGCTGCGAGAAGGATCCCGGCATTTACGATTTTGGCTGGCTGGATGGAATCATCAACGATGCGTATGCGCGTGGGCTGACGGTCTGGCTGGAAACGTCGTATGGCAACCCGGCGTACGAGGGGGGCGGCGGTCGAACGCTGGCCGGCGGTATGCCGACGTCGGAAGTGGGGCTGAAAGCGTGGGACAAGTGGGTCGAAACGATGGCCCGGCGGTATCGGGACAAGGTTAAGGACTGGTGCGTCTGGAACGAACCGGAGCTGTTCGGGGCGAACAATGTCGTGAAGATTGCCGATTTCAATATTCGTACGGCGGAGATCATTCGTCGGGAGATTCCGGACGCCCGGATTGCCGCGTTGGCCATTTGCAGTCCGAATAAAAAAATCATCGAGCCGTTCCTTCAGGAGTTGGAAAAGCGTGGAAAACGCGACCTGTTCCAGTGGATTGTCTACCATCACTATACCGCCAACCCGGACGACCCGTACGCGCGGGTGGACGAAGTGCGTGAGATCGTGAAGCGGTACAACCCGAACCTCCGCCTGTGGCAGGGGGAATCGGGAACGCAGTCGGAATGGTGCCTGAACGGTGCGTTGTGCAAGACCCCCTGGACGGAACTGACGCAGGCGAAGTGGGATGCGCGTCGTATGTTGGGCGACATCAGCCATGGTGCCGATTCGGAGGTCTTCACCGCCGCCGACCTGGATTATCGGACGACCAGTTTCCACAACGGGCTGGTGCGGTACGGACTGCTGAAAACGGCGGGGCAGGCCGAGAATTTCCGGGTGTTGAAAGTCAAGCTGGCATATTATGCGGTGCAGAATATCGTGTCGGTGTTCAACGATTCGGTGGAGTGGGTGGAGGATTTTGCGTGTGACGTGACGTGCGACAAGCCGGTCGCGGCGTACGGGCACAAGGATGTGAAAACGGGGGTGCCGATTTTGGTGTTCTGGGAAAAATCGGGGCGACCGACGGATCAGAACGAAACGGTTCAGGCCACGTTTACATGGAAGAATCCGAACTGGAAGGAGCCGGTCTGGGTGGACACGCTCACCGGAAACGCGTATGCCATTCCCGCCGACAGGATGGTGGTGGAAGGGGAAAACCTGAAACTGACCGTTCCGGTTTACGACGCGCCGGTGTTCGTGACGGAGAAAAGCCTGCTGACGCTTCAGGAATCGGAATTTGTGAAATATCAAAAAACGAAGAAATAGAAGGGGATAACGCATATCCCTGTAATTTAACCTGTTAGGGAGTACCGATGAAGAAGTGTGCGCTATTTTGCGTTCTGTTGGGGTGGGGGATGGGGACGTTGTTTGCAGGGGAAGGTGCCGAGCGTGTGATGAAGGCGCTCTCCCCGTGGACGACGCAAGGGACGACGTTGGTCGTTCATGTGGATTTGCAGGAGTTACGGCTTCGCGACACGTTTCACGAAGGGTTGAACGCCATCAAGCCGGTGTTCAAACGGACGCTTACGGGGGAAAATGAAATCACGTTGGCGTTGAAAAGCGTGGAACAGGTGCTGGACGCGATCGAGGATCGGATCGAGATCGTGCAAAAAGCGGGCGGACGGGATCTGTTCGTGTTGGTGGACACGGGGGATCTGTCGATGCCGGTGTATCTGGTGCTGCCAGTCACGACGAAAGACGAGGCATCGCTTCAGGCCGTGGAGGAGATCGTCAACGATTTTCCCAACGTGCCGCAAGCGTCGCAGGCGTGGATGGAGCAATATTTTCATGCCGGGCGATACAACGACGCGGTGGTGTTCGTGCCGTCGCAGTCCGCTATCGAGAAGGATTTGAAGGCGGATTACATCAAGATGTTTTTCGGACGGAAGGAGTTTGCTCCGAATGAGAAGTTCGCGGCGGCGTTTGCCCAGACGGAGGGGTGTTCGGTGGAGTTGGCGTTTGTGATGAACGATTTTATCGCGGGGATGATTCCGGGGTTGCTGGAAATGGCACGGCAAAACGAGGATTTTCCGTTGATGATTCCGCCGGACAACGTAGTGATTCGCGGGCTGGACCGTGTGGCGTTGGGAGTAGATCCATGTACGAATCAGCTGAAGTTGTCTATTTTGTCCAAGACGGACAAATCGGCCCGGAATTTGGGTCGCGTTTATGAAAAGTGGCAGACGCAAGCGCTCGCCATGGCCGAGGAGGAAGCGGACGGCGACCCGATGCAAACCGCATTGATGTGCGATATGATGGAGGTCTATTTCACCCTTTTGGAGCCGACAGTTGAGGGGAATCGTCTGTTTTGGGACTTCGCGGCAATGCCGGAAAAATTCCCGACGCTTCAGAACGTCAGCTCCGCGCCGGCGGTTATGGTGGCGGGGATGGCGATGGGGCTGCTTTTGCCGGCGGTACAGTCGTCGCGGGAAGCTGCCCGTCGGACGCTGTATGCCAACCATTTCAAGCAGGTAGCGTTGGCCATGCTGAATTACGAGGCGATGCATCAAGCGTACCCATTGCCTTATACGGTGGATTCGGAGGGGAAACCGCTCCATTCGTGGCGGGTGCAATTGCTGCCGTTTATCGAGCAGTACGCGATGTACGAGAAAATCCGCCTGGACGAACCCTGGGACAGCGAATGGAATCGTCAGTTCCACAACCTGTGCCCCGCCATTTTCAAGCATCCTGCTCTGGATTTGGCTCCGGAAGAAGCGACGATTGGCGTCGTGGTGGGAGACGATACCGTATTCCCCGCCCCCCAGCCGGGAAAGAATCACGGGGTGAAGATCGGGGCAATTTCGGATGGGATGATCAACACCATCCTGCTGGTCGAATGCGAAGCGGTCTGCTGGATGGATCCCCGCGGAGACGTGTCGTATGAGGAGGCGAAAAAGGGGTTGGTTTCCACTTTCCCGACCATCTCGTTTGCCGCGTTTTGCGATGGAAGCGTCCATTCCCTTTCCTCGTTGCTGGATTTCGATGTTTTGGACAATCTCCTTCGCCGAAACGATGGAAATGCGGTGAATTCAAACGATTATGAGCGATGATGTGTCCCGATGAAATCCGTTTGATCGCTTTCGTTCGCTGCGAGATTTCCGACGCGGAACATGCCGAGGTGGAATCCCACCTGTCGGTGTGTGCCGCGTGTCGGAAAAAGGTGGAGGAATGGGAGCGTGGCGGGGTGTTTGGCGGCATGTTTTTTTCGACGGGGACGTCCCCTTCGGAATTGCGTCGGGCGAACGAAAAACTCGACGCTTTTCTGGATCGCGACGTTCCGCTTCCGTTGCCGATGGAGATGGGGGCGTATCGACTGCTGGAACCGTTGGGACGCGGCGGGATGGGGGATTTGTATCTGGCCGAACATAGGGTGCTGAAACGGCGTGTGGCGGTGAAACTTATCCGGCAGAAGCGTCTTGAGAATCTGCGTGCCGTGGAGCGGTTTCAGAAAGAGATTCTGGCGGCGGGAAAGCTCGTGCATCCGAACATCGTGACAGCCACCGATGCCGGGTCGTTCGACGGCACGCCGTATCTGGTGATGGAACTGCTTTTGGGGCAGACGCTTGGCGCGTACACACGTTTATCTGGTGGGAAACTGCGTCCGAAAGAGGCACGGGAAATCCTGCTTTCCGTGGCCAGAGCGCTGCGATTTGCACACGAACAGGGGTTCGTACACTGCGACGTGAAGCCGTCGAACCTCTGGCGTACGGACGACGGCACGATCAAGGTTTTGGATTTCGGGCTGGCCCATTCCATGGAGGAATTGGATGCCGGGGAAACGCATGTGTTGGCCGGAACGCCCGACTTTCTTCCGCCCGAACAGACGATTCCCAACGCGGTGGTGGACGGACGGGCCGACATTTATTCGCTGGGGTGCGTGCTGTTTTACCTGCTGACGGGGAAAACAGCGTCGGATTGCCTGCGAGAAAATCTTTCCTTTCCCGACGTGCGGGCGGCGAACGTCCGGATTACGCCCACCCTGCAAAAATTGCTTTGCCGCATGACGGAATATTCCCCCTCCCGTCGTCCGCGAGATATGGCGGAAGTGATTTCGATTCTGGAACGGGCGGAATCCCCGCGATGGCCGATTTTTGTGGGAGGGACGTTGCTTTTCGGTGCGGCGATTTCCGGGTTCTTTTGGCTTAAAGACGCTCCCCCCGACACGTCGAAAAAAATTCCTCCATCGGAACCGCAGGCCGTGGTTCTTCCCGAAAGCAAACGTCCGGAAGAAAAGGCGGAACCTGCCGCAAAAACGCCGACTCCCCCGCCGGAAGCCCCTCTGGAAACGCCCAAAGTACCGGAACCGTCCGCACGTTCGGATTGGAAAATCTCTCGCGATTCCCACCTGGAGGCGATGGTTCAGCAGGCGGAGCAATGTTTCCGGGAGGGGAATCGTGGCGACGAAAATTTTCGATTAAAAAAATACCGCAAGGCGATGGATCTCCTGGAGGAAGCGTCGGAAAAGGGGAACTGGAATGCGGTTCATCTCCGGTGGCAATGCTGGCGGCAGAATGTGGCGATTCCCGTCCCGGCAGACGCTTTGGTCGCGATCATGCAGGCGGCCGCGGAGCAGGAGATTCCCGAAGCCATGTTGGCGATGGGGAAATATTATTGGGAAGGGCGTTTCACCCCACGCGATGAGGAAAAGGCGATTTCCTGGTTCCAGAAAGGTTCGGAATCGGACGGGTCGTCCGAATTGGTGGCCGAATGCGTTTATTATTTGGGCAAAGCATGCCTGACGGGGGAGTGTTTCCCGAAAAATCCCTCGTCGGCACGCCGTTTTTTCAAAAAATCGAACAATGACGCCGCGAAGTTCGAGCTTGGCAAAATGGCGATGGAACGTCCATTGCCCGACCTGAGTGCCGCCTACAAGTATTTTTTCGACTCTAAAAATTACCCGGAAAGTTGTTATATGCTCGGCTATTTTTACGAAACGGGTAAAATAGGCAGCCCCAGTATCGACGCCGCGATGACCTTCTACCCTGTCGCTGTGATGGAGGACTGCGATCGCCAAAAGCTCGGCGAACCCCCGCTCCTTTCCGAAAACGGCGTGGCGGGATACCCCTCCGCGTTTTTCAGGAAAAACTACGAG
Source organism: Planctomycetia bacterium (assembly GCA_030535245.1). Classification (GTDB taxonomy): domain Bacteria; phylum Planctomycetota; class Planctomycetia; order Pirellulales; family Thermoguttaceae; genus RGIG3701. The sequence goes on along the minus strand of JAUNBJ010000002.1, from coordinate 17,641 downwards.
AAATTCGTTGCGGACTGCCTCCCGTCCCATCCTTAACCCCAACCGTGTGGCAAGCTGGGTAGCGTACGTCGTGCGGGGGCCTATCGGGGTTGGGGGGTGATTTTTTCCCAATTTGGACTATAATGGCCAAATGGCCCTACAGATTCCCAGGAAGGAGTTTTCCATGCCCTTACAGCACCGTCGTATCCCGCGAGTCGCCCTGATTATCGAGTCGAAACGGGAGTATGGCCGTCGGATTTTGGATGGAATTGCACGTTACCTCCAGGAAAACGAGCCGTGGGAAATTTTTATCGAACCACGCTCCCTGCACGACCCGGCCCCTCAGTGGCTGACCGACTGGCAGGGGGACGGCATCATCGCCCGAATCATGGACGACCATGCCCTGAATCAGGTAAAACAAAAAGGGATTCCGCTGGTGAATCTGAAGGGGATCGTTTCCGACGCGGTGAATCCGCCGGACTTTTCAGTCAATCGGTTTTCCATCGGGCAGATGGCGGCGGCGCATTTGATGGAACGGCAATTTCGGAATTTCGCGTTTGCCGGGTTCCGGGACACCCGCTGGTCGGAGCTGATTTTCGAGGGTTTTTCGCAAACGCTGAAGGAACATGGTTTCGAGTGCGACACGTTTCACAACACGCTCCAATTCACCGATTCGTATCGTGAAGTCGCCATGGAACGGGAAATCGACGTGACGGCGGAATGGCTTCGGACGCTTCCCGCTCCGGTGGGGATTGTGGCGGCCGACGATTATCTTGGAATCCAGCTCCTTTCCGCCTGCCACAAAATCGGTCGCAAGGTTCCCGACCAGGCGGCGGTTCTGGGGCTTGGCGACGACGCGACGCTTTGCCGCCTGACTTCCCCGACGCTTTCCAGTTTGCGTTACAACGAGGAATTACTCGGATTCAAGGCCGCCGAGCTGCTGGATCGACGCATGCACGGGGACACGACGCCGCATTTCCCGGAAAAAATCGAACCGCTTGGAATTACGGTGCGTCACTCTACCGATGTCACTGCCATTCAAGACCCGCTTGTCCGGGACGCGTTGGGCTGGATTCGGGAGAATGTGACGCGGGATATTCGGCTCGACGACCTGGTGCGGCACCTCGAAATCAGCAAAAGCACGTTGGAGCGTCGATTCCGTAAGGTTCTCAAACGCTCGGTGTACGACACGATCCTGGATTGGCGTATGCGGCACGTGATGGAGCTTCTTTCGGGAACGGACATGCCGATCAAAAAGATCGCCCACGTTAGCGGTTTTCGTCACCTGGAGCACCTGAACAACCTTTTCAAGCAGCGTATTGGCGTTTCTCCTTCGCAGTTTCGGTCGCAAACAAAGTGATTCGATTCCTTAACTTGTGCTTCGATTCTTTATAAAAAAGCGGGGGAAAAGCGGGGGGTTCTTGTTGAAAAAACCGAACGATTCCTTTATAATAGAGCCGTTGATGAGGTGTGTTCCATGCGATTTGAGAAAGGAAAAACCATGCGTTTCTTCACCCCCCTGGCGGTGCTTCTTCTGGCGATGCTGACGGACACCCTTTTTGCGGCGTGCCCCATCGTGCCTGTTCCGAAAGAATATCAGGATATGGGGAAAACCGTGCCGCTGGGGACTTCGGAAAACGCGGCAATCGTCGTCGCAACAAACGCAAGCGAGCAGGAGCGGTACGCTGCCGAACGGTTGCAAGCACACCTTCTGAATCGGTTCCAGCAAAAGATTCCCATCCTTTCGGAACAGGTGGCGATACCGGACAGGACGCAGCGTTTTTATTTCCGATTGGACGAAAATCGGGCGGATAAAAAGTTCAACGGATTTTCGATTACGTGCGAAATGCAGGGGAAGTACACGGATTTTATCCTTACCGGCGACGATCCATCGGGGTTGATTTACGGTGGTGAGGCGTTTTTCAATCTGATTCGGCGGGAAAACGGCGTGCCGCAAATCACGATGGCGGAGGTTCGCGACTGGCCGACGATTCCGTGGCGTGGGCGACCGCATTCGGTCATGCCGCAGCAGCTTCTTCCGGGGCAGTTGGATGCGTACATTCATGGGCGGATCAATTTTTGCGATTTCCGGGACAATCCCGACCAGCCGGCAACCGTGACGATGGACGCGCGAAAATCGTCGATGGGCTGCCCGCCGGGAAAACCGATCGACCAGGCACTTGCGACCCGGTTGCTTGCGGAGGCGCACCGTCGTGGGATGTTCGTGTATGGTGTGGTTTCGTGCAATTTGCCGGAGGGGGAATATGCCGGGCTGTTCCAGACGTTCGACGCGTTGCGGCGTGTCGGGTGCGACGGCGTGTGGCTTTCCATGGACGACACCGGCGGCGGGGGGAATCCCGTGGCGCTTGCCGAAGCGATGGGGAAGTACATGGAGAAAAACCAGCTTTCCGGCCACCAGGTCGCGTTTACGCCGGGCGGTGCGGAATACACGACCCTCGACAAACCGCTCAACCATGCGATGGCGAAGCTTGCACATTTCAACGAGGCGACCTGGTTCTTCACACGCGTTCCGTGCCAGGCCGACCGGGAATATTGCCGGGAAATGGGGCTGAAAAATCTTCCGGGCTGGTGGTACAATTACTGCGAGGTGCCGGGGGTTGACCCGAAAGCGGGATTCCTTCACAGTTCCGCGATCCTCACAACGCAGCGAAAAAATAACAAGCCGAGTTACATGAACCTGCTTCCGATTACGCCGGGCTGGGGGCTGCCGAAATTCGACAAAATCCGCGATGCCGGGGAAAATACGGATCATGTGCTGCTCTGGGCGCTTTGTGGGGGGTGGCCGGCGGAGTATGCGGTCTGCATGTTCGGACAGTGGGCGTGGAATCCGGAGGCGTGCGACTGGGAGCAGCTTCGGGATTCGCTTTACGATTACGTCTGGGGGCCGTCGCAGGTGCCGCTTATTCGGGAGTTTGACGCCACGTTTGTGGAGTTGAAATCGTTGTATTATCTGCCGACGTTGTGGGGGTTTCGTGCGGAGGATGGGCGGCTGGTGCAGCTGCGTAACGTCGCCGACCGGGAGAAGGCGTTTGCGCTTTTGGACCGTCTGGACAAAATGGCGGCCGAGCTGGCGGAAAAGGCTCCGAACGAAACGGCGTTGGACAAGACGCGGCTTTACGATTATTACGTGGAACCGATGTTGACGAGCCTTCGTTTTGCCCGTTTGCAGGCGACGCTGGAATATCCGGAGTATCGTTTTCACGCATTTGAGAAACGAGCGATCGTTTTGGCGGCAGAAAAGGGGGACGCGGCGGCCAATGCGTTTCTGGAAGAAGTCCGCCGGGAGGTGTCTCCCATGCTGGACGTTTTGCGGCGGGAGCTGGCGGAGTTGAAGGACATCGAGCCGGTGCTGAAGCTGTGGCAAACGCGGCTGGAACGGGCCAATGCGATAGCAACGCTGCGGGAGATGGACGCGAAGGAAATGGAACTGCAATGGCAAAAGCAGGTTCAGCTTCCCGTTTCGGAGATACTGCCGTTTCTAAAGTCGCCGCTGGAGGGGACGCTGACGGCGATTTTTGACCATGCGGGCGACGTGCCCCAGGGAAAGGTTCTGCAAACGTTCGACGAAAACGACTGGTCGATCGATTCCCATCGGGTGGTGGGAAGGTCGCTTGTGGGGAAATACGTCCGGGATGGAAAACGTGCGGTGGGGATCATGCTTCCCCGACGAACGCCGACGATGCCGGGCGATATGGCAAGCGTGTCGCTGCGAATGGAGGTTCCGGAAAATGCCGGGGCACTGCGACTGTTTCTGGCCGACACGCGGATTGACAACGCGTCGCGGGGGTATCGGGAAATCGAAATCACGGTGAACGGCCAAAGCGTTTTCAAGCGGGACATTGCCGCCGTGAACGCTCCGGACTGGGTGACGCTGGACGTTTCCCCGTTCGTTCGGGAAAGCCGTGTTTTGACGGTTTGTGTGTATGTGAATGAATTGAAAGCGGTTTCCGACCACACCTCATGGGTGTTTGTGGGGCCGTGTTATTTGCTGGAAAAGTAAGGAAAGGAAAAGGACAATGGCCATTACCGAAACGGGCGTCAGCTACTACGGATTGAGTTACGTGGAGCACGCCAGAGCAGATTTTCAGGAAATGAAAGACCATCACTGCACGTCGGTGATTCTGGCGCTTTCGGAGTTCGATATTGATTTCTGGTTCCCCAACATCGTGCGTGTGGCGAAGCTGGCGAAGGATATGGGGATGAAGGTTTATCTCGACACGTGGGGGATTGCCAAGTGGTTTGGCGGCGAACCGACCAGCCTTTTCCTTACGAACAACCCCGGCAACCGACAGGTATCGGCGCTTACGGGGGAGTCGCTGCCGGCGGCCTGCTTCAACACGTATGCGTTCCGGCGTTATTTTTGGGATATTTGCGAAAAGCTGGCGACGTACGTGGAAGCGGACGGGTTTTTCTGGGACGAGCCGCACTACGCACTGCCGAAGTCGTACGCGTCGATTACCGGCGGCGCGGGGGACGACTGGGCATGTCGGTGCTCGGTCTGCCAGGAGAAATTCCGCCAGCAGTACGGTTACGAAATGCCGAAGCAGCTGACGATGGAAGTCAAGCGGTTTCGACACGACAACGCGATTGAGATTCTGGAGACCGCAGGCAGGAAGATTCGGGCGATCCGTCCGTCGTCCAAAATCACGTGGTGCGTTCACGCGACGCTGGGGACGTATTACGTCACGGAGAATCGGGGTTACGACAATTGGGATCGCGTGGCGTCCAATGCGACGTGCGACACGTTCTCGACGACGATCCTGTCGTATTCGCTGCCACGGAGTTTTTTCCGTTCCATCACGGAGCGTACGGTCAACGCGGCCAGAAAATATGGGAAAACGCCGCAGCGGTGGTTGATGGGGTATTATCAGGAACCGGAAAATCTTGACGAAGTGACGGAGATCGCGAAGTTGTACCATGACATGGGAACGGAGAGCCTGTTTGCGTGGACGTATCGCGGCGGGTATGGTACGGTGTTGGCGGCGCCGCACGCGTTGGAGCTTTGGGATGCTGTGGGGCGGGCTTACGGCGAGGTTTTGGAAACGAAATAAGGGAGAGGATCATGGCAAACGATTTTGGGTATTTGGAAAAGACGTTGGAAGTGTACCGACGGATTGAAACGGAGCAGCAGGCGAACATCGAGAAGGCGGGAGGCATGATGGCCGACGCGGTGGCGGCGGATCAACTGATTCACGTGTATGGCGGCGGCGGGCACACGACGCTGGTCATGGGCGAGATGTTTTTCCGTGCGGGCGGTTTGGCGAACATCAACCCGATCATGGAGACGGGGCTGAGCGTTTTCAATCAGGCGCTCAAGTATCTGGAGCTGGAACGGTGCGTCAATTACGGAGCGCACATCATGCGGTATTACAAGCTGCAAAAAGACGAGCTGCTGATTATTTTCCACAACATCGGGATCAATGCGGCGACAATCGACGCGGCGTTGGAAGCGAAAAAGGCGGGGGTGAAGATCGTTGCGGTCAGCTCCTCGCACTGGCAGCAGGAGATGCCGCCGGAGCATTTTATTCGTCATCCGAGCGGCAAGAACCTGTTCGATTTGGCAGATGTGTGCATTGACGATTACAATCCGGTGGGCGACTGTGCGGTGTCGGTTCCGGGGTTTGAGACGCCGATTGCGCCGAACTCGAACCTGGTCGATTTTTACATTGCGCACCGGCTGGAAATTGAGTGTGTGAAGCAGTGCGTGGCGCGTGGGATTGAGCCACCGGTGTGGCGCAGCGCGAACGCTCCGGGCGGCGACGAATTTAACGCGAAATATGTGGCGAAATATTCTCCACGAGTGAAGGCACTTTAAGAAAAGGACGCAAAATGCTGAAAGATTATTTACGGAAACTGGGCGAAAAATATGCCGTGACGATACCGGCGGACTGGGAGCCGGAGAAGATGCCGCTTTTACCCTGGCGACAGGAGCGGCGGTTTGTGGAGTTGAAAAACCTGGTGACGGAACCGACGGTGGAGAACGTCGTGATGTGCCGGTTCAGCTGCAATACCACGCCGGAATTTGCGACGTTGGAGGAGATTTTATATCGGGAACTGGATTTGTGCGAGTTTCTGGTGGGGAGCGAAATTGCGGGATTGTATGCTGCGATAACGACGGCGGCAGGCGGGGCGCGATTCGCCAATCTGCTGGTGCGTCTGGCCAACGGTGTGGTCTGTTCGGTGGAGGCGGGAACGACGTTGAAAAAGGGTTCCGTTCGTCCGATCCTTGACCGTCACGAGATGATCGGTCGTCGCGGGGTGGCCAGCGATCGTGTGGTGGACACGCATGTTCCGCAGGATTCGGTTTACGTTTATACCGATGCGGGAACCACGATTTTTACCGACACCGATTCCGAGTTGTTCGGCCTGTCGAACGAGGAGATCAACCAGGTTCGCGCGGCGTTTGCGTTGGCGAAAAACCCGGAGCTTCAGGATTTCACCCGTTTGCAGGATAAACGATTGAAGGAATGGGTCGCGTTGGCGTTTGTTTCCGACGAGCAGAAAAAATACCTTACTTTGGAAGGAGGCAACGCATGAAACCGGTTAAAATTGCAATGATGTCGCTGACGCATGGGCATACGCGGAAATATTATCAGACGCTGAAAGAGAATCCGAAACTCGACTGGGTGGCCGCATGTGGCGACAGTCCGGACGTGATCGACCTGTTCAACCGCAGCGTCACGGGGATTCCGTGTTACGCGTCGGCAGAGGAGATGTTCGACCGGCACCCGGATATCGAGGCGGTGGTGCTGGCTTCGGGGAATTCCCGGCATATGGAGCAGGTAACGATGTGTGCGTCGCGGGGCATTCATGTGCTGTCGATGAAGATTCCGACGTTCGACATGGACGAATACGACCGGATGATTACGCTTGTCGACCAGGCGGACATCGTTTGCCAGGTGGAGCTGGAAATGCACTACAACCCGGTGATCCACCGCATCAAAAAGATCGTGGCGGAAGGGGCGCTGGGCAAGCTGTTCGCGTTTCAGGCGACGAACATCACGCTCTCGCCGGTCTGGGCATTTCCGTGGCAGGGGGTTCCGGAACTGAGTTATGGCAAGCGGGTACCGCTCAACGATCACGATTCCCGTTTTCGGGGCGGGGCTTTGTGCGACCATCCGCATATTTTCGACATGATCCGCTGGCTGACGGGGAGCGATTTTGAGCATGTTTTTGCGCAAGTCACACCGAATCTCCGTACCGAACTGGAAGTGGAGGATGTGCTTTTAGTCAACGGAAAAATGAAGGACGGAACGACGTTTTTGCTGGATCCTTCGTGGTCGCGACTGGAAGAACGGATTCCGGTTCCGGGGCCAGGTTGGGAGATTTTCCCCAAGCGGATGGAAGTGAACATGGCGTTGCATGGTGAGAAGGGGGTTTTGATGGCCGACTGTTTTGGGCCGAACGTGTATCATAATGGGGCGCCGAAAGATCGTTATACGGTTCGTTACACGTATTTCGACGAGTGGATTGGCATGGTGGACGAGTTTGTGGACTGCATTCGCAACCACCGGCAGCCGCAGATCAATCTTCGTTGGCACCGCAAAACCATCGAGGCGATGAACGCGTGTTATGAAAGTATCCGTACCGGCCAACCCTACGTATGGAAGGAAGGCGTCTGAGAATCCGCAAACCCCTGAACCCCTGAAGGAGACTTCCCATGAAGAAAATTTTCGTGTTGTTTTTGCTGTTCGCCGCGCCGTTGTTTGCGGGAGATTGGAAGATTCTGGTTCCTCCGAAGGATGCGGGCGAGGCGTTCCAGACGGCGGGCAGGGAATTTCAGAAATACTATCGGGAAATAACCGGAACGACGTTGCCGATTGTCGCGGAAGGAAACGACGTGGACGATTTTATCGTGATCGGTTCCGACGCGGTGAATCCCTTTGTGCGGCAACTTGTGGAACGGAAAGTGATCCGGGATTTTCCGCTGAAGATCGCGTCGGACGATTACCGTCTGCTGTCGGTGCAAGACGGATCGCGGAATCACCTGATTCTGGCGGGGGGGCGTGGACGTTCCACGCTCTACGCCGTGTATGATTTTCTGGAACGACGCGGAAATTGCCGCTGGTTTTGGGATGGCAACGTGGTTCCCAAGGCGGAATCGCTCGACCTTACGGGACTGGACGTGAGGGAATCGCCTCGGTTTGAGTATCGGGGGCTGCGATATTTTGCGCACCGGGGGCTGACCCGTTTTCAGGCGGAGCATTGGGGGCTGGAGGATTGGAAAAAGGAGATCGACTGGATCGTAAAAAAGCGTCTGAACGTGTTCATGCTCCGCATCGGCATGGATGATCTGTTTCAGAGAGCGTTTCCGGAGATCGTGGATTATCCCGACCCGGCAAAACCGCTTCCGGAGGCGCTGGGGGGATACGACAATCGGTCGCTGTTCTGGTCGCTGCAATACCGGGGGGAGCTTCGCAAGAATCTGCTGGCCTACGCGTTTGATCGGGATTTAATGCACCCGGAGGATTTCGGCACGATGTCGCACTGGTACTCGCGGACGCCGTACCAGTTTTTGGAAAAGGTCAAGCCGGAGTTCGTCCCCAATTACAGTGGTTATGGGCACGAGACGGATTTAGTTTGGGATATTCGCAAGGATGAAAATCTGGAGAATTACTGGAAACTAACGCAGGCGTCGATCGACCATTACGGGAAGCCGGAGCTTTTGCACACGATCGGGATTGCGGAGCGGCATTGTTACAAAGACCGGGAGGACAACCTTCGGATGAAGCTGTACGCGTATCGTCGGCTGATTGACAACGCGCGGCGGCACTATCCGAACGGCAAAATCCTGTTGGCCGGCTGGGATTTCTACAACGCGTGGACGCCGGAGGAGGTGCGGGAATTTACCAGCCAACTCGACCCGGAAAACACGATCCTGTGGGATTACGAAGCCGAAGCGCAAGGGGAGCGAAACTTCACGAACTGGGGCGTTGTGGGGAAATTCCCCTACACGTTTGGCATTTTCCTTGCGTATGAAAGCGCCCTGGACATTCGCGCCGATTATCCGCTGATCGAGGAACGCCAGAAGGTGATCCTGAACGATCCCATGTGCAAGGGGTACATTCTGTGGCCGGAAAGCTCGCATACGGACATTTTCCTGCTGCACTATTTCACCAGCAACGCGTGGAAACCGGGGGTGAAAAGCGTGGAGGAACTGCTTCACGAATTTTGTGCCGACCGGTACGGCAAGCGGGCCGACGCGATGGAATCGATTTGGAAAAAGGTTCTTCCGCCGTCGCAGCTTTTGCAGTGGGGAGGAAATTTTGGTTCCATCCTGGCAAGCAGTCGTGCGAACTGGAACGATGGAAACGTCTGGCAGAAAAACTGGAACGAGCAGGCGCCGGTGTTGGCCGACGCACCCGCCATTTTCGCGGAGCTTGCGGAAATCGACTGGGACGCACCGTTCTTCAAACGGGACAGTATCGACCTGGCCCGAACGACGGCGGATCGGCTTTTGACGTGTGCTCGAATCGGGATGTTCCGAGCGTATCACGAATGGAAGGCGGGCAACGTTTCCGCCGAGGTGGTGAAGGCGAAGGCCGCCGCGTTTTTACAGCTTGCCGAGGGAATGGAAAAGACTTTGGCGTTACACACCGATTATTCGTTGTGGGAAGCGTACCAACGGCTCGACGCGATCGAGAAAATTCAGAATCCGAATTTCGGCAGCGTGCTTTTGGAGAATGCGGCGAATGCGTACTGCCGCAGTCACCAGTACGAAGTCATGCGAAACTGGTATCTTCCGATGATGAAAGACCTCGTGGCATGCGTGCTGGAAAAGGTGGAGAAAAACGACCTTACCGACTTTACAGGCCAGAACGCGCACAACACGCGTCGAGGTGCGATGTATCAGCAGCTGCTTCAAACGTCGCTTGAGTCCATGGCGCCGAACCTCCCCAGAACGTCGGAAAATTACCGAAAGACCATGCTGGAAATGTCGGCGGCGGCGAAGGAAATTTTGGCCCCGGCCCAGCCCTGACGTTAATTTTAGAATCCCAAGGGAAGAATCCAATGAAACGATGGTATGCGTGGGAACTCGTTGGGCTTTTGTGGCTCGCGTATTTTTTCAATCAGGCGGATCGGCAGATTTACAACATCCTGCTGAAGGACATCCAGCTCGACATGGGGCTTACGGACCAGCAGTCGGCGTGGGTGGTGACGGCGTTCATGCTGACGTACGGGATATTGGTGCCGGTCGCGGGATTTTTGGGGGATTACATTTCCCGCAAATGGATCGTGGCGGGGAGTATCCTGTTTTGGTCGGTGGCGACGGTGTTGACCGGATTTTCCACTGGGCTGGTTGGGCTGATCCTGTTCCGTGCACTGGCGACCGGGGCAGGGGAAGCGTTTTATTACCCGGCTGCCAACTCGCTGATTGCGCAATATCACGAGAAAACGCGTGCCACGGCGATGGGGATTCACCAATCGTCGCTGTACGTGGGAATGATTGCCAGCAGCGTGATTTCCGGCTGGATTGCCCTGCGATTTGGGTGGCGGATCACGTTCGCGATTTTTGGTTCGGCGGGGGTTCTGTTGGGGATTCTCATGCTTTTCCGGCTGCGAAACGACTGGAAGGATCGTCAGGAAGAGGAATCGAAAACGGAAGCTCCCCACAAGGTTCCGGGAATTGGCCAGACGTTGTTCGTCCTGCTGACACGCCCGACGATTCTGGCGTTGTGGGCAGGGTTTGCGGCGTTCAATTTCGTGGGCCTGTCGTTTTATACATGGATGCCGACGTTTTTGCAGGAGCAGTTCGGCATGGATAAGATTCAGGCCGGATTCAACGCCACGTTTTACCACCTGCTTTTTGCCGTGGTGGGGGTGTTGTTTGGCGGCTGGTTTTCGGACTTGCTGGCGACGCGGTATCGGGCGACGCGCTTCGTGATTGAGGGGGTTAGCCTCCTTTTGTGCGCCCCGTTCGTTTACCTGTTGGCAACCGGTTCCACGCTGTTCTGGTGCGTCGCGGGGATGGCTCTGTTTGGATTCATGCGAGGAATTTACGATTCCAATCTGTTCGCCGCACTGTTCGATTTCATCCCGGCGGAAATTCGGGCGTCGGCTTCGGGGCTGATGTTATCGGTGGCGATGATCGTCAGCGCCTTTGGCCCGTTGCTGTGCGCGGAAATCAAGGCCCGCTTTGATTTTGTCACCGCATTGGCTTCGCTGTCGTGGGTGGCGTTGGGGGGAGGGTTGGTCATTTTGCTGGTGGGCTGGGGGTGCTATCGGCGGGATTATTACACCCGTTCCTGAACCGTATCCTTGAAAAAAAGGATTCCCGGTGTATAATTCCGGTATCGAAACTTTCGGAAATGGCCATACCATAAAGGAACCCCACCATGAACGAACCCATCACCCAGGAATCAATTGCCGCGATGATCGACGTTTCGGCAGTGCAAACCCAGTCCACGTGGGCCGATGCGGTTCACGTGCTGGAAACGGCCGACCAGTTTGGTGGCTCGGCGATTTTTCTGCTGGGCGAAATCACCCGGCGTATCGTTCCGGAGCTGGAACGGGTCAACCGACGTCGCGCGTCGGAGGGAAAACGGCGTATCAAGCTGGGGGGCGTCGCTGGATTCCCCGACGGTGGGAGCCTGACGGAAATCAAGTGTGCGGAAGCAGCGAAAATGCTGGAATTGGGCTGCGACGAAATCGACTGTGTGCAGAACGTGGGTCTGGCCAGGGAGGGGGACTGGAAAGGCGTGGAAGCGGATCTTGTCGCCCTCCGCAAGACGACCGAGGGGAAAACGCTGAAAGTGATTCTGGAATGTCCGTACCTGAACGACGAGCAGATTGCCATGGCGGCGCGTGTGGCGTACAACGCGGGTGCCGACTGGATTAAAACCTCCACCGGCTGGCCGGAAAAGAACAAAACCACCCCCGCAAACGTGGCCCTGATGCGTCGCGTCCTTGGCCCCGACGCCAACATTAAAGCGGCAGGAGGGGTGCGTTCCCTGCAAAATCTTCTGGACCTTCACACCGCCGGCGCCCGACTGTTTGGAATCAGTTGGAGCAGCGTGGTAAAAATCATGGAGGAAATTCAGGAACGCGTTACCTGAAAATCCGAGATCGAATTCGTCAGAAACTTGTTGGTCGTACTTTACAGAAGAAGGCGGCACTTAACAAGATGGGTGAAGCGGCAATGTCGCTGTTGCAGTTGCGAGCCATTAAGAAGGAAGCCGAAGCCTCCCGTGCTGCGTTGGTGGCTTCTCTTCCGAATAACCGTAAATAATCTCAATGAGCCCGTCAAGCCTAGATAGCCGAAGGTTATGTGCTCAAACAGGCGGGCAGTCTTTTATAAGACTCGGTTACCTATTTCTTAGGAGTTAATTTAGTGGCACACAGAAAAACCGCATTAGCCAGAAAACTGGTTGCTAATATCCGCCGCAGTGGACGACGAATAAAGCAAGCGAAAGCTCAAATACTTCTTAAACAGTTAGGTCTGAAGAAGGAAGCTTTTGATTTAGGTGATATGGCCAATACGGCTTTAGGGGCTGCGGATACGGCGGCCACGATTATTGCAAACAATCCGGGCCTTACTGTCGGAACGGGTCTTGGTACTCTCGCCGGTGGTATTGGTTTGGCTAATAAGAAGAACAGAACATGGTTAGATTATTTGATGTACCTGGGTGGCGGTGGTGCCATCGGTGGTAGTGCAGGCGCTGCGGCGGACTCACTGAATAGGTTCCTACGGGAACAGGAGATAGAGGAAACACGCGACAAACTCCGTCGCGAAGCTGAGTGGGGTCCAGCTCCTCTGGATGAAGAAGTTGCTAAATAATGGAGGGGAACTTGGGGTGGAATCCCCAGACCCCCTAATTGATTACCGAAGAACGTGTTAAAACTAACCCAACCCAGTTATAGCCAGGGCAGGCAAGATGATTAAGTATAGCGAATTTGAACGACTGTTAGAGAGTATTTTAATCAAACAGGGGGCGGAGAGGCCGGTTGTTAAGCAACCACCGTCCGTTAAAACTACTCCGTCCGTTAAAACCCCGCCTACGGGTTGGGGGCCGTGGAACAAATGGACAAATATACCCGGCAAGCCGCCTACTGTTCCTTTAGACCCTACCAAGATTCCGGTTCCGGGTACGCTAGGGAACCTTTTGAATTTTGGATTTAATGTTTATAGTGCTCCCGGTATTTTCGGTGACGTTGAAAAGGCCTTGGATCCTAATCGTCATTGGTCAGACAGGACATTAGGCAGTAGCTCTACGGTGTATAATGGTACCTTCGGGACAGAAGCGGGGACAGATTTACTGACTTTCTTGGGCAGGAAGCTGGGACCAAAGTGGAACTGGCTCAGCAATAATACCGCAAGAGCTTCAAATTATTTACGAAGGGCCAGTAAACTGGCTTTTAGGGGTATGCTGGGAGGTATGTTCCTGGAACCTACCGTGAAGGCGTTTGAAGCGAGGCTTCCCGATTTAGGAGACCAGTATACTATAGACAGAAATAGAGGTGCAACGAACCTGAGGCCATACCCTTACATGGCTTATAACATGTTTACACCCACTGAAGCGGGCGTTAAACGAGAGATTGACAAGATGGAACAAAACCCAAAACGTATATATCGCGGTATGGGTGACAATTATAATTGGTATAGGGAGCAACGGGATAATACACTCGACGCAACGAGAGCTGCGCGAGCCTCTCAGATTATGTCACAACAGCTGGCCGACCAGAAAGCCGAGGCGGACAATTACGCTGCTGAAATACTCTCAGATTTTGGTGTTGCATCTCGTGGTTTTTTAGGTCCGTGGCTGACAGGCAAATTTTTTGGTGAGGATCAGTATAGACATCCAGAGTTAAAAGCTAAAATAGAGCGTCAGAATGCTATGGGTCGCGGCGAGAATATGGAGTCCTATGATTTCAGGCGGCTCCTAGAGAAAAACCCAGCGATCACTTATCTGCCGTTCTAATATTTTAGTGACCACCCCTCCTTGACAATCTGCGGTGGATTCCTTAGACTTATAGTATAGGCGTGAGCTTTATTACAAAAAAAAGGAGGGGTATCATGAGGTGTCGTGTATTACTTGTAGGTTGCATGTCTTTGTGCTTGATGGTGGTAGCCGGTTGTCATAAAGTGCCGAAGGTCCTGCCGGGGATGTTATATAGGCAGCTTCAAGAGGAGGAGAGTACGACTAAAGGTTTCCATGAAGCAAAGCCTAAAAGTATCTTAAACCCCAGCCCAGAAGAGTTAGCACGTAGGCAGCACTTTGCCGATGCGGCTGCGGAGACAGAGGCCGAGGCCGCTAAGCTACGAAAGCAATGGGAGGCAGAAGACCTGACGTCTGGAGTGAACGCTGCTCGGACAGACCAACAACAACAAACTACAAGCGAGACGACGTTGGAAACAACTGATGCTAAAGAGCTACCTACTGATTAAGTATGCTCGCTTTATTTTGCCTGTAGCTCTTCTTCTTCTAGGCTGCAGGCTTTTCTTTTATATTTGTAGCGATCTACAAACACAGCTATAATCTTCTGTAAATCGTGTAAACAATCGCAGGAGTTTATATATGCTTAGGTACGACGAATTTGAAGAATTACTGGCGGAAACTTTGGAAAAGCGCGGCGTTAGCCTGAATCCCAAGAATGTATCAAATGCTGGCCGCGTCTGGAGGGGGATAAAAGGAATCTTTGGCTACACGGATGACGTTACACGCGGGGCCGAACGAATAGTAGACAACGGGGGGCCTGGGGGCAAAGGAAAAGTCGAGGTTAAATCCGAAGAAGTAAAAGAGCCGGGTTTCCATGAAGCAAAGCCTAAAAGTATCTTAAACCCCAGCCCAGAAGAGTTAGCACGTAGGCAGCACTTTGCCGATGCGGCTGCGGAGACAGAGGCCGAGGCCGCTAAGCTACGAAAGCAATGGGAGGCAGAAGACCTGACCAAGAACACCGGCGGCGGTACCGGCGGTCAGGTACAGAGGTCGGATGGCGTCAGTGGAGGCGGAGGTGCAACGCAGACAACCGGAGGTAAGCCTGTCACGTTGGATGATTTGAAGCAAAAGGCGGATGCGGGTAGCGGGGCTGCGCCTTTCAGACCGGCACCTAATTTCAACGGAAGTTATCTTCCAGAATATCCCGGCGGAAAGATACCTAATTCGTCGTTCCGTGAAGTGCCAGACATAAGACGTTTGCAAAGGCAACAGACCGCCTTGATTTTAAGTGAGCCGGAACAGTATCGTAACCTACCAGAAGCTCAGCGGTTGGGGATGATAGTTGAGTGGCGTAACAAAGGTCTTCCACTCCCGGCAAAAGTAGAACAGATACTTAACCCGGACAGTAGACCTCTCTCGGGTTTATCTCCTGATTTTAAGCCGGAAGCTCCCAAGCCGGCGAATAATACCAACAATCCGCCTCCGCCGAAGCCCACGTCTAGCCCGAGTTCGAAGGCGTGGGACGATGGTATAGACTGGGAACTGTATAAAAAAGACCCGGCAGTCTTTAAGGAGGTTCTTAATTCTAATTTTAAAAATATGTCCGGCGTGCAGCTTCGAGAAGCCCTAGAGACAGCTAGTCGTAAAGGTTTCGCAGTAAGAGACGATGTGCTTAGAGCAGCACAGGATAAAGGGATTGATGTATCTCATTATGGTTTTGAGCCTCCGTCGACAGTATTTAGTCGAGTGGCAGAGCAGGTAGCGAAGCATCCGGCACTCACGACGCTGGGAGTTGGCGCCGGAAGTCTTCTGGCGTTTTCCCCTACAGCTAGATACGTAGCTTCCAACACTTTGCCTGCGGTAAAGAAAGGTATAGATACGATGGCGAATAGCACTAACTTCATGGATCAGATACTCAAAATAGCCCCCTATGCTTTAGCCCTATCCGCCTTTGGTTTCCCGTTGTTAGCCCTGGTTCGTGGTGCAAGTAGCGGTTACGACCAGAACAAAGATACAATGGACGACGCCACACGTTCGTTACAAGCTTGGCAGGCAGCGAAGCAGAATCGTGAGCTGACTTACGATGATTTGCAGATGGGCCTTGCCGATACAGATGCCGTTACGGATGCGGAATTTGAAGAACTACTGCGAGAATTCCGGAAACGGAAGCGTGCTCGACGTAGCGCTAATGCTTAACCCCAAACCGATCTCCAAGGATAAGTAATGCCCAAGCAAACAGATAAAGATATAGATTCCATTAAATTCAATCCATAGCTCTACGAGAAACCCAAGTTGCAAGACTTCTCGCCGGAACAGTTGGAACGGCTGTGGCGATCTCGTAACGAGAGTGTAGCACTCACGGCCCTTCGCGGTGCTGCTCTCCGTGCTGCCTTGGCACCAGCCACTGCGACAGCTGATACCGCAGACGCTATATTAAGTAACCCGGTTTTACTTGCAGCCTCGATAGCCACCGGAGGTGGGGTGCCTATCTTCCTTGCAGCCAAACGGATGGCTCTGGAGCCGATACAAGGTGCCGTGGAAGGTTATTCTTCTGCCGTGGTACGTAGAGCTCTGGCGCAGAAGTTGTTCCCGAAAGGTAAGCGACCTGAATCCTTCGAGTCGCTGTATGCCACGAAATCCGCTGCGCAGGTTGGACTTGGCGACCCTGCCGCACGTGCTTTATCTCGCCTCGGAACCGACGCTACAGCGGGTAGTTCGCTAGCCCTGTTCGGCACTGCGAACGACGACCCCTACGACCGGACAGTCTCTGGTATGTTCAGTGGCCTAAGTGCAGAGGACAGAAAAGCATCTCTGTATCGTTATATCGTCGAGCAGATGGAAAAAGCCCACCCGGATGAGTTGAAGGATGTGCAGATCAACCTTGGTGGTACCAATTTACGCAGAGACCTGATGCGCATCATGACAAATAAACGACTTGGGCTACTTGGTTTCCCGCTTGCTTTACTGTCGCTACCTGGACGCGTAATAGGCTCCACTGTGGGCAATATCAACCGGAGTGACCACTACGACCCGATTACAAATAGTGTGAACCTATATTCCGATAGCCCTGCTGTACTGACACATGAATTGGGCCATGCCATTGATGAAAACCGGCATAGCCCGAAAGAGTTAACGAGTCCCAGCGAACGCTCTATGTACAACCTCCCGGGCCACCTCTGGGACTACATCAAAACGCGAGTTAAGAATACCAAACGCGATCTATATGCCCTGGGCTATGGTTTCGATCCGCTACCGTATGAGTATAACGCGAATAAATACAGCGACAAAGCGATCTCCAAAATCCTGGCAAAAGAGAAGGAAGACGTACTGGCGAAACTCAAGGCGTTACGCCAACTGGAGCTAAGAATGTGGCCCAGAAACGGTACCGGAGCAGGGCCTAAATCGGTACCAGTGCGGCATTGTGCCCAATAGTGTAACGTTTCGTGGCACGTCAGAAGTCCCGTTAAAACAAGGCTTTACACAAGAAAACAAAAAACCCCTTGATGTTACACAAGGGGTACATATGGGCGTTACTGAACTCGAATCAGTGACCTCCGCGGTGTGAGCACGGCGCTCTAACCAACTGAGCTAAACGCCCGACTGATTTGAACAGTATAGCCGATTTTGTTTTTCTGTCAAGGCCCGGTTTGCAAATTTTATACCCCAGGTAAGCCGGCAAATGATGAGAGTATTCTTCCAAAAAATTTCCACTACTGCCGTGTCACGAAAATAAATCCTTGTAGCCATAGTAAAAAGTTTTGGGA
>JAUNBJ010000149.1 GCA_030535245.1 Planctomycetia bacterium | reverse complement strand
GAACTACCCCCCGCCCTGACGGGCGTACCCCTTCAAAGAAGGGGAATTCGTACGGTATGCAGAAAGTTTGATCGCACCCGCAATATCTTTTACCTGTAGGAGCGGTTTTTCGCAGGTGCCTTGTTTTACCGCACGGTCAGCAGGTTCACCAGAATCATTTTTCCGTTCGGAACCTCCAGCGACGGCGACGCTTTTTTGAGCGTCAGGAAATCCTCCTGCACCCGGCTTAAAAGGGCGTGGGAGTTCTCCCGTCCGGCAACGTAGCCTTTCACGAAAATGCGATTCTGGAACAGGAACACCGACACGCGAACCTGAGCCTCGTCCCAGGCCGCTTTCTCCATCCGTTCGCACCACCGACTGAGGATTTCGGTCGTCCCTTCTGGAGCGGAAACGGTCACGTCCAGCTTCATGGGGGGGATGGCGGGGTCGTTGAAAAAGACCTCGATCCGGGTCTGTCCCGACCGTTTGCCGATGAGGGAAACCTGTCTGGGGGAAAGTCCCACGGTATCGCAGCAGTTCCGATTTTCAACGCGGATGGTACGTACCGGATACAGCGTGTTCAGCAGGACGCCGCCGCACGGTTTCAAAACCAGTTTTTGCACTTCCGGAACGGACGATACCGGTTCCGGTTCGGGTTCCGCCATGGGAGCCGACGTGATTTCCGGGGCCTGGTAGACCGGAATTTCCGGTTCTTCAGGAGTTTCCGGGGCAGGCACGGCGGGCTTTTTCTTTTTACCACCAATCCGCACGAAACCTGCTTCGTCGTCCGGTTCGCTCGGCATGGCGTCGGTTTTTTGCCGTTCTGTTGCCGGCGACCGACGCGTGATGGGCGATTCCTTCTTCGCTTTTTTGGAAATTTTCACGAATCCGGGCGATTCCGGTTCCTCCGATGGGGCCGCTTCTGCCGTGATCGGTTCCTCCACACGATAACCGACATGCGTCTGGGCCGCTTCCTCCACCGCAGCGGGAACCTCCGCCAGGGTGGGCAGATCGGATGGAATTTCCACCGTTTCCTCGACGGGAAGGGGAATGATCTTTTCCGTTTTCGTCTCTGCGTCCGTTTCCGTTTTCGTCTCCGCTTTCGTCGTTGTGTCGGCTGCCACGGAAGTGACGTTCAGCGACGCTTCCTCCGCTTTTTGCTGCGCCAGGGCCTGTGCCACCCGACGCGACACTTCCGCCTCGATCCGTTTCCGGACGATTTCCCGCTGACGTTGGCGTTCCTCGGCAATCTCCGAATCCCGACGCACTTTTTCCGACTGAATCCGTTTGCCAACCTGCTGCAAAATCCGCTCGGAGGCCTGCCGCACCGCACGTTCCACTACCTGTTCGGAAATCATCGAAACCGCACGACGGGTAATTTCCTCCGTCAAAACGTCCCATTCCGCTTCCGAGAAAATCTCCGATTCTTCCGCCGGAGCTTCCGTCTTTTCCGCCAGTCGCGCCTTTTTCACCGGCAGCCGAACTTCCGCTTCCGCTTTCACTTCCGGTTCTGGTTCTGCTTCCGCTTCCTCCAGCGTGGGTAATTCCACGTCCGGAGCCGATTTTTCCGATTTTTCCACGTCCGGTTCCGGTTCGGTTTCCGGTTCCTCCACGTGCCGTTCCAGCCGCGTTTTCGTCACCGCCGGCGGCACCAGGAGCCGTTCGTCCGTCTCCGAAACCAGCTCCGTCTCCGATGTGGTTTCCGTCTCCGCTTCCTGAACTACGGTCTCCAACGCCACCACTTCCGCCGATTCCGCCGGCTCGGAAAGCTCCGCCGGTTCCCTGCCATTTTGCGGCGGGGCAAGGTCAAAAACCGACGCGTCCTCCAGATTCTCCAAAAACTGCACCTGAAGAATACCGTTCGTCTGAATGTCCGGCACCGACCGAACCGTCGCCACCGCCTGCACCACGTACTCCGACTCCGATGTCACCGCAGTTTTCACCGGCGCCGGCTCCGTCGTGCTCATGGAGGTACTCATCGACGTGCTCGAACCGTCGTTTTCCTCCGTTTTTTTCGTGGACGGCTCCTGAAAAATCTCCATTTTTTCCAGCCCAAACGAAAATTTCTCCCGCGAAGCTCCGTCCGGAACCTTTTCCGTCGGCGTCTCGGCCGGTTCGGTGTCCGTTGCGGGAATCGCCTTTTCCAACTGGGCCGCCGTCACCCAGGTTCCGACCGCGTGGTTCCCCGAAACCATTCCTTTACGTGCCGGAACACGCGAAAGCCGCCGCGCTTTCGGAAGCAGCTGCACCCTCGGATCTGCAATGGAAAAATCGATCGCCTGATACACCGGAACCGTTTCCTCCGCCTCCAAAGCTCCCAGGCTATGCTCCCAGGCCTCCTCGGAAAGCAACACCATTTTCGGTTTTTCCAGCTCGGCGGCAAAGGAAATATTGCCCCAAACGAGTATTCCCAACGCGATGGCTGACGACAGGGATTTCCGGTTCGTACGCATTTTTTATCCGTTTTTCGTTGATTATTCAGGGAAATTCACCGGGTAAACCACCCCGGCTCTCGTAAAAGGTATCGGCAGTTCCAGGTTTTCCGATTAGGCAAAATGAGTAGAATTTTCCGATTTTTCCGATTTTTTGGCAGAAATGGGGAAAAAACGCAACCTTGCCGTTCCCCTTTACGGAATTCAACCTTTTGACACAAGCATACGATATAATTATTATTATGCGAAAACTGGTTTTTTTATGGGTCGTGATGTGGTCGCTTTCCGGGATGGGGCAGGGGGAGGACTTGCCTGAGCTTCCTGGCTTGCCCGGCTTACCCGATTTACCAGCTTTGGAGTCGGAATCGTCGCTTCCAGGTTCCAGCATTCTTTCGGATTCACCGCTTTCCCCCCCGGCGCAGGAGGAGGTTCCCCAAAATGGCGTCATCGACCTGACCGATTTGGTGATTTATACCGACGCCCCCGCCCCCTCTCGAAAGCCGCGTGAATTTACCGATGGGGAAAATCGTCTGCTGAAACGAATCCAGCGGACGTTGCGGATTTATCGGCAGATCAGCATGGCCACGGCGGAAAACGCACCTGCCGACATCATGGCGTTTATCGTACCGTTTGGCTGCAAGGTGGAAATTTACGAGGGGAGCCGCGAGGCGGAAAATCATATCAACGCCATCGGTGCCCTTTGCTGGAACGTGCCGATGGGCGAGGAAGTGGCGTTTGGCGGCAAGGAAACCCTGCTTCCCCGTGTCGGTTATGGGGTTCAGCACTATCCGGGGCAGCTTCTGGGAACCATGGCCATGGCCCGCGTTTCCATACGTTACCGTTTTCCCGCCGGCGGCAACCGTTCGTTTACCGTCGAGGATCTGATCGGTTTCGAGAAAGAGCGGTGCCAGGAGGGGCAAGACCTCTCTGCCGTACTCATCGGGTTGGCGTACTACACCCCATGGGAAGCGACGTGGGAAACCAACGACGAGGAAGTCTGGGATTTGGAACGGGTTCTTCGCAACGAGCTGAACCGGAAGGTGGATCTCTCGGAAGCGGAATCGGTACGGCGGCTGCTGGGGCTGACCTACGCGTTACGTTGCCTGAAAATGCACAAAAAGGAACCGTACGGGGAGTTTCTCCGGGCGAAGAAGTTCATCGACGCGTTTCGACTGCACGCACTTTCGCTGACCAACGCTGCGGGTTGCTGGCATCCGCAATATTTCGCGTACAAGGGCACGTCACGGGATTTAACCGCCATGCTGATTTCCAGCGGAACCATCCTGCGGTGGCTGGTGGCGGCGACGCCGGTTTCCGAGCTTTCCGACGAAAAACTCCAAAAAGCGGTTTCGGTCGTGGAGGCGTTGCTTTACCAGCATCTGTCACGGTGGGACGCCTCCAATGCGTCGCCACGGGAAATTGAGGGGGTTTGCGCCGCCCTGCACGCGTTGGCGCTCTATCAGAAACGGTATTTTCGGCAGTAAATTCCTCTCCATGGGTGGGAATCTCAAAAAAATTTTCCCCCGGCCCTTGAATCTCACGGCAAAAACGACTATAAATAAAGAGATTGGATGGAAATTCCACATTGTCGCAAGTTTCATTGATACTGGAAGGAGTATTTCAGCATGTCAGACAAGACCATTAATGTCGCCATGATTGGCCAGGGATTCATGGGCCGCACGCACTCCAACGCGTGGGGACAGGTGAACCGTTTCTTTGATCCGCCGATTAAGCCGGTCATGCACACCGTTTTCGGACAGCCTGCCGAGAATCCGGAAGCCTACGCCGCCAAATGGGGATGGCAGCACGCCTCCACCGATTGGGAATCTTTGGTAAAATCTCCGGAAATTGGGCTGGTAGATATTGTAACCCCGAACTTCATGCACGCTCCGCCGGCCAAGGCCGCGATTGCCGCCGGCAAAGTCTGCACGTGCGAAAAGCCGATTGCCGGAACGCTGGACGATGCCCGTGCGATGGCCGAAGCGTCGATTCAAAACAACGTGAAGTCGTTCGTGTGGTTCATTTACCGTCGTTGTCCCGCCGTGGCCTACGCGCACCAGATGGTGAAGGCGGGTGAGCTGGGCGATATCCTGCACATTCGCGCTTCGTATCTTCAGGATTGGGGGGTTCCGGAAACGCCGTTGACGTGGCGATTCATCCGGGAGCTGACCGGAAGCGGTGCCCATGGCGACCTGAACGCGCATATCGTCGACATGACCCGATTCGTGGCGGGCGTCGAGGTGGACGAGGTTTGTGGTGCCATCGAGCAGACGTTTGTGAAAAAGCGTAAGAAGCTGACGGCCATGGTTTCGCAGGAAAACGTGATTGGCGGCACGCAGGGGGCCGAGGAATATGGCGACGTGACGGTGGACGACACGGTATTGTTCCTGACGAAATTCAACAACGGTGCGGTGGGGAGCTACGAGGCGACCCGTCTGGGAGCTGGCAACAAGAACCGCAATTACTTTGAAATCAACGGCACGAAGGGTTCGTTGAAGTTCTGTTTCGAGCGGATGAACGAGCTGGAATATTACGATCGCCGTCGTCCTTCCGGGGTGCAGGGCTGGACGACGATCCTGGCCACGCATGGTGCCGACCATCCGTACATCAGGAATTGGTGGCCGGACGGACACCTCATCGGCTACGAGCATACGTTCGTGAACATGGCGTACGACGTGCTGAAAACGATTGCCGGCGAGGAGCCGACGATTCCGTTGGCCACGTTTAACGACGCTTACCAGACGCAGCGTATTCTGGAAGCCGCGTTGATTTGCGCCCGCGAGAAGCGGTTCGTGAAGCTGGACGAGGTGCGTTAATTTTCAAGGTGGGAGTCTGTTCCCAGGGTGTTTTTGCCGTTTTTCCACGGATGTTTCCGGTTGGGAAAACGGCTTTTTTTGAAAGAGGGGGGAAAGTCATGCGGGTTTCGGATATTTGCCGATTCATGGAAACGTTTGCGCCTCAGGAGCTGGCGGAGAGTTGGGACAATACCGGTTTGCTTCTGGGGAATCCGGAAAAGGAGGTTTCGCGGGTGATGACCTGCCTGACCGTCACGCCGGAAAGTGCTGCGGAAGCGGTCGCGCGGGGGGCCGACATGATCGTGTCGCACCATCCGTTGCCGTTTCGGGCGATGAAACGGATCACGACGGAAACGACGACCGGGCGGTTGGTGATGGAACTGATTCGGGCGGACATTGCCCTGTATGCCCCGCACACGTCGTTTGACTCGGCACCGAGGGGGATTAACCAGCAGATTGCCGAGGGGCTGGGGCTGGTGAGCGTGTTGCCGTTCCAGACGCGGCCCGACGTGCCTGGCGGAACGGGGCGGCTGGGAGAGTTGCCGGTCGCGGTTCCGCTGCGGGATTTTCTGGGGAGCGTCAAGGCGTTTTTCGGTCTGGCGCGTCTCCAGTACGTTGGGGAGCTGGAAAAACCGATGAAACGCGTAGCCATCGGCTGCGGGGCGGCGGGCGAGTTTTTGGAGTTTGCCCGGCGGTTCCGGTGCGACGTGTTTCTGACGGGGGAAACGAATTTTCACACGTTCCTGGAAGCGAAAGCGACCGACACGGCACTGGTTTTACTGACGCACTTTGCCAGCGAGAAATTCGCGTGCGTTCGGCTGGCGGAGATTCTGGCCACCGAGCTTCCCGGACTGGACACCTGGTCCAGCACGCGGGAAGCGGAGCCGTTGCAGACCTTTTAACGCGGCGTCACCGTAACACGAACGGTCGCCTCCGAAACCGGTTCGTTCAGCACGATTCCCAAACGGCGGGCTTTTTCTTTCGCGGGGAAGTCGGCTTCGTATTTCGACTCCACCAGACGCCACGCGCTAGTGGGTTTGCCGTTGACGGTTACTTCCACGGTCGCCGTCACGTCGTCGCCGAATTGAATTTGCAAGCCGTCCTGTTTCCATGGGGAGGCCGTTACCAGTGCCGTTTCAAACGTCTGCGGCGTCGTGAACGCCACGGAATCTTCGATCGTGAGCGCCGTTTTTCCGGTGCGGTCGTAGGTGAACGTTCGGGTCAGTTGACGACATTCCGGAACGTCGTACGCCTTCGCAAAATCGATGGCGAAAACCTCCGTTTCCGGCGATGATTCCATGCGTTGCAGCGTCGCGGCGGCCTGGCTTCCGGTGCTTTGCAGTTTTCCCGCCACGACCGGCACGGCGTGCCCCCAGGAATTCAGCAGGTCGCTTTCGTATCGCTGTTTGCTGAACGTACGACGGGTATAAACCTCGCCGCCCAAATCCAAAAGCGGTGCCGTTTTGCCGTAAACCACCGTATAGGAACCGACATCGTTGTGGTTGTGCAACTCGGCGTTGTGGCCCCCCTTCATGGCGACGGAAATCCCCGTTTCCCCGGCAGGACGCAAGATCAGCACCTGCGACTCCGGGAACCACGTTCGCGTTCCGGGAACATCCTCGCCCAGTCGCGTTTCTTCCGACGTTTCCGGTTTCGGCCAGTCGTACGACGTGAACAGTCCAAAATCTACGATGCGGTTCGTCCGGAAATTCAGTTTGGAGTGGAGTTCGTCCCGTCCGAAACGGTAATAAAGATTGAGGTATGCCAAAATTGCCGGTTCGGGCCGAGCGTTGATCGCACAGTCGGCAAAACTCGGCACGATTCCGGGCTGGATTTCGATGGTGAATCCATACAGGGCGACGCGGCGGAGCTTATCGGTGTCGAGCAGGCGGAGTTTGTCGTTTGTGGCCCGGCGAACCGTCTCGGCCAGCCGAAGGTGGTGTCCGAAACCGTAGCACCAGTACCCCACCCCCTCGGAACAGTAACCGTCGTCGGTGTAGCCATCTTCGGAATTACGAATGGCGTACTCCGCCGCAGCCAGAAACCACGCCTTTTCCATCGGGTCTTTCAGGTGCGTCAGGGCGGCCCCCGTCACACCAGCCAGGCAGACGGCATTCCAGTTGTTCTTTCCATCAATCCACCAGAGCCGGGGAACATTACTGCAAATGGCACTTCGGAACGGAACGAAGCAGCGTGATTCCAGTTGTTCGTCCACCAGGTCACGGATTTCCGGCGAGAGCCTGTCCCCCAGCCATGCGGCAATCGTGGCGACCGTCCAGGCCGTAGCACTGGAGGTAAGATCGATCGTGTACACCCCGCGGTAGTTGGTCTTGTTCGCGTCGTGGGCGGGCAAGACCCAGCTTTTATCCGCCGCAAGCGCCCGCAGATATTCCTCAATTTTGGGCAAAAAACGCCCCTTGTTTTCCATGCACTCGGCCAGCACGAGGGGGCCTAACGGCGCATAACGCTTGCCGTTGGCAGTCTGGAAATGGGAGCGGTTTCCGTTCTCAAAAAATTCCAGATACATCGCGTCGTCAAACGGTGCGACCGGCGTTTCCAGAGCACGCTCCGCAGTACGCAGGGTTCCCTGCCACGATTTGTCCGCAGCCAGTTTGTCCCAAAATTCCCGGTCGGTAATCGGGTGCCCGACACAAAACGTATCGTCTTTCAAAAAGGAAACCAACGCTTTGGCACGCGCGGTCAGTTGGGCGTCCAGAGACATTTTCTCCGCCGCCGTTCCCGTGATGGAAAACGCGACGCAAAAGAACAAAAACAACAGGCGGGACATGACAACACTCCTTCCCTAAAAGGAACCTTGAGAACGGCTAAAAAACCACAAAAAATCATTGTACCTGATTTTGAAAACACTGCGCAGGGGGGGCGAGGGGAATTGATAATTGATAATTGATAATTGATAATTGATAATTAGTTTGGTTCAATCCTATATTTAATTATTTGTTTCTCAAAAAAAAACATATAATTGCACAA
>JAUNBJ010000148.1:6553-8221 GCA_030535245.1 Planctomycetia bacterium | reverse complement strand
CACCCCTCCGAAAACTTTTAGACTAATATTATTTATTTTTTGGACACAGCACTAGCCCCGCTTTCAAGGGGAGAGGGAATCGAAGATACTTGAGTATTCAGGAGGTTTTCCCATGGAAAAAATCACGCGTAGAAAAATGACAGGGGCCATGGTTGCGGCGGCAGTTTCGCTTCCCGCAGCGGCCCAGGCTCAATTCGACTGGCTCCCCAGGCAGGGGGGCGGCGGTCGTGGACGTGGACGTGCCTGTATCCACATCGATCCGGAAAATCCGGCGATTCTCTACAACCGCATGAACTGTGAAATGTGCGGCGACTGTATCGCGGTTTGCAAAAACATCCAGACCGTTTACGGCTTTGGCTCGCCGAACGAAACGTTTTGTACCTGGTGCGGCCAGTGCGTCGCCAACTGCTGGAACAACGGGCTGACCGAGAAATTCAGCCTCCCCAGCGTGCAGGACGCCATGGCGAAAAATCGGAAAACCCGAAAGAAAACGTTCGTCGCCATCACCTCACCGGCCGTGCGTGTGGCAATCGGGGAGATGTTCCAAATGCCTCCCGGAACGAACATGCAGGGACAGGTCGTTTCCGCCCTGCGAAGCGTCGGTTTCGATTATGTGTTCGACGTGTCGTTTGGCGCCGATTTAACCACCATGGAGGAAGCCCACGAACTGACGGAAATGCTCCGAACGAACGATTCTGTCCGTCCGCTGTTTTCCAGCTGCTGCCCGTCGTGGGTCCGTTTTGCCGAAAAGTTTTTCCCCAAATACGTGCCGTACATTTCCACCTGCAAAAGTCCGATCCTCATGCAGGGAGCCATGATCAAAACGTACTTTGCCAAGAAAAAGAACCTCGACCCACGCGATATTGTCGTCGTGGCCATTGCACCCTGCACGGCCAAAAAGGGGGAGATTACCCTCCCCGACGCCTATGCCGCCGGAAAATTGTGCGGTGTGGAAAAGATGCCCGACGTGGACTTTGCCCTGACGACCCGTGAGTTGGGCTGGTGGCTGATGGAAGAAAAAAAGACGCTTGCCGAGCTGGAGAGCGACACGTGCGACTCCATCACCGGGCAGGATTCCGGCTCCGGCGTGATTTTCGGCAATACCGGGGGCGTGACGGAATCGGTGCTGCGGACGGTCGCGTACAACATCACCGGCAAGAAACCGTTGGCCAATTTCCTGAATCTGGCTCCGGTTCGTGGGCTGGACGGGTTGCGCAAGGCGGAAGTCCGCATTGGGGAATACAAAATCCGTGTTGGGATCGTGCATGGACTGGGGGTCATACGGGAGGTGTTCAAGGTGCTCGACGCGTTGAAATTTGACTTTGTAGAGGTCATGGCATGTCGTGGCGGCTGCATTGGCGGCGGTGGACAACCCAAATCCGAAATCCCCCTTTCCGACGACCTGCGGGCCAAACGGATTCGCGGATTGTACGAAACCGACCAGAACCATGCTATCCGATTCAGCTACGAGAACCCGGAAATTCAGCGGGTGTATCTCGACGACCTCGGCAAACCTGGAAGCGAGAAAGCCGTGAAACGGTTGCACACAATCTAACGACAGGCTAATTGATAATTGATAATTAATGTTTAATGGTTAAAGGTAAAATATTTCTATACCATCATTTTTTGTGTTAATATTCATACTACTCCAGAAAAAGGTCGGAACCA
>JAUNBJ010000148.1:0-6543 GCA_030535245.1 Planctomycetia bacterium | reverse complement strand
ATTATCAATTATCAATTGTTCCACCACTACGATTCCTTTTTATAAGAGAAACCCCATGCGTCATGCCCGAATGTCGAACGGATTGGAAATCATCACGGAAACGATGCCGTCGATGCGGTCGTGCGCGTTGGGATTTTTCGTGCGGTGCGGGGCGCGTCACGAGACCCCCGAACGGGCCGGAGTGAGCCATTTCCTGGAACACATGGTGTTCAAAGGCACCCCCACCCGAACGGCACAGGATGTGAATCGGGAGCTGGACGCGATGGGGATTTCGTTCAACGCCTGCACGACGGAGGAATCGACGACTTACTACGCGTCGCTTTTACCGGAGTATCTCGAACCGTGCCTGGACGTTTTCACCGACATCCTGCGTCCCAGCCTGCGGGAAGCCGATTTTCGCTCGGAGAAAGAGGTCGTTCTGGAAGAAATCGGCATGTACGAGGACACGCCTCCGTTTTGTGTGGATGAGAAAATCCGCAGCGCGTTTTTCCCGAATCAGCCGTTGGGAAACTCGGTGCTGGGGAACCGGGAGAGCGTGTCGTCGCTTACGGTCGAGCAGATGAAGCAATATTTCCACGAACGGTACACCTGGAGCAACATGGTGCTGTGCGTCTGCGGTTGTTTCGACGAAAAGCAGCTTTTCGACCGTCGTTGGCCCGGACGCCTGGAACCGGTTCCCAAGGTCGTTCCCATGGCAAAACCTCTCCAAACGTGGACGCCGGAAATCCATTGCATGACGCACCCTCTGGCGACGCAGCAGTACGTGTTGCAATGTTCGCGGGCGCCGGCGGCCTATTCGGAGGAGCGTTTCGCGGCACGGCTTCTGGCGTCGATTCTGGGCGACGACCCCGGAAGCCGGATGTATTGGGAGCTTGTGGACAGCGGCCGGGCGGAATGTGCATCAATGGGGTACATCGAGTACAGCGACGCGGGAATATTTGTCGTCAATCTGAGCTGCGAGCCGGAAGAATGGGAGAAGAACTGGCAGTCGGTGGAACGGTTGTTTCAAAACGTGGAGTCGGGCGACATCACCGAAAAGGAACTGTCGCTGGCGAAAAATCGGCTTGCCACGGCGACCGTGCTGGGGAATGAATGCCCGTCGGGACGGTTGTTCGGTGCGGGCTACGAATGGTTGCATCACCAGAAACATTTCTCGGTGGCGGAGGAAGTGGAGCGATTTCGGGCCGTAACCCTGGACGACCTGGCCGAACTGCTGAAAAAATACCCACCATCCCAGGGACTGATCTATTCGGTCGGCCCCTGAGACGTTCTGGTTGGAGACCGATTTTCTGGGGTTGGTTTTTAGAAGTCGCCAAAAGGCTTGATGAATTTAATGGTCAATGGTCAATGGTTAATGGTTAATTATTTTCATTCAACCTTTTTCGGTGGAGTAAGTAATCTTCTCACTACTCAGAAAACGGCATGAACAACAACCATTAACCATTAATTCATTAACCATTATTATCTATATTCGCATTTTTCCTGCGTTATCGTTTGGAAGTGGTCGTGCCGAAAAATTTCTGGATCACGTTGAAAAAGACCGGCGTCAGGAAAATGCCAAAGAGCGTCACCCCGATCATGCCGCTGAAAACGGCGACCCCCAGCGTGTAACGCATTTCGTAGCCCGCCCCTTTGGAGACGAGCAGCGGAACGACGCCGAGGATGAATGCCATCGAGGTCATGATGATCGGTCGCAAACGGAGCCGGCACGCTTCCAATGTGGCGGTGCGGCGATCAACCCCTGCTTCCGTACGTGCTTTGGCAAATTCCACGATCAGGATCGCGTTTTTGCTGGCCAGCCCGACCAGAACGAGGAATCCAATCTGGGTGAAAATGTTCATGTCCAGCCCCATCAGCCGTACCCCCGCCAGCGAGCAGAGCAGGCACATCGGCACAACCAGAATCACCGCCAGAGGGAGCGTCCAGCTTTCGTACTGCGCCGCCAGCACCAGGAAAACGAAAACGATCGCCATGATAAAAACCAGAATCGCCGTATTGCCGGCACGGGTTTGCAAAAGCGCCATCGACGTCCACTCGAAACCCATCCCACGCGGCAAGGTTTCGTTCAGGAGGTTTTCCATAATCGCCATCGCCTCGCCGGAACTGTACCCTTCGGCAGGGGTGCCGTTCATGGAGGCGGAGGGGAACATGTTGTACCGGTTGACCGACAGCGGCCCGGAGGAATCCTGCACCGTTAGAACAGAACCCAGGGGAACCATGTCCCCCTTGTTGTTTTTCACATGGAGCCGGTTCAGATCGCCCGGTTGGAGCCGAAATCGTGCGTCGGCCTGAACGTTCACCTGAAAATTCCGCCCGATGAACGTCATGTCGTTGACATACATCGAGCCGAGGTAAATCTGAAGCGCGTCGAAAATCTCGTCCACCGGTACCCCCATCGTAATCGCTTTTTGGCGGTCGATGTTCACGTACATCTGCGGCATTCCGGCACGGTACTGCGTGAACACGTTGTGCAGGCCGGGGGTTTGGGCGGAAATTTGCGAAACCTCATCCGCCATCTGCTGGAGCACCCGAACCCCCAGTGCCGATTTGTCCTGAAGCTGGAGCGTAAATCCCGCCGCATTCCCCATCCCGTTCACCGGCGGCGGAGCGTAGGCGAAAATCTTGGCGTCCTTAATCGTATCCCCCACCCGGCGAAGCTCCTCGATCACATCGGAAGCGGTCACGCCGGTTTTTTTCCGCTCGTCGAACGAATCGAGAATGATCCACGCCGACGCCATGTTGGAGGCTTTGCTGTTGGTCAAAAACGAACGCCCTTCGATACTCATGAATCGGTCGATACCGGGAATTTGCAACGCTTTTTCCTGGAACTCCTCCATCACCTCCCGCGTCCGTTGTAGCGAAGCGGAGTCGGGAAGCTGTACCATGGCGCTTACCGTTCCACGATCCTGGGCGGGGATGAAACCGGTCGGGGTCGTCTGGAAGGTATGAACCGTCAGGTAAAGCAGCCCGCCGTAAAGGAGCAGCACGATCAGGCTCAATCGCAAAAAGCCGCGAATCAGCAGGACGTACCCCCCCGTCATCCGGTCGAAACCCCAGTTGAAAAGTTTGAAAAACCACCCGATGGTGTTGTCCAGAACGAACGTCAGCGGGTCGCGTTTGGCATGACGCGGTTTCAGAAGAATCCCGCACATCGCCGGCGAAAGGGTGAGCGAATTGAAGCACGAAAGGATCGTCGAGGCGGCAATCGTGAGGGCGAACTGCTTGAAAAATTCCCCCGTCACCCCCGACAGGAACGCGACCGGCACAAAAACGCAACTCAGCACCAACGCAATGGCGACCAGTGCTCCGGAAACCTCGTCCATCGCTTTTCGGGCGGCATCTTTGGCGCTCAACCCCTCCTCCATATGCCGCTCCACGCACTCCACCACGACAATCGCGTCGTCCACCACGATCCCAATGGCCAGCACCAGTCCGAAAAGGGAAAGGTTGTTCAGGCTGAACTGCAATGCGTTCATCACCGCAAACGTCCCCACCAGCGACACCGGAACCGCCAGAAGCGGAATCAGTGCCGCCCGCCAGTTCTGCAAAAAGAGCAGCACGACGCCGGCAACCAGAAAAATCGCATCCCGCAACGTTTTTTCCACTTCGTGAATCGACTCGCGAATGAACGGGGTCGTGTCGTACGTGACCTGATACGAAATCCCCTCCGGGAACGACGCGCTCAATTCCTCCAGCTTCGCTTTCGCCATGTCGGCGGTCTGGAGTGCGTTGGCTCCGGGAAGCTGGTAAATGGCCAGACTGACGCACGGAACGCCGTTGTTGAAACTGATAACGTCCATCTCCTTCGCGCCAAGCTCAATCCGCGCCACATCTTTCAGGTACGTCACCCGCCCCTCCTCGTCTCCCTTGACGATGATGCGTCCAAATTCCTCGGCACTGACCAGCCGCCCTTGCGTACGAAGGCTGTACTGGAACATGGTGGACTCCTCCTCCAACGGGGGACGCCCCAACTGCCCCGCCGCCACCTGGATGTTCTGCGACTCAATCGCGTCGGTAACTTCCGTTGCGGAGAGGTTTCGCGCCTTCATTTTATCCGGGTCGAGCCAGATTCGCATACTGTACTCTTTTTCCCCCCAGATGTTCGCATCCCCCACGCCATACGAACGGGCGATCGTGTCTTTCACCTGCAACCGGATGAAATTGCTCAGGTATTTCGTGTCGTACTCGTACTCCCACTCGGCAGGGGACTTGCTTTTCTGTTCCACCCCCGGCTTGGGACGGGAGACGAAATTGGCGACAAACAACAACGTCGGCGAACGCTTTCGGGTTGTCACCCCCACACTTTTAACCACTTCCGGCAGCTTGGAAGTCGCCAGTGCCACGCGGTTCTGAACCAGCACCAACGCCATGTCCAACTGCGTTCCAACCTCAAACGTCACGGTAATGCTCGCCGTTCCGTCGTTCGTGCAGACCGATTCCATGTAGAGCATGTTTTCCACCCCGTTGATCTGTTCCTCAATAGGAATGGAAACCGTTTCCGAAACGGTCTGCGCATCGGCCCCCGGATAACTGGCAGAAACGTTAATTGTCGGCGGGGCCACCTCCGGATACTGCGCCAACGGAAGCTGGAAATACGAAATCCCTCCCAAAATCACAATCACGATGGAAAGAACACTCGCAAAAATCGGTCGGTCAATAAAAAATCGTGCAAACATGGCGGATAGGGGGTTAGGGGGAATTGATAATTGATAATTATTTAATGGTTAATGGTTAATGGCTTTTGTTCTGGCCGTTTTTTGGATGGCAGGAAGGTTGCTTAATTCCCACAAAAAGGTTTGAATGGAAATAATTGACCATTGACCATTAACCATTAACCATATAATTATCAATTAATCCAAGCGATTTTCCACTTCTTCCGGAACTACGGGCTAAAGCCCTCCGTTCACGGCTCGCAGTGTTCATTAACCATTAACCATTAACCATTAACCATCAATTATCAATTGTTTGAGTTTCGACGGTCAGGCCGGGACGGACGCGGAGGAGGTTATCGACGACGATTTTGTCGTCCGCTTGGATACCATCCTGAACCACGCGCATGTTATCTTGTTGCAGTGCTCCCAGAACGACCTGCCGAATCTGGATTTTGTTTTCCTGGTCCACGATATAAACGTATTTCAGGTTCTGATCTGTTCCGATACATGCTTCGGGGATCAGGATGGCGGAATACTCCTCGGAAACCGGGAGTTGGACATGTGCCATCATTCCCGGCAGCAGGGGGGTTCGGCCGTGGGAATCGGGGGTATTTTCGCAGATGGCCCGCAACTGCAACGTTCCAGAATTGGAATCCATGTAGGGGGAGCTGTAGTCCAGCTTGGCGACAAACTCCGATTCCCCATCGCTCAAGCGGAACGGGATGGAAATTTTATTGGCGGCATCGGGATGTTGGCGTAAAAGTTTCAGCAGGGTCGTTTCGTCGATATTGAAATAAAGGTGAATCGGGTCGAGGGAAACCATTTTTGCCAGAAGCGTATCGTTGGCGGTGACAAGGTTCCCCACAGTGACCAGTTCCCGGCTGACCGCACCGTTGATGGGGGCGACGATTTGGGTATATTTGACGTCGATTTCGGCTTTCAGGATTTCCGCTTTGGCCTGCTCCAGGGAGGCCAGGCATTCTTTGTAGTCGGCCAACGACTGCTCGTATTCCACTTCGCTCAATGCACCGGATGGGTAAAGCTCCTGAGCGCGTTTCCAGTCGGTCTGCAATCGTGGCAGACGGGCTTCGAGAACCGCCAACTCGGCTTTCCTGCTTGCCAGCACGGCGTTGTAAACTTCCGGTTCGATCTCGAAAAGGAGTTCCCCCTTCTGGACGATAGCTCCGGGGGCAAAGAGTTTTTTGGCCAAAATCCCGGAAACCTGCGACTGAATATCGACGGTATCCACCGCCCGCAGCTCGCCCGTAAAGACAACAACGTCGGTAACGTTTCGGGTTTCGGGGGTCATGACGCCTACCTGAAGCAGCGTCTCCGAAGTGATCGATTTTGCATTGGCAGGCTCGGAAGGAGCGCATCCGCATAGCAACAACGACAAAAAGCCGCAGCAAAATCCTACGCAGGGAAGATAAAATGTTTGCATGTCACCAAAGGTCCTTTGCCATGATAGTTACGTATAATAGGGGTGGGTTATGAAAAACGATATTTTAAGGCACCTTCTAAAAACCGCTTCCTTGGGCAAAAACGAGGGATTTACGCTTTCCAGCAAGGCGACATAAGTCGTAGCCTATTGCTAAATAGGTGAGACTTATGTCAACGCAGTCTGGATGCGATAAATCACCGTTTTGGGCCGGAATTGGGTTTTTAGAAGTTACCTTATAATATACCTTATTGGAAAACCGTCTGTCAATAGGGCAGAAGAATTTTTTATTGCATTGTCCTTCCGCAAACCTGTTTTTCCTCAACAATATAGGGATTATACACTCTAGCGCAACTGTAAGGTCAAGGGGGGGGAACCTGCGAAAATGCTCTTTCGGGCTTTTGTCAAGAGGAACTTTTTAAGGGTGGGAAAACAGGCAGAGAAAAAGGGCGC
>JAUNBJ010000147.1 GCA_030535245.1 Planctomycetia bacterium | reverse complement strand
TTGGTGGGCGAGGACGCCCACCCCTCCGTAGATATTGCCATAATTTATAAGAGGGGCAAAGCACTAGGGGTTTCGTCTGGGGCGGAATCCCAGAATCAACCCCAGCAACAGCATCCCCAACGTGCTGGGTTCCGGAACATACGCCCGATCCGCCACGATCAGGACACCGCCCTGATTCAAAACGACGTAATTAGCCGGAATGCCGGAGATATAATCGCCCCACTGCGTAATCGCATTGCCCAACGAATCCAGGTAGGAAGTCGCCTGCAAAAATTCCAATCCAGAACCAATGTCTATGTCATCGAGAAAATTCAGTTCCAGAAAAGCCCCGTCGTTCAGCGTCAGCGTCCCGGTCGTTGTCAAAACATCGTTCCCCGCATTGGTGAAATCGAAAGCGATCTTACCCCCGCTGGCCACCGTCACGTCGCTTGTCAACGTCAGAGTGTCGACGGTATCGGTCGCGCCGATTCCCAAAACGCCACCGTCCTGAATCGCGGTTTTGCCGGTATATCCCTGATTTCCTGAAAGTGTCAGCAACCCCTTTTCAATCTGGACGTTTCCCGCACCGGTGATCGTTCCGTTGACGGCCATCGTTCCCGTCCCCTGTTTCACAAGGTTGCCATATTGGGAGTGGACGGTATCCAGCGTCTTGATGGTCGTGATGTTGGCGGTCAGCAGAGCATTCTCGCCTACACTAAAAATTCTCCGCGAACTATCTTCCAGCCCACCGATGGCACCCCGCAGCGTCACCTGTTCGGCGGTAATCGTCAGGTCGGCGCCGTCCTCCAGCGTGATGGCACCTGCCAGCAGATATGCGCCATAATCCGCCGAGCCGGCATTGGTGGCGGCGGAAATGGTATTTCCCGCACCGTTTACCTGGAGATTCCCCAGATTCTGGTGGCCTCCGCTTGCGCTGTTGTAAATCTTCCCCCCATTTTCCAGCGTGATTTCTTTAACAAATCCCGACTGTCCCTTATACGTAATCGAGTTCCCTGCGGCCATTTCCAACGTCCCGCCGTCGATGGTGACTTTCGTGGTACCGTTGAGCGAGTTATTGGAGGAGAGTTTCAGCGTTCCGCCACTGGAAACGTATGTGTCTCCAGTAAACGTATTGCCTCCCTGAGTGCCGGACAAATTCAGCGTTCCCCCCGTGACGTTCAGCGAGCTTGCCCCCGTGACGCCGCCACTGGCATTCAGCGTTCCGCCGGAAACGGAAAGTTTGACATCGGAAACCGCTCCCGCGAGGTTGGTGGTTCCCGCCTGATGAGCAAGAACGCTTCCGCTTGTCGCACCGATCAGCGTCCCGTTCACCGTCAGCGTCCCGGCCCCCGTTCTGGTCAATGTCGTTCCTGCATTGTCCGTATCCTTCAACAAAATTTCGCAGTCGGTGTTGACGGTAAACGTAGCTCCCGTGCCGATGTCCCAGGCATTGCCGCCGGCTTGCGAATTATCACGGTTCCGAATGATGACTTTTTTCGCCGTAAGCGTCAGGCCGGCATTCGCCTCCAGGGTAACTATTCCCGCAAACGCGAAATTCCCGATCGCACTGTGTCCACTCCCATTCGCATCGGTCGCACGGAGGATATTTCCCGTTCCACTTACCGTCAGTGCCGGGAGATTCATCTGTTTGGTCTCCGAGCCAGAAGAATTATTCGTCAGAATCCCACCATCTTTCAATGTGATGGAACTCAAAAAACCATCCGCAAGGTTGTCATAACCAAAAGGATTGTTGATGTTTCCTTCCAGCTCGCCGCCGTTGGAAACCGTGACGCTTTTGGCATGATTCAACGAAGTGTTCGCCGCATAAAGCGCCAGTTTGGCCCCCGTCCCGGAAACGGTCACGTCGCCGTTGTAAACACTTGTGGTTGTGTACGTTCCGCCACGGACTTCCACCGTCCCGCCCGTCACGGAAACCGCACCGCTTCCGAGGAGATAGCCGTTCGTCACCACCGTCCCGCCCTTCACGGAAAGGCTTACGTTCGTCACATTCCCGTTCAGGTTGGTGGTTCCCGCCTCGTGTGCAAATGTCCCCACTTTGTCCGCCGAGTGTCCCGCCAAAACCCCGTTCACCGTCAACTCTCCAGCTCCCGTTTTGGTCATTGTCGTTGCATCACTACCATCGAAAACGTTGATCGTGGCAGGGCGTGTGGTACTTCCGATCGTTGCGATGGAGCCTGTACCCACCTCAAAAATCCCCGCCAGTGCCGTCGTTCCATCTTTAAGAGAGGCCGCTGCTCGGCGAATGGTCAGTTTGGCGACATCCATCGTCAGGGAGGTGTTTTCCTCCAACGTGATTTTGCCCGCCAGCAGGAAATTGCCATAATCAGCGCTCCCACTTCCGTTTCCCGTGATGGTTGCCGCCGCGCCCCCCGCTCCCAAAACGGTGATATTCCCCAGGTTGCTGTGGTTACCCGTCACGGAATTAAGAATTTTGGAACCGTCCGCCATTTGAATCGTTTGGAGTAATTTTGAAGTAGTCCCCACGTACCCCAACGCGTTGTAGACGGCCAAATCCAGCGTTGAATCAGCACCAATATTTACCTGCGAACTGGTCGTCAGGTTGAACGTCGTCGTCGATAATTTCAGCGTGGCTCCATCCGAAATCGTCGTGGCTCCGGTGTAGGTGTTGGCATTCTGCAATTCCAACGTCCCCGCCCCGGAAACTGTCAGGGAATAAGCTCCCGAAATCACATCGGCGACCGTCTCGGTTTCACTTCCCGCCAACGTCACGGTCGTATTCCCCACAAGACTCCCCCCCGTACCGAGCGCCGGTGTCCATGTCGCCGCCAACCCCAAACCGCCAGAAGCCAAAAGCATGGTAATAACCAGCAGACTACCCCAAATCCCCGATGTTAATCCAGGGGGGGGGGCACAGAATAGGCAAAAGTCGTCGCATGAATTTTACTCCTTCAGGCAATGATTCCACGCTTCACGCAGGAAAATGCCACGAATAACGCAAGGGGATATATACTCGTATCGCCAACCAGCGGCGCAAACCGCCCCCAGCCGCAACGGTGAACATTATAGCATAAAAAATGGGCAAGTCAAGCAAATAAGAGAAGAAATTTGAGATTCGAGCGTTTTTCCATCGAATTCACCCCCTAAATGGGGGGTGATAAATTGGCAGGCATCCCTGACGTTCCGTCCCGAAAAGAAACCCTTGTAGCCATCGTAAAAAGTTCCCGGTACGACCGGGAGCCGGCCCGGGTGCGGGCAGCACATTACGGCTGCCGGCCCGGGTGCTACATCGCCGGGAGGCAGGCGCTGGCGCTTCTGGCCTCCCTTATTCTACAGAGCTTCCAGCCTTTTGAGAGGAAACATTTTTGAAAAATTGTTTCCTCTCAAACTCTCCTTCAAAAAACTTTCAGTGCGCTCACTGCGTTCGCTATATTAGATTTAGTGTTTATTTTCCTAATTTATAACATGGATGCAACATTACCGACGATTCCCCACGGTTTCCAGAACAATTGCTCCCTACCTTTAAAACATCCTCACGAAGCTGCGTTTTTCCGCACCACGCCAGGCTGAATGTCCAGACGCAAATCCTCAAAAAGACCCGCATGGAATCGCTCCCACGCAATGGCACCCATGACGGCATTGTCCGTACATAGTTTCAACGGAGCGGTGCGGAATTGGTAATGGTACCGCTTCGCGTCGCTTTCCAGACGTTCCCGGAGTGCCCGATTCGCCGCAACCCCCCCGCCAACGCAGAGCGTGTTCATTCGTGTCAAACGGAGGGCATGTAACGCTTTGGTGGCCAATGCGTCCACCACCGCTTCCTGAAACGATGCGGCAAGATTCGCGCGGGTGGTGTCGTCCAGATGAAGCTCCTCGAAAGACTGTCGCCCCGTCCCGACAAGCTGATAACGAACGGCGGTTTTCAGGCCGCTGAAACTGAATTGGAGACGCTCTTTCTCATGGAGAAACGCCCGTGGGAACGCGTAGGCGTGGGGGTTTCCCTGTTCGGCACAACGTTGGATGTTGGGGCCGCCGGGATAGGGAAGCCCCAGCATGGCCGCCACCTTGTCGAACGCCTCTCCCGCCGCGTCGTCGATGGTGGTTCCAAGCAACTCGAAATCCAACGCGTTGTTGCACCGGTAAAGACTGGTATGCCCCCCGCTGACAATCAGCCCGACGCATGGAAAGATATTCTCCCCCGCCGCCAC
Organism: Planctomycetia bacterium; assembly: GCA_030535245.1. Taxonomy (GTDB): domain Bacteria; phylum Planctomycetota; class Planctomycetia; order Pirellulales; family Thermoguttaceae; genus RGIG3701. The sequence continues at coordinate 4,080 of JAUNBJ010000147.1, read as the reverse complement.
CTGACAGGCGTAGATGTGGGCTTGCAGGTGGTTGATCGCAATCAGCGGCTTGCCCAGCACAAGTGCCAGCGTCTTGGCCGCCACCAGTCCGACCAGCAGCGACCCGGCCAGCCCCGGCGTGTTGGCCACTGCCACGGCGTCTATCTGCGCCAACGAGATGCCCGCCTTTTTCACCACCTGATCCATGACTGGCAAGATACGCTCCATATGGGCACGCGACGCCAATTCCGGAACCACGCCGCCATATTCGGCATGTAGCGCGGCCTGGCTTGCTACGACTTCGGATTGAATTTTTCCATCGTCACGAATCACAGCCGCAGCCGTTTCGTCACACGAACTTTCCAACGTTAACAGGTACATGGTGGTTTATGGGATAAAAAAGCCAAATTTCATTTCCAGCGAGAAGTTTCCCGATGGTTTTCCTCTTTTTTCTCTCCGGAATCTTCCGCAGGTTGCTCTTGCGGGGTGGATTGCCCGAAATCGGAAAGCGACCCGCTGTCGGAGAGCGAGGAACGGGAAATCCGGTGCCCAAAAGCGCCTTCCGAAGGATTCTCCCCACCTACCCGGACGGCGGGACGGGATTCGGGGCGTTCGTGGAATCGAAAATGCTCCCCTCCCATGACGTTGGCACGGGGTTTGGCAATCTCCACGTTCCGCAACGTTTCGGTTGGGGATGGGAGCACCGTCACCGGCACATCTTTCACCTGAATTTGGAACGTCACCGTATCGGTCAGCCCCGTATCGTCCCGGACTTCCACGGAAAGGGTGAACGTGGTATCTTCCAAAATTCCGCGTGGCGTCCAGGAAATCAACCCGGTGTTGGGGTCGAGCGTCATGCCGGCAGGAACGGCCGAAACAAACGCGTACGTCAGTTTGTTGGCAGGCAGGTCGGCGTCGCTTGCGGTGATCTGCACCAAAATCTGCTCCAATTCCTCGCCGAAAAGGGTGTCGATGGCGTCAAGCACCGGGGCTTGGGAAACTTCCCCCACGGTTAGCGTTACGTCGTGCGTCGTGGTTCCTCCCGCATTGGTGGCGGTGAACGTTACGGTAAACGTCCCTGGCCCCTGTGATTCGGTAGGCGTCCAGGTGAATTTCCCTGTCGTGGAATCGAACGTTGCTCCTGCGGGGAGTGTGCTTTCATCTACCGCTACCGTCTCAGCGTCGGTGGCGGAAACGGTAAATTCCAACGTTTCCCCCTCGTCAACCGTGGTTTGCGTGATGTCGTTAAAGGTCGGCGGGTCGATGGCATTCTCCACGGCAATCGTGAACGTTTGCGTATCGCTCAATCCTGCCGCGTCGGTGACGGAAACGGTCACGCTTACCGTCGTATCCTCGGTATAACCTTTCGGCGTCCAGCGGAGTTCCCCCGTATCGGCTTGGAGGGTCATACCGTCCGGCACGTCCGAAACCAGTGCATAGGTCAACGTTTCTGCCGGCCTGTCCGCGTCGCTTGCGGAGAGCGTCAGCGTCCATTCCTCGTACTCCTTCGCCGTCTGGTTCGGAATGGCGTCAAGCACCGGGGCTTGGGAAACTTCCCCCACGGTTAGCGTTACATCGTACGTCGTGGTTCCTCCCGCATTGGTGGCGGTGAACGTCACCGTAAACGTCCCCGGCCCCTGTGCTTCGGTAGGCGTCCAGGTGAATTTCCCCGTCGTGGAATCGAACGTCGCGCCTGCGGGGAGTGTGCTTTCATCTACCGCTACCGTCTCAGCGTCGGTGGCGGAAACGGTAAATTCCAACGTTTCCCCCTCGTCAACCGTGGTTTGCGTGATGTCGTTAAAGGTCGGCGGGTCGATGGCATTCTCCACGGCAATCGTGAACGTTTGCGTATCGCTCAATCCTGCCGCGTCGGTGACGGAAACGGTCACGCTTACCGTCGTATCCTCGGTATAACCTTTCGGCGTCCAGCGGAGTTCCCCCGTATCGGCTTGGAGGGTCATACCGTCCGGCACGTCCGAAACCAGTGCATAGGTCAACGTTTCTGCCGGCCTGTCCGCGTCGCTTGCGGAGAGCGTCAGCGTCCATTCCTCGTACTCCTTCGCCGTCTGGTTCGGAATGGCGTCAAGCACCGGGGCTTGGGAAACTTCCCCCACGGTTAGCGTTACATCGTACGTCGTGGTTCCTCCCGCATTGGTGGCGGTGAACGTCACCGTAAACGTCCCCGGCCCCTGTGCTTCGGTAGGCGTCCAGGTGAATTTCCCCGTCGTGGAATCGAACGTTGCTCCTGCGGGGAGTGTGCTTTCATCTACCGCTACGGTCACGGCATCGCCCGTATCGGGGTCGGTGGCGGAAACGGTAAATTCCAGCGTTTCTTCCTCGTCGATCTTCGGGGAGGGGGAAACTTCCGCAAATACCGGAACCGGGGAAGTCGTGAGCGTAAACGTCGCGGTTTCCGACGCTTCACTGGTCAAAACCGCCGTGCCGCTGCGGTTGGCCACGGAATACTCCGTTTCCAACGTCTGAATGGCGTAAACCGTATGTTCCCCGGCCGAAAAATCCACCCCTGTCGACGTGGTAATCAGGATGGAATCGCTGTCGTCGGTATTTTTTGCCGTTCCCGCCAGAACGCCGTCGATGTAGAGATTCACCGTAACGCCGGGGGAAATGTTTTCCACCAAAAAGTCCAAATCGGAGGAAGCCTTCGCGGAACTCACCAGCCGAGGCGAAAGCGTGGCGGTGGGGGAGACAAATACCGGAAGGTACTGGCTGTCGTAATATGCGGAAAAATTGCTGCCCGACGCGTTGTAGGAAGTGTACCCCGTCGCGTCCGTCACGCAGACGAACAACGTCCCGACGCCGACAAAATCTTCGTTGGGGGTGAGGGTCACTTCGCCGGTCTGGTTATCGACGGTGGCCGAAACGCCCTGATTTTCGCTGGAAACGGTGAAGAAATAAACGTTGTCTGCGGAATCGTTGTTAACCGCCTCCAGGGTAATGGAGGTGGTACCGCCGGAAGGGACGCGGATTTCCGCCTCGTTGGTTTCCGTCGAGAGGAAGGGACGGGTGTTCGCGTAGGTGTGGGTGTCCAGCTGGGCGTTGACGGTGATCTCCTTCGTCGTCGTCCCCCCATTGCCGTCGTCCACCGTCACGGTCACGGTAAACGTTCCGGTAATGTTCGATGGGACGTTCAGCAACAGAACGCTCTTTCCTTCGTTTTCCACCACGGAAACCGATTCGACAACGACGTCGGTCGTCGGTTTGTCGTTGTCGTCCACCGTAACGGATTGGATCGCGGAACGCACCTCCTCGCCATCGGTCTGGAAACCAAAAATACTGTAATTATAATCCAACGACGCCTGGCGGTCGGTCGTGATGAACAACTGCGCATCGCCGGTATCGTCGAACGACGACTTCGCCATGGCCAGCACTCCGCCGTTGGTGAATCGCAACCACTGATCAAATTCGTCGTCAATCGTCGTGCCCGTACCGGTGGAGAGGGTCTCTCCGTTTGCATCCACTTTGACCCCCATCTGAATGCAGAAATTCTCCACCACCCGATGAAACAGCAGCGTGGAATCTTCCGTGGAGTTGAAATAACCACGCTCCACCAGGTCCAGAATCCGCGCGGTGGTTTGGGGAGCCAGTTCTTCGAAAAGCTGAAACGTCATCGTACCTTTGTTGGTTTCGATTGCAATGGAACGGTTGTTTTCCGCTTCCAGGAGCTGGTATTCCAGGTATTTGTTGCTGGTGGAAACCTGATATGTCAGGGTGTCGCCATCCGCATCCTGCCCGTCCAGCACCAGATAATACGCCGAACCTGAAGAAATCGTCACCGAATCAACCGCCGTCAACGTGGGGGCCGCGTTCAGCAAATTCCGTTCCTCCAGACACTCCAACCGCAAGGCATGACATTTGCGCAAATTCATCATTCTACCTTTTTTTAACACACTTCTAAACCTGCTCTGATATACAGTGTTTTCAAGGTATCGGTTCATTTTCTTTTCAAAAAACAGGAAAAATCGTCAAAATTATTAAAAACGTCAAAGATTACAATCACGGAAAAGGGGATGGGGGGAATTTTTAAAGGGTGCGATCAAATTTCCTTGCAAGTTTGGGCGAGATGGGGTAATTCCCCTCTTT
>JAUNBJ010000233.1 GCA_030535245.1 Planctomycetia bacterium | reverse complement strand
CTATTAACCATTAACCATTAACCAGCCTTATGGAGGCGATAGGTTTTCTCGCTAACGGCTCATTGCCCGGATGAGGATTTCGGACGTGCTTTCCCGCATGATACGCGGATCGACCGGGCGCCCTTCCTGAAGCGACTTGCGAACGTCTTTGCCGGAAATGAACACCGGTTTTTCGTCCTTGTGGAACTCCATCAAATCGACACGACCAATCGATTCGTAATACGCCGCGAAACCGACGTTCAGCGGATGAATCTTCAGGTCGCCGTTCAGGTGGTTGAAAATTTCCTGGGCGTCAAAGTCGCCCCAGATTGCCGTGCCGTCTTTGTACGGTGCGTCGGCATGTTTGCGGCCGATGATCAGGTCGGTGAAACCAAAATTCTGCCGATAAATCGCGTGCATGACCGCTTCTTTCGGGCCACCGTAGAACATTTTAATATCCAGCCCCAGCAGGATCACGCGATCCGGGACATTTTCCCCACGGGGTTCCCACAGGGCGTGGTCGCTGTCCCCCTCGCCCAAAAGACGCAGGTCGATGAGCCGTTCGTACGTTTCCATCCGGACTTCGGCACACACATCGTCCCCCTTCGTCTCGCCAATCAGCGGATTCAGGCAGGCGCCCGCGTTGAACCCCTGGCGAATCAACGTCTCCAACCCGTACACCAACGCATACTCGTGCGCCCGGTGCAACGGATTCCGCGTCTGGAACGCCACGCAACGCTCCCAGCCTTTCTCCTGCAACAACGCACGAACCTCACGCGGCGTCAGGACGTACTTTCCAAACTGCGGATTCTTCGGCTGCGGCAGGGTGGTGATTTTTCCTCCCAGAAGCCAATCTTTTCCCGCGTCATGAACCAACGCCATGTCGGCACCGGGATGATCCGTCCGGTCGGTCAAATAAACCTTTTTCAGGTAGTCCATCTTGTCCCACGGATAGACGTCGGTTACATCCACCGTAGCGACGATCTCGTCCCTGGAATTTACCAGCGCGACCTTCTGCCCCGGCTGGATCGTCTTGGCCAGTTCTTCCGTCATCGGGAAAGCCAGCGGAATCGTCCACGCATATTTTTTCCCGTCAACAAGAATAACCTCCTCGTTCAGCACGCGATCCCACGTCTCTTTATCCATCGGGCCGGTCAGAGGACTCAGACCACCATCCCCAAAACGGTACACCGTCGACAAATCCGCGTCGGAAACGGGGACTTTCGCAAGCGTGGCGGCTTCCTCAAGAAACGCGTCCTTCTTGCAGTTACAAATCGTACAACAGACCGGTTCGGTCAATCCGCCATGGGGCATGATCAGTTGAGACATGGTTCTTCCATTCCAATATTTGAGTTCAAACGACTTCAAGGTACCCGGCGGGAACGCCCCACCGAAGTGAATTTCTTCATTTTACACCATATTCTAAATACGCACAAGGGCCATCCCATGGACGCCCCGCGTCCGCGTCTTGGGTGCGATCAAATTTTCTGCGCGCCGTACAAATTCCCCTTCTTTGAAGGG
>JAUNBJ010000146.1 GCA_030535245.1 Planctomycetia bacterium | reverse complement strand
CCATTAACCATTAATTATCAATTATCAATTCCAAAAAAATGTTTGTGCTTTGTCTTTTAATTGTGATTGGCGTTGCGTGGTTCTATCCGGAAATGGGGAGTGGGGCGGGGCTGGCTGCGATTGCGAACTGGGGCGTTTCGGTCATTTTTTTCTTTTATGGCCTGCGATTGAACTGGGTGAAAATTTGCGAGGGACTTTCCAACCTTCGGTTGCACGTGGTGGTTCATCTGGCGACGTTCGTGCTGTTTCCGCTTCTGGTGCTGCCGTTTGCGTGGTACTTTCGGAATGCGGAGGAGAACCTGCGACTGCTCTGGTTGGGGACGTTTTTTCTGGCGACGCTCCCTTCCACGGTCTCGTCGTCGGTGGTGATGGTGAACCTTGCGCGGGGGAACGTTCCGGCAGCCATCTTTGACGCCAGCATTTCCAGCCTTCTGGGGGTTTTCCTCACCCCTTTGTGGATGCAGGTTTTCGTGGCGTCGAGCGGCGAGGGGAAGTCGCTTGGGCCGGTCGTGGTTTCGTTAGTGCTTCAGGTCATCGTTCCGGTGGTGCTGGGCATTGTGCTTCATCGGGGGTTGGGCTGGTTTTCGCAGCGGTACGACAAAACGCTCCGGCAGTTCGACCAGGCGGTGATTTTGCTCATCGTTTACACGTCGTTTTGCCATTCGTTCAGCGAGAAAATGTTCGCGGGCATGTCGTTTCACACGTTACTGGTATGCACGGTGGGGCTGGTGGCACTCTTTTTTCTGGTGTATGGAATCCTCCACGTCGTCTGCCGTTTGCTGAAATTCAGCCGGGAGGACACCATCACCACGCTGTTTTGCGGTTCCAAGAAATCGCTCGTCCATGGCACGGTCATGTCGCAGGTGATTCTGGCCGATCCGCGTCTGGCAGGGATTTTGATCCTTCCGACCATGATTTACCACGCCATGCAGCTTTTGGTCGTGAGCGTGATTGCCAGGAGAAAAGGGGGGGAAGTCCAGCGTCTCGACGGTGCGGGACGCTGAACGTAAGAATTTTGTATTAAAAATCTTTGTCGAAGAAATCCCCTTCGTAATGTTCCAGGGAGCCGGAGTCGCACATCTGGGTCAGCACCGGGTCGATGGGGATTCGGGCCAAAAGCGGGATATCGAACTGTTTGGCGAGTGCTTCCGCGTTGCTTTTTCCGAATACGGAAATCTGTTTACCGCAGTCGGGGCACTGGATGTAGCTCATGTTTTCGACCAGTCCGAGGACGGGAATGGCCATCATTTCCGCCATTTTGATCGCTTTGGCAACGATCATGGAGACCAAATCCTGCGGCGTGGCGACCACGACGATTCCATCGACCGGCAGCGACTGAAACACCGTCAGCGGCACATCTCCGGTTCCGGGAGGCATATCGACGTACAAAACATCCACATCTTCCCAGAGAACGTTCGACCAGAACTGCTTGACGACGCCGGCAATCATCGGCCCACGCCAAATCACCGGGTCGGTCGTGTTTTCAAGAATCAGGTTGATCGACATGACTTCAATGCCGGAATCGGTCTGTTCGGGAAAAATCAGGCCGCTTTCGTCGCCGGAAGCACGTCCGTTCAGTCCGAACATTTTCGGGATGGAAGGGCCGGTGACGTCCGCGTCGAGAATGGCGGTGCGTAACCCCTTACGACGGGAACGGCTCGCCAGAAGCCCCGTCACAAGCGATTTTCCCACGCCCCCCTTGCCGCTGACCACGGCGACGACCTTTTTCACGGAGCTTTGTGCGTTCAATTCCGCCCGCAGCGATTCCTGCTTTCGCTCCCCACAATTCTGATTGCACGAACCGCAATCGTGATTGCAACTTTCCGACATTGGATGACCTCGTTGAAAAAATTACTTTATCCCTCCGACTTCGACCGGCTCCCACTGTCCATGGAGGCTCATGGAGTCCCATAGATTGTGTGCGTCCTCGCTTCGGAGATAACTACTCAAATAACTTGCCAGCGGTTCCGGCACCACGACCCCGACCGTTCCGCGGGAATGACGCCGCAAAATCCACGTGACCGCCGACCGAATCCGCTTTTCCACATCCTCAAACGACTCTCCACCGGGGGGGGCGACCGCTTCGGGGGAGTTACCCCAGATACGGTAAACTCGCGGCTGACACCGGGCCAGCTCGTCCACCCGCATCCCCTGCCACAGTCCCTGATCCTGATTCCGTAAGTCCGGCAGAATTTTACGGGGAATGTCCAGGAAAACGGCAATCCGCTCCGCCGTTTCCGGAGCCGGCTCGCAGGGGGACGCGTAGAGGAACTGAATCTCCTCCCGCAGCAACTGGCGGGCCAGCAGATCCACCTCCAGACGTCCTTCCTCGGTCAGTTTCAGATTCAGGTTCCCCTGAATCCGTGTTTGGGTCGCGTACGCCGTCTCTCCGGGACGAATGATCAGAATCCTTGGTGAGGTTTCCTGAAACGCGTCGTTTTTCCCAAACGAAAAATTCCAAAATCGCAACATACATTATCGCAAAGGTTTCCCCTTGCGCTCACAGGGTTTCCATACTCGTTGTGTAATCCTTAAAACGAGCCTCCGGATCCGTGCCGTCAAAAACGGCCGTTCCCATTACCAGTCCCGTGGCACCGGCAAGTACACAGTCCGCAAGCGTTTGGGCGTTCACCCCGCCATCCACGCTTCGCAGCATGGTTTCAGGGGCGTTGGCCCGCAGCCATCGCAACTTGGCAAGCGACGTCGTATCCAATTTCTGCCCGCCGAATCCCGGCATGACACTCATGATTAATACGTTGTCGCATCGTTCCAGACACGGCTTCAGAATTTCCACGTCCGTCGGCGGAATGATCGACAGCCCCGCCGCCACTCCCATTCTATGAAGGGAATCGAGCAGCGAACAGGTTCGGTCCAGAATCTTTTCCATTTCCGGAACTTCCGAAACGCGGCAGCCGGCTCGGGCGAAGTTGCGCCCCGGAACAGACTGGTCGGCAATCGCTTCCAGATGAAACGTGATTCCATCCGCGCCGGCATTTCGGAAAGAGGTGAAATATTCTTCAGGGTTGGACAACATTAAATGAACGTCCAAAACGCAATCGGTCGTCCGTCGTACCGCTTCCGTTACCGGAACGCCAAAGCTGAGGTTGGGTACGAAATGTCCGTCCATAATATCCAGGTGCAGTGCCGTTCCCCCCGCCTTCTCAATCTGACGAATATCACGCTCCATGTTGGCAAAGTCACAGGCCAACAGCGACGGCAAAATCACACGTCGTCCAGCGTCGCTCAGCTTTCGATAATTCGTAAGGGATGTCATGTCCATAAACAGGGAACGGTTTTAGAGGATACCTGAAATCAGCCGTGAATTGTACCACGTTCGCGCGGGAAGGGAAGTACCCGGAGGCTTAACCGCACTATGAATGTTTTCGTATTTTCTCCAGATTCACATAAGTAAAATGTGTTAGGCAAAATGCGTAAAACAGTGAAAAAATTTTTTTGAGATAGTCCTCATTGGTACAGTCGCCAGAAGCGGAAGAATCGTCGCAAGAGGTGGGAACCGCATGAGAGGAACCCGGTAAAAAACGAGGTATCGTCATAGCCGGTACAAAACCTCCATTCCGTCCGGCGTCTGATTTTTTGGAGAGGAATGCGGAAAAAATCCGAAGGAGTTTCTCAACTTGGGCGTTTATTTTCGCCGATAGTCAACATCATCACTAAGTGTCCCAGATTGCCTTTTTTTCCTGCTTTGCGTAATTGGGATGAGTGGTCGTTTTAAGAAAATCATAAAATGTTGGACCCGTTTTCCACGATACTATAATCCGGAACATCCATTCACTCGTTCCGTCAATCCTTCCTTACATAAAAAGGTTAAAACATACAATCCTTCCATTTTGCTGGTGGAAAAGGTTGTCTGTGTAGGGGAGAGGAACCAGTATGGGGTAAGGGGAAAACGGTCCGCAGATCACCACGGAAGAGAGGAAGCGTACATGGTCTGCTGTCAGTTGAGCATTACCAACAGTTCCGAGCTGAATGCGTATGTGAATGAGACCTTGTGTCATCACAACCATTTGAAGAAGGACGCGTTTCAAATGACGAAGCGCGTTTTAACACGAAGTGGAAGGCCATGCGGTATTTTTTACTGCCTCCACGGTCCCCGAATGGTGAAATTCACCGCGATTTGGGAGATGGAAAAGAATCAAGTCCTGTTTTATGGCCCGACGGGAGAGAAGTTTCAGCAAACGAAATTACTGGATTCGATTGCGGATGCGGACGCTGTTTTGTAACGCCCGTGATTGGATTCGGCAGGGAGGTCAGAGATGTTGGTTTTATCTCGGAAAGAGAGTGAACGGATTCGTGTTGGGGATTCCATCGTCGTAACGGTGGTGCGTCTGACGAAAGATCGGGTCCGTTTGGGGATTGAGGCGCCGGACGACGTTCTGGTGCTGCGAGACGAGCTGGAAAAGGATGGCGAATTTGCCCCCTCCGGCGAGGAGAAGGAGCCGCTTCGCAAAGAGGTTCCAGAGCGTAGTCTGAAATCCATGGTGCGGCGAATGCGTCAGGAAAATCTGGCTGCGGAGAGCGAGTCCGGCGCGGTGGCCACGGAAGAAAGCGTCGAGGAAAAGAACACGCGACGCCGGTGTCCCGACCGGAAATATTTCCGCTGGTAATGGTGGGAAAAAGAAAAAAGCCCTGACGAAAATCAGGGCTTTCTCTTTGGTATGCGTTAAAATCAGGAATCTTTACTCGTCCGATAACCGGTCAGGCCACTGTAGTCATTCCGGTCGTCTTCGTGCCAAAGCGGAAAACCACGTCGCACACGCTCGGCCAGAACCTTCAGCTTGGCCAGTGAACCGGCTGGGGCGTCCGTCGGCTTGAAGTCGGGGGTGATCTGCGGGACGAAATCCTCGTCGTGGCCGCATTCCTGAATTGCATCAAAAACGGTTCTCATACGAAATACCACTCCTTCTGAATGATCCATTCCCTTCATTACAAGTTAGGGAAGGTACCCTAATCCCTTGAGGAACGAAAAGCACGGGCAGGAAGCGATTCCCTGGCCTTGAGACTTAATGAGTCCTTGTCAGGCCACCGAAAAAACTTCCAGTAACGTTCCTTATCATACCATAATTTCCAGAAAAGTCAAGATTTTTCCCCCCTGTTTTTCCGCAAAATTTACGAAATACCCCGCATTTTTGCCACTTTTTCCAGCGAAAGGGAAAATGCGTACGTGTTCGCGTAAAATAAATGGGGTTTATCGATACGCTGGATACCCCTTTAGAAAAGAGAAAAAGTGCAATGTCGGTGTTTTGGGCAAAATACGAAAGATAGATATTGGCCTCCAAAAACACGCCCGCAGGACGCATCGTTCGAGACGCGAGCCAACAGGCGTGCCTTGGGAGGCCGGTGTTTTCCGAAACGCTACAGGGCCATGATCGTGTAAATGCTCCGGGCAGAGCCGATCAGACGGACGCACCCTTCCTCCAGAATCAGGCGGGTTTTCAGTCCTTTGTCGGTGTAGTCGTACTGCACCGTAATTTTGTCCGAAGCATCCGCGACAATCTCGGAAAGCAGCGTGAGGATTCCCTGCGTTTTTTCACGGGTATCTTCCGTGGAGGAGGAGTCGAGGACTTCCAACTCCGTGAGCCGGCTCAGAAACGCGAACAGCGGCAGGAGCGACATTTCCTGGTACATGGGAGCAGTGTTGCCGGTCTCCTTCAGGCACGTTTTCAGCAGGGGGAGCGGGTCGTTTCCAACACCGAGATAAACGCAGTTTTTCCCCTGTCCGAGGGCCAGTACGAGCTGATCGCCGTAAAACGCGAGGGTTTTTTCTTTCCAATCGTCCGACCGTTCCTGGTTCGACAGGGCGAGGTCTTTCAGCGGAAAGACGCAGGTGGAGAACGTCACGCCGTCCACCGTTTCGACGTTTTTATGAATCCACGATTCCTGGAACGTGTCGCCCAGTTCGTCGCGGGCCATTTGAATCAACTCGTCGAACGCCTTCTGGAATTGGGCCGGGTCGTCGGAATCAATGCCCATGCCGAAGTTTCGGGCGTTTGCGTCGAGTTGGACTCCGAGGCCCATGCGGTACGATTCCTTCTCAAGGTACGGCCCCAGCAGCTCCTTCACCAGGTTCGCAGCCCGAGTGAAGTGGTCGCGGGTTTTCGCATCGTCGGTAACGCTTGCGGAGGAAAGGTAGGTTTGGAGCGTTTGAAAGGTGTTTTTCAGACTTTTTTTCTGCGTTTGGGCCATTTTCGGGTCCTGGAACGAAACCATGTGCCCACCGTAGAGCAGCCCTTTCCCCGCAAAACCGGTGAACGCGGGCGTGACGTCTCTCTGTTTTTGTATGGTTTTCAGCAGCGACGCATCGGGGAGGAACTGAATATCCAGGTTCCATTCCATGGCTTTGGTGTCGCGATTCATTCGGACGCCGATGGAGAGGGTCTGGTACTGCTCGAAAAGCTGCCGCATCATTTCGGCCCCCGCTTCCCCCTGTTCTTTGCGGGCGGCAAAATCCTCATCCGATTCTTCGGGAAGCTGCTCCATCGAAAGCGTCAGCCCCATGTCGAACGCCTTGAGGAACTCGTCTTTAACCTCCTGCGGCAGATTTTCCATATCAAACGTCAGGGAAAACGTGTCGTCCGTTTTGTCGAGGAACGTTTCCTTGGGCAGGTGGTCGATCTGTTCACGCGTCGTGGCCAGAAACGTCTGCGTTCCAACCGTTTTCAGGTAAAGGGTGGAGGCGCCGGATCGGAACTCCATCACGCCATCCTCTCCCTGATTCATTTCGACTTCCGAGTCGAGGAACACTTTCTGGGAAAGCAGGTCGGTCACGGCGGTCAGGTCGTCAACCGGAAGCACCAGAAGGGGTTGGTAGGAATCGGCGACGTGCTGTACGCAGAGTCCGATCGGGGCGTTTTTGTCGAGCGATTCCAGAAAATCGGCTCCCAGCCAAAGTTGAAGCGGCAGCTCCACTGCGGTACCGAACGCCGGGTCGGACGCGACTTCGCCGATGAATTTCATATCGCCGAGGAACTGATTGTAGCTGCGAAACGACATTTTGAAAATCGGTTCCGAGACTTCGGCAAACAGGGAGGTCGTCAGTGCCAGAACCAGCACCCAAAGCATACTAAAACGTTTCATGGAATTTTCTTTCGTGAACGAAGGTGAAGGGGGTTGAAAAAGGGATTATTCCGCCGTCAACTGCAAAATTTCGTAAACCTCATGCCCGCCGAGGTTGCCCCGCTCGCCAAGCCGGACGCCCCGATTGAGGAACACCGATTCGATCTGGCGGCAGACTTCTTCCGTCACGCCGTATGCTTTCCGGGAGGCCGAGATTCCGACCGACTCGAAAAACGCGACGGTTTTGGCAATCGCTTCGTCGATGACGGCGTTGGCGTCGTCCCCCTGAATATTCCAGACGCGGCGTGCGTACTGGAGCAGTTTTTCCTGCTTTTCCTTCCGCTGATGCTTCCAGAGGGCGGGCAAAACCAGTGCCAGCGTCTTGGCATGGTCGGTTCCGGTGAAGGCGGTGATCTCGTGACCGATGCCATGGATGGCCCAGTCCTGCACCACCCCCTGCGCCAGCCAGCCGTTCAACGCGGTCGTGGCGGCCCAGAACAGGTTGGCACGCACGTCGTAATCGTCGGGGTGCGCGAACACTTTCGGCCCCTCCTCGACGAGTGTCAGGAGAACCCCCTCGGCCTGCCGATCCTGTACGGGGGTGTTGACCGGATACGTGATGTACTGCTCGACGACATGCACGAACGTATCGACAATCCCGTTGGACACCTGCCGCGGCGGGAGCGATTTCGTCACTTCAGGGTCGAGAATGGAGAATTGCGGGAACGAGTGCTGCGACCAGAACGACAGTTTTTCCGTCGTGGAAATACGAGATACGACCGACCAGCCGTTCATTTCCGAGCCGGTGGCGGGGAGTGTCATGACGCAGCCGATGGGGAGCATTTCCCGGACTTCCGCCCCTTTGGCCAGAATATCCCACGGGTCGTCCCCTTCGTATTTGGCCGCCGCCGCGATGAATTTTGTGCCGTCCAGTGTCGAACCACCGCCAACGGAAAGGAGGAAGTCGATCCCCTCGTTCCGGACGATTTCGACCGCTTTCATGCACGTTTCGTACTTCGGATTCGGCTCGATGCCGCTAAATTCCGTGACTTTCTTTCCTTCAAGCGCCGCCATGACCTGTTCATAGACGCCGTTTTTGTGGATGGAACTGCCGCCGCTGGTCATCAGGATTTTGGCGTCGTCCGAAAGGAGTGCCGCAAGCCGGGCAATCTGGCCTTTTCCAAAAACAATACGCGTCGGAACACAATACTCGAAATTTTGCATGATTTTTCCTCTGTTTTTTCAGGAACCCATTTGACGAAAGACTTGTTTCATTGTATTATAGAGAGGTGCCTGGAAAATTACAAGGGGTTGTCGCGAAGAAACGTCGCTTGAAGGGACGATCAAACTTTCTGCGTGCCGTGCGAATTCCCCTTCTTTGAAGGGGTACGCCCGTCAGGGCGGGGGGTAGTTCCGAAG
>JAUNBJ010000145.1 GCA_030535245.1 Planctomycetia bacterium | reverse complement strand
AGCGCTTTTTAAAATTTCGACAAGACCTGGGATTAAATCAGCGGTTCCCTAAAAACCTTCCCCACGGAGGCTGAGGTTGGATGCGTGATAAGACGTGATAAGATTAAGGGAGGCCAGAAGCGTTCGCGTCTGCCTCCCGGTGTTGTAAACTGGCAAGCCGTAAATTGCGCCAGGGTTATACTTATTAATTAATTCACCGTCCACAAATAGCACGCGCGGGGCGTCAGGCATTTTCGGAACAAATCCACCTGATTTTCTTCCAACCGAGATTGGGCCGATTCGAGAAACGATGAAAACGTCTCCAAATTCCGGTAGGTGAAAACTTCGGTATTCTCTGCGTCCAGACCGGCTAACGTCACGGCCTGCTGCACCGCATCCTCCAAATACCCCACCCGATCGACCAGACCATTCTGAACCGCATCGTTGGTGGTGAATACCTGCCCGGTGGCAATGGCATCGAGCTTTGCGGGGTCGTCTCGGAAAGTACGACGACCGGTGTAAATCACCTGCTTAAAACGCGCGAACGCATCGTCCACCAGCGATTGCAGGATTTTCCGCTCACGCTCGGTAAGCGGTTTGAGCATTCCGCCCATCCCTTTTAATTCGTGACTTTTAATGCTGTCCGGCACGATTCCCCACTCCTCGGCCAGCCCGGACAGGTCGTAGTGCGGGATGATCACCCCAATCGAGCCGGTCCAAGTCGTCGGTTCGGCGAAGATCACCTCGTCGTTCTCGTTTCCGACCGCCATGGCAATGTAGTATCCGCCGCTGGCACAGACGCCTCCCATGCTGACGACGACGGGGATATCGCGTTTTTTACGGAGTTTGGTGATTTTGTCGTAGTAATAATCGCTGGACGAAACGGTGCCTCCGGGGGAGTCCACCCGCAAGACCACCGCCTTCACTGCGTCGTCTTTAAAGGCGTCGTCAATCTGGTCGTTGACAAAACCGGTATTGGAGGAAATCATATCCTCAATCCGGATGATGGCGACTTTGTCCGTGGCATTTTCCTTGCCGGAAACGAATTTTCGTGTCACCGGCGCTTCGTATTGAAGCAGCACCGCCAGCAGGGCCACAAACACGAACGGAAAGAGCAGCCCTCCGCACCCCAAACATCCCGACGACACGCACGACGCCAACGGATCCAGGAAATAGGGTCGTCGCGGAGGATAGTAAACGCTCGTCGTCGGCCCGCCATTCATATTCGCAGACATTTTTTTATCCTTTCTGTTTCCAGTCTTAAAATTTTCAAACCCTCTCTATTCTACCCAATCCGTCCTCAAAAACCAACCCCCCCTTCCTCAAAAACCTTTTGCGGGGGTGCCTTTAAATTTCGTGGGTGGGTGTCGTTAGCGCCGGCCTTTAGGCCGTTCGGATGGAATCTCGTGGTGCAAGGTAATGAAAATCCATCGCTTCGGATGGTGCAAGCGGCCTAAAGGCCGACGCTAACGTTGCGTTTTTGCAAGAATATCTCCCCCCGGTTGACTTTATCGGAGGATTGTGTTCTAATGAAGTTTTGGGATGTTCTAAAACGGTGGCGTAACAGGTTTTAGAACGTCGCCTTCCGTTTTTCCTACCCTGTTTCTTGCATGAAAGGTCTTACCATGCGAAAAGAAATCGTGTTGTTCGCGATGTTGGCGGTGGCGTGTTGGATGTCGGACACGTCGGCAGAAGTGAAATTTTCCGAGCAGTCCTGGACGCCCGAAACGTTCTCCAGCATGAACAGCGATCTGGCGATTGGCCATGACGTCAATTTCCTGAACTTTCCCGGCGCCGCGATTCGTGAGTCTCGTGGAATTGGCAGCTCTGAGTTCTATATGCTGTCCGACGGCGTGGTAGGGAAGTATGGCGTTGACGGTCGTGCCTTCATTGAAGGGCAGCCCGCCACGATGACCCTCTACCTGGGACGTCCGCGAAATATTAAGGAATTTGCGATGTATACCGGCAACATTGACATGCGTGCCAATCAGGATTACGAAGTCCGTTTTGCCAACAACGCAGCCAATCCGGGGGTGAAGCCGGAGTTTCCGAAAGAACCGAACCTGACCACCGGCGACAAGGTGCTGGGCCACAACGGCGGCGGTTATAAAACGTCGTATCGCGAGATGGAAGATGGAAAATATCTCGGCGGTGGGGCGTTCGACTGGGTGGAAGTCCGATTCTGGAGCACGTATCCCCTCAAGGCGGGCGAGCCTGCGAAGAAGGGGGCGAAAGCATCGTGCATCGTGGAAATGCAGATTCTGGGCGACCCGAAAGACACCACCCTGTTCCGCGACGAGCAGGAAAAAATCGAGACTCAAAGAACTGTTGCGCGGCAGAACTACGAACGTCGGCTCCAGCGGATTTCGTCGGATCTCCCCTTCGCGACGCAGACCCTGGGGGCGTTGCGGGCCGCCATTGTCGATTTGGGAAAAACGTATCCGGACAAGTACGACAGTGCAAAATACCTGTCCGAGCTGGCAAAATACGAAACGGTTCTTCAGGTGGATCCACGCAATTCAGAGCAGGTGGAAAAAGCGATTGCCGTAGCGCCGGATTTTTTGAAATTCCGTCGCGAGGCGTTGTTGGCGAATCCGCTTTTGGCGTTTGACAAGGTGCTGGTGCGTACGGGGAGTCCCGATTTGCAGTCGAACTGGATGTCGAACTGTTCGCGGGGAAAAGGGGAGAGGAACAACCGGCTTCAGATATTGAAGCTGTCCGATCCCACGGCGGAGCTGGTGCCGGCAATCGAGCCGCTCAATGGCAGTTTTATCGGCGATATTTGCCTGAACTGGGACGCGAAGCGGATGTTGGTGACCTGTCTTTCCGAGAAGAAAACGTGGGAGGTGTTCGAGGTGAGTCTCGACAAACCGACCGAATTCCGCCAGATTTCCCCGACGTTGGGCGAGGATGTGGACAATGTGGAAGGGTGTTATCTGCCGGACGGTGGGTATCTGTTCATTTCCAGTGCGTCGATGATGGGGATCCCATGTATTGGCGGTTCGGGGCTGGTTGGGAATATCTTCCGGGTGGAGAGCGATCTGAAAACGGTTCGCCAGTTGACGTTCGAGCAGGATCAGGACTGGTGTCCGGTGATACTTTCCAACGGTCGAGTGCTCTACCTGCGATGGGAGTATGTCGACACGCCGCACTATTTCACCCGCCTTCTGATGCACATGAACCCGGACGGTTCCAACCAGATCGAGTATTACGGAAGTAACTCGTACTGGCCGAACAGCATGTTTTACACCAAACCGATTCCGAATTCGACGAAGTTCGTGACGATTGTCACGGGGCACCATGGAACGGCGCGTGCGGGGGAGTTGCATCTTTTTGACCCCACCAAGGGACGCCACGAGGATGATGGGCATGTCCAGCAGATTCCGCAGCTGGGCCAAAAGTTTGAGAAGAAATTTGTGGACAATCTGGTGGATCCGTCGTGGCCGAAGTTTTTGTTCCCGGCTCCGCTGAACGAGAAATATTTTTTAGTCAGTGCAAAATTGACCTCCTCCACGCCGTGGGGATTGTATCTGGTGGACACGTTTGACAACATGCTGCTGATCAAGGATTCGCCGGAGTTTGGCATTTTCGAGCCGACGCCGCTTCTGGAGCGTCCCGTTCCGCCGGTGGTGGCCAGCCGTCTGGTCGAGGGGGAAAAGGACAGCACGGTGTTTTTAACCGACGTGTACTTTGGCCCAGGGATGCAGGAGGTGCCGCGTGGTTCCGTGAAGAAACTCCGTATTTTCGGCTATCAGTATGGCTACCGCGGAATCGGCGGGCACCACATGATGGGGATTCAGAGTTCGTGGGACAGCAAAATCCTGCTGGGCGACGTGCCGGTTTATGAGGATGGTTCCGCGTTTTTCCGGATTCCGTCGAACACGCCGGTGGCGGTGCAGCCGATTGGGGAGGATGGTTCGGCCATGCAGCTGATGCGTTCGTGGCTGGTGGGGATGCCAGGCGAGGGGGTGACGTGTGCCGGGTGTCACGAGTCGCAAAACAGTGCCACGCCGTCCAAACGGACGATCGCGATGACCCGCCCGCCGGTGTCGATCCAGCCGTTCCAGGGGGAAGCGCGTCCGGTGGGGTTCCGTCGCGAGGTGCAACCGGTACTGGATAAATATTGTGTGGGATGTCACGATGGCAAGGAGGCGGGGCGTCCGGATTTCTCCGACCCGAATATTGCGGCGGGGCAGCGTTTTGGCAAGTCGTATCTGGCGATTCAGAAGTACCTTCGTCGGCCCGGCCCGGAGAGCGATTATTACCTGCTGAATCCGATGGAGTACAACGTCAACACGTCGTACCTGTTCCAGCATTTGCGCGACGGCAAGCACTACAACGTGCGGCTTGACGATGACGCAAGGAACGCCCTTGCCATGTGGGTCGATATGAACGCCCCGTATCATGCCACATGGTCGGAAGTGGCCGCGGCGTTTAATCAGAGCGTCGAGAATGTCCAGAACATGGCGAAACGGACGCGAGAATTACGGCGTCTGTATGCGGGAATCGACGAGGATCCGGAACATGGGAGCCATCCAACGGTAGAGCGTCCGGCATTCGTGAAGCCTGCCGAGTGGACGAAACCGAATACCGCTGCACCGGAAAATTCCGCCGCCGTGGTAAATGCGATTGCGAATCCCAGGCGGGAAAGTGTCGATTTGGGCAATGGCGTGAAGCTGGATTTGGTGGAGATTCCCACTGGAAAATTCGCGATTGGCGAGGATTTTGGCGATGCGTTTGAGGCGGGCCGCAACGTGGTGACGATCGACAAGCCTATTTTGATGGGAACGACCGAAATCACGAACGAGATGTACGCACAGTTCGATCCCCACCACGACAGTGGCGTCATCAGCGGCGAAAACAAAGACCATTCGTCGCGTGGTTTCGCCCATTATTTCCCGCTTCAGCCGGTGATTCGGGTTTCGTGGCAGGACGCGAACCGATTCTGCCAATGGCTCAGCCAAAAGACGGGCAAAAAGTTCCGTCTGCCGACCGAGGCGGAGTGGGAATGGGCCGCGAAAGCGGGAACCGACCAGCCGTTCTGGTGGGGCGATTTGGGGAGCGACTTCACGAAAAACGCCAATTTTGCCGATGCGGAAATGCGTCTGGTGGGGCGGAAGGTTGCGGATCGTAACGATGGGCAATTCCTTCCGGGGCTGACCTGGACGGACTGCTGGCGGATGTTCCGTAAAGACAACGCGATGGAGAAAAACCGCCTGAATCTTTCCCCCATCGAGTGCGTGATTCCGGTGGAAGGGGTTCCGGCGGGTAAAGGCACCGCCCGTTACGCTGCCAATCCGTGGGGGCTGTACGACATGAACGGCAACGTGGCGGAATGGACGCAATCCGATTTCCGTCCGTATCCGTACGACGCGGCGGATGGGCGCAACACGGGGGACGTGAAAAACGAGAAGGTCGTTCGCGGAGGTTCGTGGTACGACATGCCCGACACCTCCCGCAACGGATACCGCCTGGCGTATCCATCGTGGCAGAAAGTATTCAACGTCGGCTTCCGGGTCGTCTGCGAACCGTAACGAGGTTTTTCAATTGATAATTGATAATTGATAATTGGGCGTGTGCAAGCCGTTTTTGTTGGAAAGGGGTAGATAGATGAGCTGGAGCCGTGGACGAAGCGAAGCGTAGTCCCGGAAACTGCCGACGGACTCCCATGATTTCTGGAACTACGGGCTACGCCCTTCGTTTGCGGCTCGTAGTTGGAAGTTTCGTAATCCAAACTATCGCACCTTCCACCTTTGCCCAGAACAAAGCCACGAACCACCAATTATCAATTATCAATTATCAATTAAGAGGGGGTTTCCATGAAGATATGGTTTTCATTTTTATGTTTTTTGTTGGCGGGCGTTGCTTTTTCGCAGGAATATTACGTTGCGCAGACGGGCGACGATGCGAATGACGGGTCGATTCAAAGACCGTTTCGGACGTTGGAAAAGGCGCGGGACGTGCTGCGCTTGCGGGCGGAAAAAACGCCTGCCGTGGTGCATGTGCGAGCCGGGGTGTATGAACTGGAAAAGACGTTCGTGTTGGAGGAGCAGGATTCCAACGTGACGTATCGTGGTTTCGAGGGCGAGCGACCGCTTTTGACGGGGGGGAAAGTGGTTACGGGCTGGACGGTGTGGCGGGGAAACGTTTGCAAAACGAACGTGAAATCGCAAGGGCTGGACGGCGTGGGGTTTCGGGTGCTGGTGTGCGACGGGGTGCGGCAGATTCTGGCCCGGTATCCGAATTTCGACGCGGCCAATCCGTATGCGGGGGGGTGGGCGTATGCCGACGGCAAGCTGGTGCCGATGTACACCACGATTCCGAATCTGGACAAGCAAACGTTCCAGTATCGGGAGCAGGATCACCGCGACTGGAAGAAGCCGAAGGAGCTTTGGATTCGTGTTTTTCCGCAATACAACTGGTGGAATAATCTTTGCCGCGTGGCGTCGATAGACCCGGAAACGCGGACGGTGAAGCTGGTGGATGCGGCATCGTACCAGATTCATCCGGGCGATCGGTATCATTTTGAGAATGCGTTGGAGGAGCTGGACGCTCCGGGCGAGTGGTATCTGGATCGGGAAACGGGCGATCTCTATTTTTGGCCGCCAGACTCCTGCGGGGCGGAACAGCTGAACGCAAAGACCGTGACCGTCGCGGTGAATCCGACGTTGGTGCAAATCCAGGACGCCCGAAACGTCTGTTTTGTGAACTTTACGCTGGAGAATGCGGTTCGGACGGCGGTCGGCATGAAGAACACGAAAAACTGCGTGGTGGAAGCGTGCATTTTGCGGAACATCGGCTGCTATCACTCGACGGCGGTCTGGATCGACGGCGGAACGCAGAACGGCGTGCGGAACTGCGATCTTTCGTACATTGGCTCGACGGCGATCGGGCTGAACGGCGGGGATACGAAAACGTTGACCGAAGCGGGGAATTTCGCGGAGGGGTGTTACATCCACCACACCGGGCTGGATTACAAGCAGGGGGTGGGTGTGAGCATGACGGGCGTAGGAAACCGCGTGATGGGGTGCGAGATTCATGACTGTCCCCGTTTTGGAATCGGTTTTGGTGGACAAAAGCAAATCATCGAATACAACGAGATTCACCACGTCAACCTCGAAACGTCCGACACCGGAGCGATTTACACCGGGGGTCGGAACTGGATATCGTCGCGGGGGACGCAGGTGCGGTACAACTATTTCCACGACGTGATCGGCTTTGGCTGGGTGGATGGGGAATGGAAAAGCCCGCATTATTGCTGGGGGATTTATCTGGACGACAACGCGGGGGGCGTGGACGTGTATGGGAACGTCGTGACGGGGTGCATTCGTGGGGGGATTCATTTCCACTCTGCCCGCGACAATCACGTCTGGAACAACCTGTTCCTCGACGGCGGCTTCCAGCAGTTTGAGGCGAACGGCTGGACGGTGGAGAGCAGCACGTGGAAGAATCATTTCAAAACCATGGTTCCCGGTTACGAATCGGTCGCGGGCGAACCGGCGTGGAAGGGGATGCGTCACATGGAGCTGCACCCCAAAGACGCGCCGCTTCCGGACGGCACGGTCATGGCCGGAAACAAGGTCTGGAACAACATTTTTTGCTGGAACAGCGAGGATTCCAAAGCGTACACCGTGCGAAATTTCAACCCGGAGTACAACGAAATCGATCGGAACCTGCTCTGGAACCATGGCAAGCCGGTGACGGTATCGGCATCGTACACCGGAAATGCGAAAGTCGTCGGGAAGGTGACGCTTCCAGGCGGCGGTTTCGAGGAATATGACGTGGGACAGAAGCCGGCGATATGGGGCTGGCAGTGCTATCCAACGTCGAAAACGAAGGTGGAAGTGGTGGACACCTCGGCAGCCGAGGGGAAAAAGTCGCTTTGCATCCATGCCGATTACGCGGCGGAAAAAGAGCGAGACAACACGCCGGCGGTGCTGCTGCCCCAACTGCCGCTTTTACCGGGAAAGACGTATCGCCTGACGCTGAAAGCGAAAACTTCGCGGGAGAATGGAAAAATCCAATTTGGCTTCCATTATTATAAACCGGGCGAATACTGGGGGAGCATGACCGGCGGCAAGCCTGGTACCGACTGGAAGGAAATGACCCTGACGTTCCGCGTTCCCGCAGAGGGCGAAAATGGGTATCGGGAAGGGATGCGAAACGGTCTGAATCTGACGCTCGGCAACCCGAATCACGACGACACGACGGTCTGGTACGACGCAATGAACGTGGAGGAGCTGGAGTCGCTCGACAGTTGGGCGACCTGGCAGGGGGTGGGGCTGGATCGCCACAGCGTGATTGCCGACCCGATGTTTGTGGACGAAGCGAATGGGGATTACCGCCTGAAGCCGGAATCGCCCGCCTGGAAACTGGGCTTCCAGCCGATCCCGTTCGACAAGATCGGCCTGCGTCGCGAGAAACTAAAGGAATAACGATTTCCCCCAAGGCGTAGGAGGGACTTGTTCCATTAATGGGCACCTTCTAAAAACCTTCCCTGCGAAGGCTTGGTCACAAATTGGATT
>JAUNBJ010000144.1 GCA_030535245.1 Planctomycetia bacterium | reverse complement strand
TAACCCCAGTGAATGGGTCTGTCAAGCAAAAAATATTATTTTTTTAAAAAATTTACAAAATATTTTTTCCAGCGGTGGAACCTTTCCCGCCTGAGGAGACCTTTTTCCACTCGGGTGACATCAAATCCGGGTAGCGTACTTGGGAAAACGCGCAAAGTTAGCGTCGGCCTTTAGGCCGTTCTTACCGTACGAAGCGATCGATTTTCACTGCCATGCACCATAAAACATGATGTGAGCGGCCTAAAGGCCGACGCTAACCTTCCCCACTAATTTTCTTATCGCACAAGTTGACAGACGCCCCAAAGCATGGTAAAATAAAAGGCGGTACATTTTCACTTTTTGTTCAAGGAATCCCGTAAATGACGGAAACACGACATATCGGTTTTATCGGTGCCGGCCAGATGGCGACGGCGCTTGCACAAGGTTTTGTAGGTAAGGCGGGAATTCCGGCGGAAAATATCCTGGCTGCCGACGCGTTTGAGGCGTCCCGCGAGCTTTTTACCCAAAAAACCGGCATTGCGACGGTGGAGGATAACATTACGCTGGTGAAAGCGTCCAACGTCGTCGTGCTGGCCGTCAAACCGCAGGTACTGCCGCACGTGCTGGAAGAAATCGCCCCGACACTGACCGACGACCACCTGGTTCTCTCCATCGCGGCGGGAATTACGCTGGAAAAGCTGACGGCGGCACTGGGGGAACGGCGGCTGGTACGCGTCATGCCCAACACGCCCTGCCTGGTGGGGGAGGGGGCGATCGCGTTCTGCATGACCGACCACGTGACGGAGGACGATTTTGAGCTGGTGAAAACGTTGCTGAAAAGCGTCGGACGCTGCTTCCATGTCAACGAGAAAGTGATGGATGCCGTAACGGGGCTTTCCGGAAGCGGGCCGGCGTACGCGTACCTGATCATCGAGGCACTCTCCGATGCCGGGGTGATGCAGGGGTTGCCGCGAAACGTAGCCACCACGCTGGCAGCTCAAACCATGCTCGGAGCCGCCCGAATGGTGTTGGAAACGGGGGAGCATCCCGGTCTTTTGAAGGATCGTGTCACCAGCCCTGCCGGAACGACCATTGCGGGGATGGAGCAGTTGGAAAAACATGGCGTTCGTGGGGCGTTGTATGCTGCCGTGAAGGCTGCTGCCGACCGTTCGCGGGAATTGGGAAAATAGATAGGGTGTGTTTTGAAAATATTAATGTATTAATAGTAGTAAAAGTTTTTTGAAGGAGCGTTGAAAAGAAACCACCCTGCTGGAAACGCGATAGTTAAAACGATGGCGCTTCAAGCCTCTTGAGAGGAAACATTTTTGAAAAATTGTTTCCTCTCAAACTCTCCTTCAAAAAACTTTCAGTGCGCTCACTGCGTTCGCTTTTATTAATATTTATTTTTTTTACAGCACTAGAACACGAGAGGACACATCGTGGAACAGACCAGCGATATGGGATTTGCAAAAGTGGATTTGGACCGCCAGCGCCGGTGCGGATTCCCGGAAGTGATTTATGCGGAGGGAAAAACCGTAGAGGCGGTGGTGTCGATTTTTGAGCGTCAACAACGTTGCGGGATCGTCCCCTTTGCCACGCGGGTGAAACCGGAACAGATGGAGGCGCTGAAAGACCGTTTCCCGAACGGGATTGCCAACGATTTGGCCCGCACGTTCCGTATGCCGCCGAACCGGAAGCCCGATTTGGGGAAAGTGGCCGTCCTGACCGCCGGAACCAGCGACCAGCCCGTGGCGGAGGAAGCGGTGGAAACGCTCCTCTGGATGGGGGTCGAGGTGGTGTTGATTCACGACGTGGGGGTTGCCGGGCCGCACCGCCTGGTGGAAAACCTGCCGCAGATGGAAGGGTGTGCCGCCGCAGTCGTCATTGCCGGGATGGAGGGGGCACTTCCAAGCGTCGTGGGGGGATACGTCGATTTCCCGGTCGTCGCCGTTCCGACCAGTGTGGGTTATGGAGCCAATTTTGGCGGCATTTCGGCATTGCTGGGAATGCTGAACAGTTGTGCGTCGAACGTCACGGTCGTCAACATCGACGCCGGTTTCAAAGGGGGATACGTCGCCGGACTGATCGCCAAAAACCAGCGGAAATAAGATGATTTTTTGAAAGGAGTGCCTTCATGACGGAAAAAGAAAAGGACGACCTGCATTACGTTTGCGCTCTGGTGGAGTTTTTGGGAAGAAAAACGAAGAATCACCGCTCGGAGATCGTTCGGCGATTGGGGACGGCAGAGCTGGAACGGCAACTGCGGCTGGCGGAGGTGAACCACTGCCTGACGTTCGAGCAGGTGGCGGACGAGTTGATTGCGCAATACGCCATCCCGACCGGCACGTTCGACACGGTGGCGGAGTGCGAGTATACGGTACCCAACTTTCGGGATATTGGCAACAATTATCAACGGCTGGTGCTGGACGTTCTTCCGCCGGGGGGTGGGCTTGCGGAAACGGCCCAAACGATTGCCGAGGTGTTCACCTCCTTCCTGAGCGACGCGATGTCGAACTTCAATTCCGATATGTTTTATCAAAGCCGTGAATATTTTAAAGCCTGTTATCAGTCGGGGAGAATCCTGGAATAATGCAAACGATCCGGCAACTGTTGAAAATGCTGCAAAAGCGTGACGAGGAAGCCCACAAGGGGACTTTTGGCCTGGTGCTGTTGATTTGTGGCAGTCGGGGAATGACCGGAGCGGCGGTGCTGGCGGGCCGGGCGGCACTCCGTGCTGGTGCGGGGCTGGTCTGTGTGGCGGTTCCTGAAAGCTGCCAAATGCTGGTCGCCTCCATGCAGCCAGAATACATGACGTCCCCCCTCCCCGAAGATGCTTCTGGAAAAATCACCTACGCGGCGAAAGAAGCGATTTTGGAGCTGGCCCGCCGTGCCACGGTCGTTGCCATTGGGCCGGGACTGGGGCAAAGCGACGACCTGTTTCGGCTGATTCCGGAGTTGTGGGCCGAGCTGGACGTGCCGATGATTCTGGATGCCGACGCCCTGAACGCGTTGGCTCAATGGGGGAAAAAACTTCCCCAGCCCCCCAACACCCGAATCATCACCCCGCATCCGGGCGAATTTCATCGACTTTGCGGGAACCCGACGGTGCTGGATAATCGGATTCAGCGAATCCGGGCGGTGCGTTGGGCCAGCGAAAATCAGGCGATCGTCGTGCTGAAAGGGGCGGGAACGCTGATTACCGACGGGGAGAACAAAAACCGGAACACCACGGGCAATCCCGGCATGGCGACCGGCGGTGCGGGGGATGTGCTGACCGGAATCCTGGCGGGAGTGTATGCGCAGATGATCCGGCAGGAAATGACGCCGTTCGACATTGCCCGGCTTGCCGTGTGGGTTCATGGAAAATCTGGGGATCTGGCCGCCCGCAAACTGGGCCAGACGTCGCTGATCGCTTCGGATTTGATTGATTTTTTACCAGACGCTATTCAAAATGATTGATTTTACCCCCCTGATTGCGATTTTAAAAGAGTCCCGACGGATTCTGATTTCTGCCCACGCGAAAATCGACGGCGACGGGCTGGGAAGTGCGTTTGCGTTGTACCATGCCCTGCGATTTCGGGGGTACACGCCGAAAATCCTCTTTCCCGACGCGATTCCCTCCGTGTTCCGGTTTATTGGCGACGATTTTTACAAGGTGGGCGTGATTTCTTCGGAGTTTCCGGAAAAGGATGCCGATGGATACGACACGCTCATCATCGTGGATACGTCGTCGCGAAACCAGCTCCAGAAGGTGGCGTTGCTGGCCGATTCTCCCCAGCTGAAAACGGTGGTGATCGACCACCATGCCGTGGCGGAAACGCTGACCGAACATACGTTTGCCGACAGTACCGCACCGGCGGCGGGGTGTCTGGTGATGGAACTGCTCGAACAGTGGGGGGTTCCCCTCGATTATCGTGCGGACGACGCGACGCTTTCGATTGCCGAGTACCTTTTTTTCGCCATTGCCACCGATACCGGCTGGTTCCGGTTTCCTTCGGTGCGGCAAGAGACGTTCCAGCAGGCGGCCCGGCTCATGGGGGCGGGGGTGGTTCCGTCCAAACTTTACGTTTACGCTTACGAAAACTACTCTCCCGCACGACTCAAACTGTGTGGGGTCGTGGCGGAGCATGTGCAGTATGCCTGCCATGGGCGGTTGGCTTATTCGTGGGTGTCTCAGAGCGATTTTTCCCGGCTGGGTGCCCAATACAGCGAAACGACCGACCTGGTAAACACGATGATGATGACGTCCGGCGTGGAGGTCTGTCTGCTTTTTTGCGAATATGAAACGGGGGTACGTGTTAATTTTCGCAGTCGCAGTGACTGCAACGTCGCCGAAATTGCCCGCAGCTTTCAGGGGGGCGGCCACGCCAAAGCTGCCGGAGCCACGATCTTGGATACGCTGCAAAACGCGATGGAGATGGTGTTGCAAGCAACGCAAAACATGATGTTAACGCAGGATGGATAGGGCAGGGCGAAACATCGACCATTTCCCGTGGATTCCCAACGATGGGCCGTGCGAGGTGGAAATTCATGCGGTAACGTGCTACTCGGCCCCTTGAGGAATGGGGGAAACGTGGTAGAATAGATGATTCTGGCAGATATTTACTGAAACCTTCCTCATAACAGGAACCGAACAATGGAAGAAAACAAGAAACCGGAAGAAGGGTCATGCGGTTGCTCTGCTCATGGTGTGGCGGAACTGCCAACGGGGCGACGCTGTTTTATGGCGCAGGCGGGAACGGTGGTTTTAGCGGCCGCAGCGACGGCGCCGGCGATCTTAACGGCAGCCAGCACGGTGTTGACGCCGATCGTTTCCAAAAAGGCGGGCGGCTCGGACGACGGGGGCAAAGCGTATCGCGTTACGACATTCGACCAGCTTCCAGAGGATGGCACGCCCGCGATGTTTTCCATCAAGGACGACCGGATGGATGGGTGGACGAAGTACGAAAACATTTCCGTCGGAGCGGTCTGGGTGCGACGAACGGGCGACAAGACGGTGCAGGCGTTTCAGTCGATCTGCCCGCATGCGGGGTGCCCGATCATGTACGATGAGAAGGCCCGGCAGTTTTACTGTCCGTGCCATGCGGCGTTGTTTACGCTGGATGGCGTGCGGACGGAAGAACCATCTCCCAGTCCCAGTCCACGGGACATGGACACGTTGGAGGCGGTGGTGGAGGCCGACGGTTCCGTCGTGGTGCGTTACCAGCGGTTCAAGGAAGGGCCGTCCGTCAAGATCGTCGAGGGCTGATTTTTCGTAACATCGATTTTTTCCATATTGAGGATACCCTTATGCTGCAAAGATTTTTGAATTGGCTGGAAGACCGAACGGGCGTAATCACCCTGTTGAAAGTCATTGGTAATCGGCGTTGGCCGGCGTTTTTGATGGGCATGAAGATGTGGCCTGCGGTCCTTGCGTTTTTGATGGTCATTCAGGCGATCACCGGTTTCATTCTCTGGATGCATTACGCTCCGGCGACGAAATCGGCTTACGAGAGCGTTTTTTATATTCAGAATGTTCTGTGGGGCGGTTGGCTGCTGCGGGGGATTCACCATTTTTCGGCCCAATGCCTGGTGGCGGCGGCGCTGTTTTATGTCCTGCGACGCGTTTTCTTCGGAACGTATTCGGCGCCGCGGGAGGTGTCGTACTGGCTGGCGCTTTTGATTTTCTTCTGCGGGCTGGGGGCGTGCCTGACGGGCGACCTACTGCCCTGGACGCAAAACGGCTACGGGGCGACGATGGTTCGTGTGAAATATCTCACCCAGATTCCACTGGTCGGCGGTATGCTGTACCAGCTTGCGGTGGGGGGCGACACGGTGAATACGATTACGCTCAGCCATTTCACGGCGCTGCACATCGGTGTTTTCGCGGCGGGGTTGATCGTGCTTTTGGGGATTCACGCCATCTGCGATGCGCGGGCGGAAAAGCGGTGGCTGGATGAAAAACTGGCATCGGGCGAAATCACGGTTCCAGAGCAGAAGAAAAACGCATGCGGTGGCTGCCGGACGACGGGGATTGCCCGTTGGTGGAGCTGCCAGGCAGCATTCAATGCGTTGGCCTGCCTGTTGGTCATGCTGATCGTGCTCTATTTGGCCAGCGGGCGGGATTTCAACAATCTGGGGATGTTCTCCGCAAAGACGCTCGAATCGGGGGAGGTGGTTTCTCCGGGGCAGTATCTGGGGGTTCCGCTCGGCCCGCCTGCCGATGTCAGCCCGACGACCAGCTTCGGCACCGCCCGTCCGGAATGGACGTTCCGTGGACTTTACCAGTACGCGTTGAATTTTGCGGGAAAGGCGTCGGAATTTGTGTTGATTTTCATCATCCCGACGATCCTGGTGGGAATCTTCTTCCTGATGCCGTTTATTGCGAAGTTCTGGAAATACGGACACCTTTTTAACCTCACGTATACGGCGATTCTGGTGGGGATCATGGTGGGCCTGACCCTGACCTCCTACCGCAACGACGCGTTGGATGCCAACTACCTGCAAGCACAACAGGAAGAACGGAATGCGGCGCACCGTCTGTGGGAACTGGCCCATGCCCGTGGCGGACTCACCGAACAGGGGGCGCTGGCGATGCTCCAGAGCGACTGGAAAACGCAGGGGCCGAAGCTGTTCGCCCAGCATTGTGCCAGCTGCCACCCCAACGCGGCTCCCGAAACGGTGAAGGAACCGCTGGCGCCGAACCTGTTCCGATATGGAACGAAGGACTGGATTGCCGGTTGGCTCGATAAGACGGCGATTCGCTCCGCGGAATTTTACGGGTACAAAGATTCCCCGCTGGCGGAGGAGAGTATGGTGGAATATGTCCGCGACACGCTCCCGGAATACCTGGCCGACGAGGATTTGGGGCCGCAAGGGGTTCAGCGAATCATCGACGTGCTGGCGGAGGAAGCGAAATTGACGGCGCCCCGCAAGATGGTTGGCGAGGAGGACGAAGCGATTCCGGAAGGCCTCAGCGAGGACGATTACTATGCGTTTGAGGATTACGGTTGCGTCGGCTGCCACCCGTTCTATGGTTTTGACGGCGACACGAAAACCGGTCCGGATTTGACGATGTACGCATCGAAGGAATGGACGAAAAAAGTCATTGCCGATCCGACGAAGCAGTATTCCGTCAACGACCGGATGTTGTCCTACCATGTGGCGGAAGAAGGTTCCGATAAGAATCTCCTGACCGCCGACCAGTTGGAAATGCTTTCCCGCTGGCTTTGTGAAGAAAAATAGAAACGACTGTTTTTTCGGCAGAATCCATAAAATCACTACAGTTTAACATTGTAGTTGGTCGATATACAGGAAGACAAGACCTGTTTGAGAGGCTCAAAAGTTAAACTGGGAGTTTTGGAAATGCTGGACAATGATTTTTCCCGGAATGCCGGAACACTGGACCCCAAGAGTGAGGATTTGCTGGCCCAATTACGCGGAATCAGCATCTGTTTTGACGAAAAGGGGGCGGACGTTCCGGCATCTCGCGACACGCTTTCGCGTTTGAACACGCGGATTGCTTCGGAGACACTTCCGGGTAGCGGTATGCCACGTCCGTCGTCGGAATCGCGGGAGTATCTGCTTCAGTCGTTTTCGCGGTATCGTGAGCAGTTGCGGGACGATTTTGATCAGCTTCGTACAACGGTCAACCGTCGCACCAGCAGCACGCTGAACGAATTTCGGGAGCCGGAACCGGAGCGGCGGACGCTCCGTTCGGCAACGACGATGGAGGATATTTTTCGGGAACCGCTCCCCTTTGCCGAGCCGGCACGCTCGATTTCGCGGGAAACGTCGGTGAAGTCCCCGTCGCCGCTTTCGGAAACGGTGTGGCAGATGGTCGAAGTGGCAAAACCGCAACCAGAACCCAAAGTTCCAGAGGTGGAAGAACGTGTTGCGGAAGAACCTGTTGTGGAGGAGTGTGTCGTAGAAGAACGCCCGATTCAGGAAACGGTTCCGGTTCGGGAGGAAAAGCCGATTTTGGACAGTAACAATCCCTTCTCGCGGATGCTTTCACCGCAGCGAGAGCCGGAACCGAAACGGGCGAAAGCGGCGGCGACCGGGGCGTGGCGGCAGACGTTGCTCTGCTTTGCGGCGGGCGGTTTGGCGTGTGGTGGGGTTATTTTGGGATTGGCATTTCTCGATCGTCAGCCGATGATGGAGGCATGGAATCTGGGCTTTTCCTTTCTGATTTCAGGAACGGCGTCCCTGTTGGCATTCGGAACCTTCTCCGCTTTCGGGATGCGCCGCGTGTGCCGTTGTTCGTCGTGAATGGTGCCGTACGAAGGGCATAGCCCGTCGTTCCGGAAACAGTGGAAAACATACGACCGTTTTCCGGGACTACTGCTACATCCATATTATAAATAGTATAAAAAGAAAATAAACAATATAGCGAACGTAGTGAGCGCACTGAAAGTTTTTTGAAGGAGAGTTTGAGAGGAAACAATTTTTCAAAAATGTTTCCTCTCAAAAGGTTGGAAGCGCGGTAGTTCTAACTATTGCGCTTCCAACCTCTGGGGAGGAACCCGGTACGACCGGGAGCGACTACGGCTGCCG
>JAUNBJ010000143.1 GCA_030535245.1 Planctomycetia bacterium | reverse complement strand
GAAAAAGAGGTTCCTCCCCAAACCCCTCCTCCCAAAACTTTTTAGTGCGCTCACTTCGTTCGCTAAATATTTATATTTTTTTAACTTGCCGTTACATTTCATTCCGGCTTCACTTCCACTTCCACGATATTCCCATCCCGAAGAACGGAAAACCAAATCGGATCGGCCACGTCAATGGATTCCAGCATTTCCCGAACGTCGGCAATCGACGACACCAATTTGTCGTTCACGTACAACATCAGGTCGTCGGGCAAAAAGGGCGAGCCGTCCCGCACACAATCCACATAGGGCGGCGTTTTCTCCATCACTTCCGGAACGAAACGAATGCCGAGTTTCTCCATCGTCCACGCCCGTTCCGGCTTCTTTTTCGTGGCGAAATCGGGGGACGCTTTGCCTTCCTGAATCGCCTGAACCGCCGAAGCCAGCACCGAAACGGGAATCGCGTAATTGAGCCATTCGCCCGTCTGTGCATGTTGCAGTTCCTTCCCCAGCATACCCAAAAATTCACCCGATTCGGACACGAGCGCTCCGCCTGCGGCACCGGGATTGTTCGTCGTCACGTCGAGCAGATACACCTCGCCGCGATACCGGCTGGGATAGACCCCGTGCGTGGCGTCCATGGCAAGGGTGCCGCCGACGTGGCCCCGTTGGACACTTACCGGTTCGTTCCCAACCGCCACGTTGAACAGGTTGGAAAACGCGTACACCGGCGTTCCAGAGCGGGGGGCTTCCACCGGTTTTTTCAGATCGAAGCAGGGGGTTCCCTCGGCGTCGATTTTCAGCAGGGCAATTTCCAGAACCGGGTCCGTGCCGACCAGTTTCGCGGCGTATCGGGTTCCATCCTGCGTCACGCATCGCAGGTCGTCGGTGTCCAGCGACGGGGCAAACGCGGTCAGGACAAGACCGTCGGAGGAGATGAAGCAACCGCTTTGGTAATCTTCCAGACCTGCGAAACCGCCGGCACCGTAGATTTTCAGGATTTTGTCGAACGCCTGCGGGCAGGGAACGTCTTGCGTCGCGTTTTCCACGACAGGCGGGGTGGCAGGGGGTGGCGTTGCGGCATTTTCGGTTTCTTCGGGTGTTTCGTACGTCAGCGTTTCCAGGATGGTCGTGCCGCGACGGATGGTAATCTTCCCCGGCTCAAATAAAAACTCCCAGGGAAAACCGCCGTCGTACGCCGCCAGCTCCAACATGGCCAACTGCGACGGGGTTGTCCGCGTAAAATAGACCCGCACGTCCAATCCCCCCACGTTCCCAAACAGGGTGTCGTATTTCCCCTCCTCGCCCCCGGCACCCCAAACATCCAGTGCCTTCCAGCCCGCAAGATCCGCCTGCTGAAGGTGCGCCCACAACGTCAGCCCCGGCAAGATCAATCCGCTTGATGGGGGATCGGCCGCTTTCGTGAAATCTCCGGTATTCGCCCAGAAATTTTCGCCGTCCGGCAGACGCAGGAACGTTTTGTCCGGCGTAATATCGAGCGTGAAAGTCGCCCCCGACGACGTTTTGCCCGTGCCGTGAAATTCCTTCTTCCCCCGCTGCGAACTTGCCAGACGCGTCCAGATTCGCTGCTTTTCCACCTGATTGAAATGGTCGTTGGCCCAACCGTCCCGCTTCACGTAAAACGGTTTCACGTCAGCGGGAAGGTCGTTCAAATGTGCGAAAAGCTCCTTCCGTATCTTTTCTTCCCCGGACGGTTCCTGCTCCGGCTTTTTCGGCGTTTTTTCGTCCTTGTCGAAATCTTGCGCCAGCAATCCGGCCAACTCTGTGTCGTTGTGCACCCCCTCCAGGCGAACGACGATTCGGTGTTCCTCCATCACGCCGGCCCCCTGGCGACGCACGAACTCCAACGGCACCACCCACCCCTTCGGAAACGTCCCCAGCACATTCTTGAAATCGTTCGGCGTCCGCACCGGACGATTCCCCAACCGTGTAATCCGATCCCCCGGCTCCAACCCACGCAGTGCCGCGTCACACGTCTCCAAAATCTCGTCCACCACGGGCCGCCCCAAATCGTCCGCCGTCACCGTCGCTCCCAGCGTCGCGTGATCCACAATCCGCCCCGCTGCCAGGTGCGACAGGAATTTCCGTATCTGGTTGATCGAAATCGCGTACCCCACCCCGACGTTGATTCGGCCACGCTTCTCAAACGAACAGCGTCCGTTGATTCCAATCAGCTCTCCCGCCCGATTAAAAAGCGGCCCGCCCGAATTTCCCGGATTGATCGCCGCGTCGGTTTGCAGGCAGTCGGCATACTCCAACAACGTCCCCGCCGGAAACTGATACCGATGAACCCCTGAAAGAATCCCCGTCGAAACCGTTGGCGTGAAATCCTCCGCGAACAGGAACGGATTCCCCAGCACCAGCACCTCGTCGCCCGCCCGCAACCGGTCACTATCCCCCATCCGCACGGGAACGAACTTCTTTTTCGCGTCGCCCGGAAGCAGCCGAATCAGCGCCACGTCCCCCACCGGATCCAGACCAACCAGCACCGCATGGACGACGCTCCCGTCCGCCATGCCGCACTTCATCCACGCCCCGCACGGCTGCGCGACGTGAAAATTCGTCAGCACCAAACCGTCCTCCGAAATCACCACCCCCGAACCGCCCCCCGTGCCGTCCGCCGGAAAAATGCAGACCAGACTCGGCGTCAGCTCCGCCACCTGCCTGGAAACGTCCATGCTCCCGGCCACCGCAAGCAAAAAAATCAGGGAAAAACTCATGGCACCAACCTCGCGTCGCCCAAATCCAGATGATCCGCAAAATCCATGTTCTTTCCGTAATCGACGAAAAACGTCAAACGGGCGGCCCCGGCAATCTCCAAATCCAACACCTCCGGCGCATCTTTCCCGGTCAGCTCCTTCGCGTAAAGTTCCCGGTCGTCGGCACGAATGATCAGCGTCACGTTTCCGTTGGGGCGAACCTCATCGTCGATCCCCACCGTCGCCTGAAAACGGGTCACGCCGTCCGGAAGTCGAAAAACCAGCTCCGTCCGGCTTGCCATCGCCAGCCCCTTCGCAAACTTTTTGCCGCCGATGGAGAGCAGGTTCCCATTCAGGCTCTTGTCCGTTCGCGGTTTATAAAACGCCTCCCGCGCCCCGTGCATCCCCGTTACCGAAAGATACGGCGTCCAGGTCGTCGATTCCGCCTCCTCCGCCCGCAGCGGAAAAACCTTCCCCGCAAACGCCTCCCAACGCGAAAGCTCCGAAATCGCCAACGTCTTTTTCAGCCCGCAGCGTGTCTGAAACGTGACGCTCGTTTCCGTCACACGCTCCATTTTCGCCACCTGAAACACGCTTCCCGCCTTGTCCGAAAGCGTCCCCAGCGGTTTGGAAAACGCCTCGGTGGAAGCAGGCTTCGCGAACCACAACGCAAACAGCCGCGGTCGCTTGATCGGAAGCACGTCCCCATCCAAATGAAAATCCAACGCCTCCGACGTCAGCCCCAAAATCATGCCGCGATAATACGAAAGTTTGCCGTCCCGTATCGCCACCAGCATATCCGCCCCCGCATCCGCCGCAGGAATCGTGCTCCATTGCTCCTGGAGTTTCTCATCTTTCGCCAACGTCGCGTCCGCAAAAAAGACCCGGAAAACCGACTTTGCCGGAACCGCCTCCGCCGCCGCTTCCGCCGTCTCCTTCCACTGGAAAACCCCCTCCGAAAGCGTCAGTTCCGCCGCCGCCAGCCGCGTTCCGTCACGCAGCTCCAACACCATCTCCGGCGTCGCAATATCCTCCGAAAAAACCTTCTCCGCCAGGGACGTAAAGTCTTGCGCTGCCGCGACCGACACCCCCATAAATACGCCTATAAAAACGAACATCCGTTTCATTTTTTTCTCCTTCATTCCCGGAACTTTGGCCCCGCTTATCCAAAAACGTATCCCTTACTGTTCCGCCATCCGTTTGAAATATTGCTCGATCACGTCGCGATAATGCGGTGGAAAATCGGTGCCGATCTCCTGAAGCGACCGCTCCCGCTCTTTGGGCGGCAGATTTCCCCACGCCCCACGGTCGTCGTGCTTCTTTCCATCCACTTTCCCCGGCCCCCGGCCCCCCATGATACGCGCGTCGTCCAGCGGTTTCCCCCCCGGCGTGGGCGCAGCGGACATGCGACGCTTTTTCTGCCGCTTTTGCTGCTCTTTTTCCATCTTCTCGATGGTTTCGTCGAGGGATTGGATAATATCTTCCTCAATCTTCTGTACCGGTTCGTCCGTCCGGCCCAAATCCAGCCGCCGCCGAACATCTTTCATCCGCCGCGATATGTGATCCAGCCCCTTTTCGTTGAGCGTTTCAAAATCTTTCCGCATGAATTCCACCAACGACGCGTATCGTTTGGGAAGCTGCTTTTCATACGCGGCAAGCGCTTTCATCGTGTTCTCAAACGCCGGTTTCATCAAAAGCTGATGCTCCGCCACCCCGCGAAAAAACAGCAGCGTTTCCGGCCGCTTGCTCGCAGTTTCCGGGAGCTTCTCGAACAACCGCAACGCCTCGTCGTACGCCTCGTCCCGCGTCAATCGCTCGGCCACCGCCTGACGCGCCGCGAACAGCACCTCCGCCGGCAGCTTCTTCTCCACCTCCGCCGAAAGCAACACGTCCACAATCCCCGGCGAAAGAGGCGTAAAGTCCGAAAACTCCTTCAATTCCCCAAGCTCCGGAAGCGACGCCGCCTCCCGCAGAGACTCGGAAAGAAGATCCTCTTTCAAAACAGGAACCCCTCCTGGATGGCTCTGGGCCCAGAGCGTGCCGCCCAACAAAATCGCTCCAATCCAAAAATATCGTTTCATCCCGCTCACTCCCGAACCGCCCGTTCCCGCGCCCCGATTTCCCGCGTTATTTTCCGAATACGCTCCTGCTGCCGCGAAAGGTCGTCCAACGCCGATTGCACGTCGGAATCCCCTGCCCCTTTCTCCCTGGCCCACGCTTCCAAAACCTTCGTCCGACGATTCACCCGAAGCTGGCTCGAACGAATCATCCGCACCTCCGCCAGACGATCCACCAGCCCCGGATCCGCATCGCTCTCCCCGGCACTCCCCGGCGGCATCGATTCCTCGTCCTGCAAATCCTGTTGGGACTTCCGCACCGCCGCCAGCATCTCCTCCAACGACGCTAAAATGTCCTCCTCAATGACCTGAACCGTCGTATCCACCTTCGCATGGGCCAGCATGTCCGCCACCCGACGCATATCCTCCACCATCTGCTCCATCACCTCCGGGAACATCCGCGACGAACCCTCCTCCCGAAGCAAAAGCAACGCCTTTTCCGTCTCCAGAACAATGTCCCCCTCGCGACGACTCATCCGCGTCGTCTCCACCGTATGTTCGTACCCACGATCCTTCTCCGGAACCTTGTCCCGTTTGAGCGTCTCCTCGTACACCGTTTTCTGCATCTGCTGAATCTTCTTCAAACGTGTCTCCAACATCGCCAGGTATCGCTTCGCTTCCTCCTCCCGCAGCTGCCGGAGCGTTTCCTCCAATTGAGCCTTGGCCGCCTCCAGTTCCTTCAACGCCTGCCGCTGTTCGTCTGCCGCCGTCCGACGATTCGCCTCGTCCAGCTTCTTCTGTGCCTGCTCCATCCGCTTTTGTGCCGCACGTAAATTCTCCTGCGCCCGCGTTTCTTCCGACGCTTCTCCCGACGACGCTTCCCCCGATTCCCCTTCCGACGGCGTGTTTTCGTCGTTCTTTTCCTCCGCAATCTTCCGGGCCAGCTCCCCCGTCTTGCGTGCCAGCTCGGCCTGCTTTTGCGACAATTCCTTCGGTTCCCCCATCCCCTGTTCGGTACGCGATTCCAAACCCTGCTGCTCCCGAATCCGTTGCCCTATTTCCCGCAGCGCCGCCTTGATCCGCTCCCGCCGGTCCCGAACCTTCGCGTTTCGATTCTCGCTCTCCAAAAGCGTCAGCATCTCCTTCAACCCCGCGATGGCCCGTTCCTGAACGTCGAGCGTCTGTGCGTACGATTCCTCCCGCAGTAGCGCCGCCGCCTCGTCGATAAGCCCCCGAATCTTCTTCTCCCGGCTTTGCAGGATCGCACGGGTCAACGTCTCGCTTCGCCCCGGATCCGTCACCGAGAGAATCTCCGACATGCGCAAAAGCGTCTTCTCCAAAACGCTGAAATTCTCCGCGATCTTCCGCTGCGCCGACGCCAACTCGGATTCCTCCCCCTTCGGCTCCTCCGCGAAAAGTGCCGCCGCCAAAAGCATCCCGAGAATCCCCGTGAAAAAATATCGCATGCCCCTCTCCATTTTCGCCCGGAAAAATCCGCTCAATCCAACAATCCCTGCCGGTTCTTCTTCTTCACGCTCTCCCGAAGCTCCTCCTGCGAACGGAGGATTCCCCGCAGCGTCTCCACCATCTCGTTGAAATCCTGCATTTCCGTCATTTTATCCAGAACCGCATCCAGCACCAGCACGATCTCGTCCGTCTCCCGTAACGCCTGAACGTGGAGCGATTCCACCCCGGCATCGTCCGCCTCGATCGCCTTACGCAGGTTCGTCAGCGTCAGTTCCAGCTTCGGAAACGCCTCGCCGCAAACCTCCGCCAGCGGCCTGCGAATCCCCGCATCCAGCCGTTCAATCCACGCCGGCGTGTCGATCCGGTTGTTCCGAATCTGCCCCACGCAGTTCTCGATCCCCTCCACGATCCCCAACAGCTCGTGAACGTTCTTTCGATTGTTCTGAAGAACCCGCTCCACACGGTAACTTTGCAGCCCAACCGGAGAGCCTTCCTCCGCTTTTTCGCCGGTTTCCTCTACGTTTTCCGCCTTCGCCGCCACATCCCGCAGCGCGTCCCTGGAGTCCAAAACCTCCTGCCGAATCGCTTCGTAAAGCTGGCGGAGAATCACCTCCCGCGCCTCCACCATCAGCCGGAGCCGCTCCGGAGAAACCACGTCCAACGTGACCGGACGCGACGCTCCCATCCGCATCGGTGCCTCTTTTTTCAAATCGTACCGGTCTTGTGCAACAACCGAAACCTGAATCCGATCCTTCTCCCGCAGCGCCAACCCCTCCAGCTCCAGCACCCCCGGCGGTTCCCCGTTCAACCGCACTTCCGTCGGATTTCCCTCGCACGTGAGGATTTCCTGATACTTCGGCTCCGCACCCGTCTTGTCCTCCGAAAGCCGCTCCAGCCGATAATCAAACGCGACCTTCGCCAGGCCATGGTCGTCCGTAACGTTCCCCAACATCGGAATACGCGCGTTGGGCGTTACCGCCGTCCCGATACCATGCACCGTCACCGCCACTTCGGGCAGCGCATCTTCCACCGCCGCCAGCGCCAGCTTTGTCGGAACACGCGATTCCAGCCCGTCCGTGTCCCGCAACACGAAAAACAACACCGTGTCCTCCGCAAGCTCCGGAACCGTCCATGTAAAACGACGCGCAGCCCCCCCCACCGGAATCTCGGCCACCGGCTCCCGCTCCGACTCCCGCTGGCGAAAAACCCCCACCGATACCAACGGTTTGTTCGCCTCGGCCTGAATCTCCACCGTCGTTCCCTCCGGGACAGGCACCACCCCCGACACCGGAATCGTCTGCGACGCCCGATCCATGTATTTCGGATAACGCAACGCCAGCCGCAAATTCGCCACCGTCGGACTGTCCACCACCTCCACACGCAACCCCGTTCGAGAAGCGTCGCCAGCATACACATGCAGCACAAACGACGTCAGTACCCCCCGAAACGTATGCGTAAAATCAAGACGCCCCCCCTGAGAATCCGCCGCGATCTCCCCTTCCCGCACCATGGCCGCACGGTTCCGAAGCCCGTCCGCCTCCCGATAATCCAGATACACCGTCCGCAAACGGTCGAATTGCGACGCCCCCTTCTCCGGATGCGCCAGCGTCACCACCGCACGTAATTCCAGATCGCTCCCGCGAGCCACCTTGCATACCCCGTCGGGAAATCCGGAAACCTCCAAAAGGAACGTTCGCGGCCATCCCTCCTCCGAGAGCCGAAAGACCCGATTCCCCCAAAGGTGAAAACTCTCCGGACACGCTGCCGCATACGCCCCGACCGAAGCCACCGCCAACACCGCAACGCCCAGATGTTTCCCCAAAGGGCCAAACCGGAAAAGACACCGCCACCGCACCTCCGAAATCACGTCCCGAAGTTTCTGCCGCGTCTGCTCGAAAAGCTGCCGACGATACGGGGAATCCTCCCGCACGTCCGGCTCCAATACCGTTAAAAGCGTGTCGCCCAGCTCCGGAAATCGCCGTTCCAGCAAGATTGCAATCGTATGATCTCGCAGCGGATACCCCCAAGGCCGAATCAGGAAATACCACACGTCCCCCCCCAGCAACAACACCATCCCCCCCCCCAGAATCAGACGCGTCGTGACCGTTGGTTCAAAAAACCAGTCCGCTAAAAGCGACACCCAAAACAGCAACCCCCAATGCGTCGCCAGGATCGACAAACCATCCACGCAGGCATAACGGCGAATCGTGCACCGTACCTTCTGGAATAAAAGCCGTATTTCCTCAGGAAAGAGATCATCCATATCCCCCTAAGTA
Organism: Planctomycetia bacterium; assembly: GCA_030535245.1. Taxonomy (GTDB): domain Bacteria; phylum Planctomycetota; class Planctomycetia; order Pirellulales; family Thermoguttaceae; genus RGIG3701. The sequence goes on along the minus strand of JAUNBJ010000143.1, from coordinate 100 downwards.
TAACGACCCCGATAAAAATTGTCCATGGGGTCCATGGCGGGTTTTTCTTTTGAGAAAAAACTCATAGTTGAGTTTATATTTTATAGTTGATAGTATAAAT
>JAUNBJ010000142.1 GCA_030535245.1 Planctomycetia bacterium | reverse complement strand
TATAGCGCTTTTTAAAATTTCGACAAGACCTGGGATTAAATCAGCGGTTCCTTAACACAACACGAAGAAGAAGTCAATGTGGAAGGTGTGGAAAAGGGGAAAATTCTGGAAAACTCACTCTGGAGGATGTTGGGGGGACTTGCCAAAACGTGGTTTTCGTATATAAATAAGGGTGTATTTGGAAGATAAGCGAATGGCTAGCAGCCTCATTGGAAATGAGGTGCCCCTTTCCGGGGTTGCGGGTTCGAGTCCCGTGTCTTCCGTTTTTTTATGCGCAAATTCTGAGAAAGCGATGTTGGATTCTCCTCGTTTTGAAAATCGGCAGAATCGACAGGGGGGGGGGCGCAAACGTCTCTGTGGGGTTTTGCTTTTGTATGGTGATTTTGTATGGTCTGCAAGTCGCAATGTACTCGGGTGGAAAATACGAATTTTCTGTAAAAACAGCAAAAACTTCTTGACATCGACAACGTATGGAATATAACGTATGGAATATAATGGATGGAATGCGTGCGGAGCCAAACAGACATATCCTTATTTTGTGGACTCGGTACGGAAACTTTTTAGAAGTTACCTTAAGGCTCAAAACCCAACGAGGAGTTATCCATGAATTTCTTCCAACATACGACGAAAAAGAACGAAGCGGAACGTATCCCCAGTGTTAAAATGCAGGGAGAGGGCAGCTCGGCTAAAACGACCGCAAAAGCAACGGCGATTTGGGGGAGAAATTTTTCTCTCCTTGCTCTTTTGGTGTCCTTCTTCTTGGGGGCTTTGAGTACCTGGGCTGCCGATATGGATATTTCTACCGTCGCAGATCCGGTGACGAAAACGTATCCCCGAACCTCCGGGAATGGGGATAATTATACAAATTCCGATACCGGTACCACCTACACGCTCTTGTTCCAAACGAATATGAAGGATGCGGGTACGCAATCGGGTTCCATTTCAGGGGATATTCAGGTTGTGATGGACTTGGGGTATGACGTGACCAATACCCAGTATAACTACAATCGTCTTCGACTTTCCAATACGAACAACACCTTCACCGGGGGGCTGGTTATCCAAAAGGGTACCCTGCATGGCTACAACGGGTCGGTTTTGGGGGCATCTACAGGCACCATCACGATCGACGAAGGGGTGTTGATGAGCGGTCTTGCGATAAACGAGCTTCAAAGTGATATGGAGATTACGCAGAAAATTGCGCTTACGAGCGGAAGTTGGGGGGGGCTGCGTGCAAGTAGGAATATAAAGGTAAGCGGGCAAGTGACGGGCGAAGGCGATCTGGTTATCGTCACGGATGGTGGCATCGTGACGCTGACCAATACCAACAACAACTACGGGGGAGTCACCTCGGTTGGGACGGTTCAGGGCGGATCAAACATGGCCGCATACCTCACCCTGGGAGCCGACAACGTGCTACCGAGTACGACCATTCTGGAAATTGGCAAGTCGCAAAACAGTACGTACAACTACACATCTACCTCTGCGGAGGTTCGTCTTGGCGGATTTACCAATACCGTAGCGGGATTGTACGGTGTGGGGTCGGTCCATGGGGCGGGAACGCTGAACATTAATGTGGCAAATGGAGAGACGTACACGTTTTCCGGCTCCTTTTCGCGAAAGGCAAGCACGGTGAATTATCCCAATGTCGTGATTGGTGGAGCGGGAACGCAGATTTTCGCCGGAACGGCGGCCATGTCCCTGAACTCCCTGACGGTGAATAACAGCCAGTTAGGGATTGATCGGGCGGTAACCGACACGATTACGACCAACGCGTTGACGTTGGCAAACGGCACAATCGATTTGCAGGGTTCCCTGACGGTGACGGGGAGTCTCTCGGTTTCGGGAACGTCCAAAATTTCTAATACGTCGGATACGACCGGTGTTTTCACGCGCTCGGGGTGGAGTACGGATGGTGGTACGTTTAGTGCGACGGTGCTGGAAGGGAACATTCGATTGGTGCTTTCGGGGAACACGGGAGTGCGTGCCGTACTGGCTCCGAACCAGAAGTTCACCGGGGGAATTACGATTACCAACATGGTCGTGCGTCCTGCTCTTGTCACGGATACAACGAACTTTTTGGGCGCTTGCCCCACAACGTACGATGCAGACGCGATCCTTCTGGATGGCGGAACGATTCAGAATAACGGTGCCACAACCACTGCCAGTACAGGGAATAGTATTACAATCGAGGCAAATCGTGGAATCACGGTAACGGCCAACGGTGGTTCCATTCGGATGGGGCATACGGGAACGCCCACCGCGACGATTGACTCCGTCATCACGGGAGAGGGGTGGTTTGGTGTCACGCCCGATCAGGGGCATGCGGTGATTCTCAACGCAGTGAATACGTACAAGGGGGAAACCCGGATTGGCACGTCGCTGAACATGGCGTCGGGCAACCCTACGTTGGCAACTTTGTCCATGGGGGTGGCGAATGCGTTGCCCACCACGTCGGATATTGTCTTTGGCACGACGTCAAGTAACCTGCGGCTGTATGGTTTCAATCAGTCGGTGGGGGCGCTCGTCAGTCGGGAATATGGTGTGGAAACCAACGTGCCAGGTGCCGTGGCGGATATGGGGCTGATTTCGTCCACCGCTTCCGCGACGCTGACGATTGGAAATGCCAACGCGACGGGAACCTACACCGACGGCAACTTCACAGGCAGTATTCAGAATACCGGCACCGGCACGGCGTCCACCAACGCGATTACGCTGGTGAAAGTGGGAACCGGGACGCAGATTCTGGGCGGAACGCTGGAAAATACGCGAACCGATTTGACCGTAGAGGGGGGCGCGGTGGAACTGGCCAAGTCCACGGCAAACTATGCGGTACGAAACCTGACGTTGACGGCAGGAGAGGTGAAACTAACCGGAGACGGCGGGAACCAGATCGACGGTTATGCGGTCATGTCGAGCGGAACGAAACTCGATTTAAACGGAAAATCGGAGACGCTGACGTATCTTCAGGGGAGCGGAACGGTTCAAAATTCCGGGGCGGAACGGTCGGTGCTGACGCTTTCAAATGCGCTTTCGACCGCAGACGTGACCTTTGAGGGAACCCTCACCGGCAATATTCAGATTGTGAAAGATGGAGCGGGGCGGCAGCGTTTCACCGGAGCAAACACCTATTCGGGCGGCACGCTCATCAAAGAGGGGGTCTTTTATGCTGGCGGAGGAAGCGTCGGATCGGGAACCATCGAAATGGAGGGGGGAACGTTGATGTGTAACAATTCCACCACATACGCCAACGCCATCGTTCTGGCAGAGGGGAAAACCGGGAATTTCCGCGCGGGAGCCGGAGATTCGGGCACCACCCTGACATTCACGGGCGTCATTTCCGGCGACGGTACATTGACGTTCAATTACGGCGAAGGGAATGGCGGCAAATTTGTCCTGTCGGGAGAGAACACCTATTCGGGCGGAACGCAGTTGCTCGGAGCCGGTGCCTCGAACACCTATTCCGTAACGGTAGGTTCCAACACCGCGTTTGGCACGGGAACGATCACCGTCAATCCCAATGCCAACCAAACGGTAAAAATTCTCTGGGACGCCACCTCCGAAACGCGGACGCTGGCAAACGACATAGAAATTCAGAATAATCGTTCGCTGGAACTGACTCGGACAGGGGATAACGAAGCGATTTATACCGGACTGATTTCCGGAACCGGCAACCTCAAGGCGGAAGGTCTCATTTTCGAGTACGACCTGGCCGATTTGACCGACACCACCTTTTGGGATTTGACCGGAAATGCGGCGCTGGAGGGTGCCACGCTGAGGATTCTGGCCGATTCCCCCACCGATTATATTGGACAGACGTTCCGACTTTTCGGAGAGAACACAACGGCTACTTTGACCGATATGATTCTCGATTTTTCCGGGGCGGGCGGAAACATTTGGAACTACGGTATTGAGAACGGCCAGGTTTGGTTCCAGGTGAATACGGCCGCCGTCCCCGAACCATCCACGTGGTGTTTGCTGCTGTTCGGAGGAATGTTGGTCTGGCAGTTTCAGAAGAGAAGAAACGCCTAAAACGACGACATCTAAAAACAACGCCGGAGCAAGAATAATTATCAATTATCAATTCATTCCGTCATGCAGACGAAAAAAGGGGGGATTTCCCGAAAAACCGTCAACCGGTATTGGGAAATCGCCCCCCGGAATCCTCAGGGGAGGTCTTTTCCCCAAATCTCCCACTCGACGATGCCGTTATCGGTTAACGGAAAAGCTTCTTCCAGCCCGGTCAGCTGAACCCAGGAGCAGGTCGTTTTGGGGAATGTAAACGTTTGCGGCTCGGTGGTTTTCTTCAATTCGATCGGCACTTTTTGTCCATCGGAAAAGAGAAGCACCGCCCGCTGCCAGGTTTTGGACTGATTTTCATCCAGATGGAGGCGGATCACCACTTTTTCCACCTCAACGTCACGCCCCAGCTCGACTTTCAGCCAGAGATCGGTTCGCCGTGCGGGTCGCCAGTATTTTTCCGGAGCATGACTTCCGTCAATGGCATGAATCGGCGAAAATTCCGGGCGATAGCTGGCGTGCGAATTGGACGTCACACGTGGATACGAACGGAGGTGATACGCGTAAGCCTCCGGGTTTTTCGCCAGATTACGGAACTCATTCGCCACGGTCGTTCCCCCGCGAGCGTCTTTCCCTTCCGCAATTCCATAAATCGGCACGGTTTGGGGCAGCTGGTCGTACCACTCGACGAACGCCTTCTGCACCTCCCGTCCGCCAAACGTATAGACGGGGAAGTCGGAGAGTGCAAACGAGGTTCCCTCCTCCAGATGTTGGAGGTAACGTTTTCGGTGTTCCAGCTCGATCTGCGCGTTTTTCAGCCGTTTCGCCTCAAAATAGAGGTAAATCTGCCGCATTTTGTCGCGGTAAACGTACCACGGCGTCAGTCCCGAATCGCGGGAATGTTCCAGTTGATCCCAGATATTCTCCTCCATCCAGGAGCCGCAGAACGGAACGTTGAGGTCGATCCAACATGCCACCCGCTCTTTTTCTTCCTGCGTCAGCTGCACGTTATAGTGCGACGGTTCGAGGTACTCCATCAGGCGGCTGCTGGTGGAGCCGTAGCATTTGGGAGGAAGCATACCGCAGCTTCCCGAAGCGTGTGCCCAGTTGATGATTCCCTTCCCGTCGTATTCCGAGCGGTTGTAACCACCGGGGCCGGTCGGATCGGGGATATTCTCCGCTTTCCCGCCAAAAAACGAGAGGTATGAGGGATCGTGTGCGGCGGAGCTGTTCACGACCGGAATCTTGGCGTTGTAACCGAAATCGGTCAGGGCCAGGTACGACTCGCTGAAACTTCGCCCCGGATTTCCCTGCGTCACTTTTCCATAAGCACGCATACAGGTTCGCCACTTGGCACGTCCGTAGAGTTCCTTCATGGTAAACGACCGCGTGTCGCCCAGAAGATTCAGAGGAACGTCTTTCTTTTCCGGATTTTTCGCCCCCGCATGGCACTGGATGCAATGTTTGTCCCAGATCGGCTGAATTTCACGGGTATAACTGAACCCTTTGGGAACATCCATCCCCTGCGGTGCACTGGTTCCCAGCCAGGCCAGAGCCTCTTTTTCCGAATCGGAGAGAAAACGCTCCATTTCCTGAACCGGCTCCTCGCCCGGCGCGAAGAAGGGCTGGATTTTCTGCGGCGGCTTTTTCAACGCCATCGTAATCGGATTTTTGTCGATGAACGTACGGTTTTTGCCTTCGTGACACCCGATACAGGCAAACGATTCCCCCGGCAAAACCATCGTCCAGCTACGCATATTCTGCACCATCCGCCCCTTTTCATCCAACATCTGGAAAAAGACCGGGACGCGGGAGGGACACTCAAAATAGCAGCTTCCATCCTCCTCGATATCGACCGTCCCTAAAACGTGACGAATATCGTAGCAACCGTTATTGATGGCACAAGCAGAGGTTTGGTGCCCGCCTTTGGGGTGAAGCCCCAGCGCCACCGTCCCTTTCACACGGTAATCCAACGCGACGATCCGCATTTTCTTCACCGTTCCCGGCTCGATTCCCTCCAGACCGGGGCCGTAATAGACATTTTGCACGTAAAACATGCCGGAGTGCTGTTTCTCATCAACCGTGGAGACTTTCTGGAAAGGTTGTTCCCGTGCGATAAGCGCCACCTGCTGCCCTGCGGAAATGACCGGGTCGTAGATTAACAACTCCCGCTTGCCGTCGCTTTTCATCCAGTAAATTCCAAAGGCAGGTGCCCCCTGCTTGCCATTTCGGATTCCTTTCAAACCACGTATCTTCCCCCCTTCCGGCGAATAGCAGACGAGGTAATGATCCTCATCCAGCGGATAGGGGTACTGGAACTGTTCGCCATCCGTGCCGTGAACCACATTCCCCCCCGAAGTCTCATGCCCGGTATTTTCCAAATTCGGCATGGGGCGTTTGGGAGCCAGGAAATAAACGCCATCCCCCGCCTGCGTCCCTTCCCGGTTGTCGATGAGGATCAGCTTGCCACGCTGGTCGATGTGGTGCGCCCCCGCAATCGCCACCATTTTCGTCGAGTTCGGAATGCTGCGAGCATGGAGAATCGCGGCGGGATATTGGGAATTGTTGCCATAAAATTCGGTCTGGTTCGTTCCGTCCGCATTCATCACAAAAAGCGAATGCAGGAGTCCCGCGTTCCGATCGGAGTATTCCCAGCGGGTGTAGGTGACGCGGCCATCGTTGGTGACGTGCGGAAAAACGGTGTGGCCATGATCCACCCCCAGACGACGGATATAACGCCCCTCGCCATCGCAGGTGTAAAGATTGCACACGCTCGACCACCAGCAGGGGGCCGAAACGACACACCGCGTGGAGGTGAAAATCAGGTTGCCGTCGGGGAGCCATTCCGGTTCCATATCGGCCGTCCCCACACCGAAGGTGATCTGCCGGACTTCCCGCGTCGCCAAATCCATGACGTACAAATGAAAATCGTCGTCGCCGTTGTGGTCGGTTTTACGCATGGAAAAAGCAAGTTTTTTACCATCGTACGAAACGCTAGGATCACGCACCACCCCCTTGGGACAATCGTAAATCACCTCGGTGGAAACCGTGCCATCTTCCTGAATCGTCAACCGACACAGCTGGGAATTCATCCGGTAATCCCCACCGCACTCCCGGAAAATCGCGTCGGTCAGGTGATCGGTCATGGCAAACATCGCCTGCGCATCGCCGAAAACAAAGTGCTTGGCGTAAATATACTCCCTGGGCTGGTTCTGGAAGTACCGCAGCCGCAACCCCCGACGTTTCTGGCAGAGTTCCAGATACAACCCCTTCCACGACGGTTCCTTCCCCGGTTTTTTCTCCGAAAGGAGCGAATCGAGCCGTTTTTCCCAGGCCTCCGTCGCAACCCCACCTTCCTTCAACTCCGCCAGCACTTTGCGAACCATCCGTTCTTCCACCGCCGAAGATTCCCCGGACGTGAAGCACTCCTCCACCTTCAGACTGCCGAAATCCTGATACATCCAATCCTGATGCAGCCGGGACAAAGGATAGGGGCGGGTATGTCGCTGAGCAATATCCTCCTCCGTGTAGGTCTGCGCACAGCAAACCATACCACAACAAAAACATAATAAAAACGGCAGGATTCTTCTCATCATTCACTCCCTGTTCAATGTAAATACTCTTTCATTAACCACGAACCATTAATTCGGTAATTGCACCGGCTGCGCATCGGCTCGGTCTCCCAGATAACGATGGACAGACGGGTCGATGGAGTAAGGGATTCGCTGAACGGAACCGTCGGCCATCGCCATGCCAAAGCCCCCCGCATGACAACTTCCGAAACTGTAGCAGTAGGCAAGCCCCGGTCGATCCTGCCGCGGCTGGTATTGGGCAAGGCTGCCATAGCCATTTTCATTGTACGTCCAACGATCATTGTCGCAATCCTGACCGATGTAAAACGACTGATTATCGCCCCCATTCGTGCCAGTTATGTAGTAATCGGGCGAGAGGAACTTTTCTCCCAATAAATACGTGTTGGTCGTCCCATCCCGCACCATCCCTACCTTCACCGCACTGCGAGCATACATCAGGCCGTTGTACGCCGCATCCGTATCCGTAGCTCGGCGGGCACCGTTGGGAAAATTGGAAAGAGAACTGGGACTTCCGGTATCCAGAAAACCTTTACTTCCCGAATTGGCAGCATAATCCCCCTTCACCACCAAATCCGCAGAGTCACCACCAATCTGGAGCGTCGCACAATTGACCGCCTGATGCTTCCCCATCGGATACGCAGCACAAACACGTCGACTGGGACATAAAAAAATCCCTAAAGGGATTTCCCCTCGCTCCTTCGCTCCGTTTTTCTGCACGTCCGTCACTTTATCCGGCTCGCCATCCGCTCCCATCTGAAAAAGCGCGTTCTGCTCCAAAAATGGGAGAATCGTGTAACTCCACCCCCCAGGCTGCCCCGCCCCACCACGATCCGGGTCGCCCACCCAATACCAGTTCCAGCCATTGGGCGGATACGTTCGACTCTGACTCTCGTAATTCAAACAAGCCAACGCCATCTGTCTCATCTGATTGTTGCACTGCATTTGCCTCGCCGCTTCCCGCGCCTGCTGCACCGCCGGTAACAACAACCCCACCAACATCCCTATAATCG
>JAUNBJ010000141.1 GCA_030535245.1 Planctomycetia bacterium | reverse complement strand
GTTTCCTCTCAAACTCTCCTTCAAAAAACTTTCAGTGCGCTCACTACGTTCGCTATATTGTTTATTTTCTTTTTGTACTATTTATAACATGGATGCAACACTACGCTTCGCGTTGGGTTTCCAGCAGGGTATGGAGGTGTTGCGTATAGGCCTCCATGGAGAAACGTTCATTGAAAACCCGTCGCGCATTTTCCCCGATACGACGGCGTTCTTCCGGATGCTCCATGAAGAAGCGAATCGCGTCTTGCAATGCTTTTTTATCGCCACGCTCGACCAGGAATGCGGTTTCGTTGTGGATGGCGTAGTCCTCGGTGGTTTCCGTGCGGGTGATGATCACGGTTTTCCCCAGTGCCATGGATTCAATCAGCACCATCTGCCCGGCGGAGATATTTTCTGCCTCCAGGGGGATAACGACCAGTTCCGAATCGGTCAGTTCCCGTAGGTAATCGCTGTTGAAGCAGTGGTCGAGAACCGTGACGTTGGCGGGATGTTTTTGCGGACAGAACGAATCGCATGCCACGTGGAGCGAATAGGGCAACCCTTCCATGGCATCCATCAAAAGCGGATAATCACGTCCGGAACGCCCGGCGGAGAAGATAAACGGTTCCCGGTTCTCATCTTTGGGGAGGATATTCACATGGGTTCCGAACGGCACAAAGACGAATTGGTGATCCTCAAAACCGAACAGTTGGGTGTAATCTTTCTGTTCCTTGCGGGAATGGACGATCACAAAATCGAGCTGATTCAAAAGCCAGCGGAAATAGGTATAGCGAATGCAATGCCGCAGCGTACTGCGTCGTGGCGTAAAGATGAAACCGGAGAGCACGACCGGCGGGTGTTTCATGAAAAGGAATTTTTTCAGCAACACGGTCGGGAGCAATTCCAGGTGCGTCCAGGCGACGACAAAATCGTATTTCTTTTTCCCGAACAGGTACCAGCAGGTTCTCAGAAAAGCGAGAAACAGCAACCTCGGCCACTCGATGAAATAGAGCCACAACCGATGGCGATAATGGATTTGATGCCCATCCCAGAAAACGTAGTAATCAACCCCTAAATCGTCGAGCGTTTTACAAAACGGCGAATGGCATTCAGAAGCCTTCTCAAAGTGGCGAAAACAGACTATTTTCATAAATACAGGACAAGTGGAAACAGGGGCATACTCAAATTTTATTCATTGTATCGAAAAGTCCTCATTTGTACAAGTCCCGGTGGACAAAAAAGATGAAAAAAGATACCTGCAAATTTAGTGGGCACTGTCGTTAGCGTCGGCCTTTAGGCCGTTTGGATGGTTTCTCGTGGTGCATGGCAGTGAAAATCCATCGCTTCGTACGATGGGAACGGCCTAAAGGCCGACGCTAACCTTGCATGGCACCCGATGAAAAAGATTTTCCTCATACCTTGCGTGAGGATGAGGTTCTGTCAGAATAACGTGGGCACGGGCAGGAATCGTCCCCTTCCCAGCCCGTGCTCCATGCGTTCCCGTACTGTGCTCCACGAATTTTCCCGCAAAATATCCGAGCAGGTTCTAAATCCTTTCCAGACGATACTTCCGACTTCCAATCCCAAGCGCCTGGGCAGCTTCGAGAATGTGAACTGCGTGGCGGCTTTCCATCCGTTCGATGAGGCTGGCTTTTCCCTTGTCGGGGGAGCGATAAACCAGATCAACGCACGCCTGGTCGAGTGCCACCGGGTCGAGCGACGCGAGGATCCCAATATCCGCCATTTCCGGAGCGTGCGGGTTGGAATCGCAGTCGCAATCAACAGACAAATCTTTCATCACATTGATAAAGGCCATTTTCTTCGGGAAAAAATCGACAATCGAACGATCCGCATCCGCCATCGCTTCCAGGAATTTGTCCTGTTCGCAATCCCAAATCCGCTTCGTGTCTCCGGCACCATGGATGTACGCTTTTCCATGCGAGGAGGCAATCCCGATCGACATGTTTTTCAACGCCCCGCCAAAGCCCCCCATCATGTGCCCCTTGAAATGCGACAGGATCAACATCGAATCGTATCGTTTCAGATGATCGCCGACGTAGTTCACCCGAATCTGCTTCCCGTTGGGGATGGGGAGTTTCATTTCCCCTTCTGCATCGAGCAAATCGACGGGAGCAATCTTCGTAAAGCCATGTTCTTCAAGGACTTTGAGATGTTCTTCGGTGGTGTCGCGGCGTCCGGGGTAGGCGGTGTTGCACTCCACCAGCGTGCCATGCAGCGTGTCCACCAGCGGCTTCATGAACTCCGGCTGGACGAAGTGGTTTCCGCCCGGCTCCCCGGAGTGGACTTTTACTGCCACCTTTCCCGGCAGCGTGCGTCCCAGACGTCCGTAAATCTCCACCAACTTCATCGGCGTGATTTCCGGCGTGAAGAAAACAACCGGCAGATTGTCCGGCGTTTCTTCGGCTTGGGTTTCCTTCTCCGACGCAACCATTACTCCGGCCACAAGGCCTGGAAACGTGGATGTCAACAGGGAACTTTTCAAAAATTTTCTTCTTTCCATGAGATTATTCCTTTCAAAATTTTAACGATTTCCCAAGCTGATACGCCATTGCGGGAAATTTTGTATGATTGACCGCACCCACCGGCCAGACGCCCGGAACAAGGATTTGCCCGACATCCGTCCAGCCAAGGTATTCCAGCAGCACTTCGTAGTGCGTTACAATCGCGCTTTCCTTCCGTTGGGAATGGTCGGCGTACGTCATCATCAAGACCGCTTTTTTCGGAACGTGAATTTGACCATTGATGGAGTAAAAACGGTCGATCACCGCCTTGAGCTGCGCGGAAATGCCAAAGTAATACATCGGCGTGGCAAATGCCACCAAATCCGCATCCACGATGTGCTGACGGACGAACGCGAAATCGTCCTGAAAAACACATGGCCCGTTCATGCCGCACGTGTTGCAGCCATCACACGGATGAACCGTCCGAAGCGCCGCGTCAAAACGAACCACCGTATGCCCCGCCTCCTTCGCTCCACGAATAAAATGCTCCGCCAGCGTGTTGGAATTTCCGTTTGGACGCGGGCTTCCCGTTAACACCAGGATTTTCATCCCATCCTCCTTCTGATTGGTCTTTCGATCGGACGAATCCTCCACCAGATTCTCCGAAACCGGATTTTCCTTCTTTTCCGAATCCCTTTTTTCCGCCGGTGGGCCGCAACCACCTAAAATCGCACTCCCCGCCAACGTCATCGCCGTCGCCGCGGAAATTTTTAAAAACTCCTGTCGATTCATCGATTCCTCTCACTTTTCACAGGTTGCGGCTTGGTACTCCTCATCGGAAACCGCTTCAAGCCACGTCGTTTTGTTCGTCTGCGGATTGCACGTCACCGCAAGATGCGCAAACCAACGGTCCGGCGCAGCACCATGCCAATGATCCACATCCGGCGGAATCTCCACCACGTCGCCAGGAAGCAGACGCTGCGCCGCCTTGCCCCGCTCCTGATAGTACCCCACGCCGCCGACCGCAATAAGCAGCTGCCCGCCGGTGTGCTTGTGCCAGTTGTTGCGGCAACCCGGCTCAAACGTGACGTTCGCCACCGGAACGTTCAGCCGCTTGTCCTTCGTCAGCGGTGCCAGATACGATTTTCCGATGAAATATTGCGCGTAGCCGGTATTTTCCTCCCCCAGTGGAAAGTCGCTCACCTGTTCCATTCCCTTGACCTGCGTCTGGACAATGGCCAGAATCGCCGCGACCTGTGCGTCGGTCAGGCCGTTGTGTTTACCGATTCCGATATGCCCTTTGAGCTGCGGCTCCAGCCCCGGCACGGCAGCCAGCATGGCAATCGTCGCCACTTCCCGCGTCTGCCAGTCGAGATTATCGCGTGCGAAAATATCGCCGAACAGGTGTCCCTTGAGGTACTCATCAATGGCAGGTGCAAAGTCGTACAGCCCCCCTTTCACCTCGACGCCAATCAGTTTCGTCTGGTTGGCGGTTCCGAAATCGAGACTTTTCCCCTCCGGCATCGGACCAGGAAGGGGGCCTTCGACGTCCGAAATTCCCGCCGCCTCCCGCTCTTCCAAAAGTTGCTGGAACGTCGTCAGGGCGTTAAGGCTTCTCGGAAATCCGCAATACGCATAGACCTGCACCAGAACTTCCTTGAACTCGTTCACCGTCACGCCCGCATCCAGCCCTTCGGCCAGCGCCTTTTTCAACCCCACCTGATCGCACCGTGCCGCATACGCAGACGCCGCCGCGATTTTCTGCTGCTTTTTCGTCAACGCTTCCATCGAAACCTCCCCGGCGTTTGCCAAAATACCACACCCCGCGAATATCGCCGCCAAAACCACCTTTTTCATGAGCACCTCCCTTTTCGTAAGTTACCGAATCACTTCATAGTAAAGCCAAACCGCACCGCTTGCCAACGCCTCGACCTCTTTCAGACGAAGCGGAGCAACCTCCTTCTTTTCCGCGGAAATCCCGTCGAACAACGTCGGAATCCCCGGCCGTCCATCGATTCCGGGAGCCAGCAAAACCCCCAGCCCATCCAACAACCCCGCTTCGAGAAAGCCGCCGTTGAGAACTCCACCCCCCACTAGCAGCAATCGTCGTATTCCGAAATGCACCCCCAGCCCTTCCATCGCCTGAGGCAAATCGATTTTTCCACTCCCCGCGACGATGTAGGAAATTTCCTGCTTTCGCAACGTTTCGAGATACTCCTCCGAAACCTCCTCGCTGACAATGCAAATCAGGGGATCCCCCTCCAACGCGTTCGTTTTCCACCGAAGTTTTCCGAGCGTATCGACCGCCACCGCGTACGAATCGGCCTTTTGGGCGACATGTACCGACGGTTTCCCCACACGGTTTTTCGACATGGCGACGAACGGTTCTTTGTCCGCAAAATGCAGCTCCATCGTCCTACGTCCGCAAATCCAGGCATCGCCGTTCAGTTTTGCCTGATACGTTTCGTAATCCTTCTCGCCGATAAGGTCGTCCAGCACCGAACACTCGATCCGTCCATCCACCGACGCCAGCATGTAACCAATAATTTCGGGCCTCATGAATTCCCCTCCACGTTATCGAATCGTGTATCCGCCATCCACCGCAATCCCCTGTCCCAGCACGAAACTGGACGCGGGACTGCAGAGCCACAAAACGGTCGAAGCGACCTCCTCCGGCTTGCCAAATCGACCGATCGGTTCCGCCACTTCCTTGATCGCGCCGGCTTGCAGCATTTTTTCCACCAGCGGCGTTTCAATCGTGGCGGGACAGACCGCGTTGATCCGAATTCCCCGTGCCGCATATTCCAGGGCCGCACATTTTGTCATTCCGAGCACCGCATGTTTCGAGGCGTGGTAGGCCACCCGCCCCGGCAAGCCGATCAGCCCGCCGATGGAGGAGCAGTTGACAATCGCATACCCCTCGCCCCCCTGTTGAAGCATTTGCCGCAACTCGTATTTCAGGCAGAGGAACATGCTACGCAGGTTGACGTTCATCACCCGGTCGAACTCCGCACTTTCCAGTTCTGCCGTCTCGATGTCGTCGCTCATGATTCCGGCGTTGTTGTAGGCGTAATCGAGCCGCCCGAACCGCTCCACCGTTGCAAGCACCATCGCCTGAACCGACGTTTCCTGGGTCACATCGCCGACAAAGCTGCCGACCGCAAACCCCTGCGACCGAAGCGCTTCCGTCGCTGTTTCCAGCAATTCCGCGCTTCGGTCTGCCAACATCACCGACGCACCCGCCTGCGCGAACTTCGTCGCCGTCGCCTTGCCAATTCCACTGGCCGCACCCGTCACCAACGCTACTTTTCCGTTCATGGTTTTCTCCTCTTTTTTGCCACCGTTTTCTTGCCATTTTCATTTTCAGGAAGTACCCTTTCCCGAACTCTTGGGATTATACTCCTTACAGTTACTCTAAGGTCAAGGGGGTGCGTCGAAAAATTTGAAAAATTTTCCAAAGTTCCTTCAAACGGCACCCTGGTGGCAAACGGGCTGCGGCTCACCATTCCATCATTTACCGATTTTCAACTTCGCCTTCAAGGCCGCCAACGCTTCTTCCGGGTCGTCGATTCCCGCGACGGTCTGCTCCATGGGACATAGCCCGGAACGATCCCGATTCAGGATTCGCGGCACCAGATGAGCGTAGCTGGTGGTGATTCGGTGAATGCCCAGCCACACGACCGCATCCTCGCTCATCAGCTCGCCATAGACAGCCGTCACGTTCCCGGCAATGAGAATCGCAGCCGCCGCCCGGCCAATCACCTTGTCCACGATGGTGGCTCCTTCCAGCGACTCGCGCTCCGCCATGTTCAAAAGCGGCAGGACGCCCCGTCCCTGTTCCACCGCCGCAATCGCGCCGTCCCGAAGCAGAACGCACTTCGCTTCCCCCGAACGAATCTGACGCACCGCCTTGCGGAATGTGTCCGACGCGTCGCAAATCGCCTGCTGGCGGGGAATTGGCTCGATTTCGATCGCCTTTTGCGGCACGCCAAGACAGACGCTTCGGCACTGCCCGCAGCCAATGCAAAGCTCCGGATTGAAACGCGGAATGTGGTACCCGGTCGGCGAAATCTGAATCACCACCGCTCCCGTGGGGCAAATGTCGGCACACTTCGCGCACTTGTCCTGCTCCTGAACCGCCACGCACCATTGCGGGTCGTACTTCACGCGGGCGATCTGCCACTGCGCTTTCTCTTTCACGTTCATCGGACGCAGCGCCCCGGCAGGGCAGACGGTCGTGCAAACGCTGCACTTCGGGTCGCACACGCCACGCTCTAAATCCAGATGAACCAACCCGTTCCATTTTTCCGCAGGCTGAATCGCTCCGGTTGGGCAGCGTGCCGAGCAGAGGCCGCAATCGACGCACTTCCACGCCAAATTCCACGCGGAATCGGCACCCGGCGGCAGAATCCAATCCCCTCCCGCAGACGTTTTCCCCGCAGAATCGACGAGCGTCGCCCCCTGCTGCGAGCCGACCGCCAGAAGCGCCAACCCTGCCGAACCTCCCAGAAACGCCCGGCGGTTGAAATCGGGTTTGGGTTCCGGTTTTTCTTCCGTCCCGGAAACGGGTCGTCCCCAACGCACCGCCTCCTTTCGGCAGACGGAAACGCAGTTCAGGCACCGGGTGCAGCGTTCGTTATCCACCGTCCGGGACGCGGCATCCAGGCAGCCGGTGGGGCAGACTTTCTCACACATCCCGCAGCCGACGCATTCCTCCGCCCGGATGGAAATCCGCCACGGAGCGTACTTTGCGGCCAGCCCCAAAAGCGTTCCGACCGGGCAAATCGCGACGCAAAACGCACGTCGTTTCCAGATGGCCAGAATTCCCACGAGCGCCAGAGGAATCCCCGCTCCCAGCCACACAGCCGACTGCGGCTTCACGAGCGCTGCCAGTGCCGAGCCGAAAATCGAGTACGGTTCCAGGTTCCGAAAAACCGCCACTCCGCCGCCGCAAAGCAGCCCCCACGCTACCGCCGCGATCCCGTAACGAAGCCATCGGGGGTTCGCGTTCAGGGACTCTTTCCGCCGGCTGAGCCAACTCACGAAATCCTGAAAAATCCCCAGTGGGCAGACCGCCGCACAATAAAATCTTCCGAAAAGCGCCGTGACGAGAAGTCCCACCGCCAGAATCACGCCGGTGGAAAGCGTCGCCCCGGTCAGTACGGCAACCATCGTCGGGCCGAGCTGGATTTTCGCAATCCAATCCGTTCCCGGCACGCCGAAAAACGCTCCCAGAATCAGCCCGAAACTTACCACCGCCACGGCAATTCGGTACTTCCGATACGATTTCACATATTTCATTTTTCCACCTCCAGCAGTTGACGAATCGGTTTCAGTTCTGCGGCAATCTTGATCTTCTGCGGGCAATGCTTCTCGCATCGAAAGCAATCGAAACACTCCGATGCCACGGTGCCGAAACCCCAGTAAATGCTGTGGTAACGCTTGCTTGCCACCTCGCGATCGATAACCCCCATCTGGTACTGATTGTAAATTTCAAAAATTTGGGGAATCGCAACGTTCATCGGGCACGGAATGCAATAGTTGCACCCCGTACAGGGCACGATGTCGTACTGGCGGAAACGTTTCTGCGCCTGCTTGATGATCTGCACGTCCTCCTCGCTGAGCATTCCCGCCTCCGCCTTTTCCGCGAGTGCGACGTTTTCCTCCACCATTTTCATGCTTCCCATGCCGCTGAGCAGTATCGCTACCTCCGGTTTGTTCCAGAGGTAGTTAAATGCCCATGCCACATGGGATTTCGGCTCGGAAGCCTGCTGGAAAATCTCTGCGACCTCCCTGGGAAGATTCACCAGAAACCCGCCCCGCAGCGGTTCCATGATTGCCATGCCCAAGCCCCGCTGGGCACCATACTGAAGCCCCTTGACCCCCGCCTGCATCTCCTCGTCAAAGTAGTTCAGCTGAATCATGCTGAATTCCCAGTCGGGATAGTGATCGACGATTTTCTGATACACATCGAAATTGTCGTGCATGGAGAAGCCGATATGCCGGATTTTTCCCGCCTGCTTCGCGTCCTCCAGCCGCTTGATCAAATCCAGTGTCAGCACCTTGTCCCACAGCCGCCCGTTCAGATTGTGCAGCAGATACATGTCGATACGGTCCGTCCGCAGTTTCCGCAGCTGCTCGTCCAGAATATTCTGGAAATCGGACGGCGTTCGCAGTGCCACCACCGGCGACTTCGTGACGAGGAAAACCTTTTCGCGGTACTCCCCCTCCAGAACCTGCCCCACCACGTTTTCACTCTCCCCGCCATGATACGGCC
>JAUNBJ010000017.1 GCA_030535245.1 Planctomycetia bacterium | reverse complement strand
GAGAGGAAACAATTTTTCAAAAATGTTTCCTCTCAAGAGGCTGGAAGCTCGGTAGTTCTAACTATCACGCTCCCCATTCCGGATGAATCGGAGAATCGCTCGGCAATCTTCCGGGACTACGCTTCGCTTCGTCCACGGCTCTGAACGTCCACGGCTCTGTGCGTCCACAGCTCGTCAAAACTCATTCCTGGTCTCGGTGATCTTCCCGTACCTTTTCCATGGCGTTGCGGAGTTCCTCTTTCGCCTGCCGCAGCGCCAAACGCGCCTCCGTACCATGATAGTACGCGTAGGAAGAAATTCCGTCCCAGACCGCCAGAAGCATGATCCAGCCCAGCACAAACAACGCCACATAAACCAGTACCGTTCCCGCAATCAGACGCCACGAAACGGCCATCCCCATCCCCATAATCACCCATCCCAGACAAAACATCAGGAAACTGATCTTTTTTCGTCGCAAAAACCGCCGGTAAAAGAAGCATGCTTCCTCCACCATCGTGGTTTTTTTGTGCGTCACGCACTGGGCCAGATACGACCGATAACCGTGCCTGTTGGACTGATACGCCCATACCGACGCCACCAGACACGCCAGACCAAGAATCAGACACGAGCCGATCATTTCATCCCCCACGCCTGGGGCCGCTCTCCGCTTCCATGTTTTCGATGTACGCCTTCAACCGCTCCAACTCGTCCGTCACCGAACGGAGCCGCAGCAGGTTCTCCACCCGCTTGATCAACTCCAGCTTGTTCACCGGTTTGCTCAGAAAATCGTCGCAGCCCGCTTCCACCGCACGCTCAATATCGCCCAGCTCCGCCAATGCCGTCACCATCAAGACCATGATCTGCGACGTTTCCGGATTCGATTTCAACGTCTTGCATACCTCAAACCCGTTCAGCTTCGGCATCATAATGTCCAGCAAAATCAAATCGGGATGAAATTCCCGGACTTTTTCCAACGTTTCCAGACCGTCGTACGCCATGGCAATTTCACAGTCCTCGTCCCACAGAAACGTTTCCAGCAATTCCACGTTCGTCGCGTTGTCGTCGGCAATTAAAATACGATTTTTGCCCATCCCATACCCCCGAAATAAAACTGAACAACCCTTTTCATTCACCCTTTCATTATAGCAAATTCCGTCAGGAATGGAAGCGGCACCGAATCCTTTGCAGCGTGCGATCCGTTTTTTGCAGGCAAAACGCCAAGCATGGAGACAGAAGCCTTTCTGTCAGGGGGAAACGGTTTTTTTCCGACCGATTTTTTCCCACGGAATCGGCTCAAATCCGAGCTTCAACGCGGGAGATTCCGGCCGCAACGTATAATTTCCGTTCGCCTCATCCACAAACAACGGGTCTTCGTCCACCAGATTGTTCTCTATCGTGTTCCATTCCGCCGCCTGTTTCCAGATGGAACCTCCCGTCCACTGGCCCGATTTCGTCCCGTTCCACTGGCCGCGAACGCAGATGTTTCGAGCCACCACGTTCCCGCAGGGAGTGCCGGGATGCTTCTCCAAAATCGTCGTCAGTTCGGGATATTTTTCACTGTAGGGGGGCGTCATGATGTTTATGCCGCAGTTCGTCCCCTTTTCGCGAAGTTCTTCCACCCAGCGGGCCGTCATGTCTTTCTGCCAGCCCAAGCCACGCGCATCCAGGTGAACGCACGGAGCGCAATCGATGAAAATATTGTTCACGATTTTACTGTCGCGTCCGCCGCCGATCATCGTGGCACGGGTTACGTTCTTGAAGATATTGCCGTACATTTCCGCCGAGGAAAACTGATCGTCCAGATAAATCCCCACGCAGCCACGATCCCGGAAACCGCGAATGTCGTGCAGGTAATTGTACCGAAGGATGTTTCCACGCATCGTCCAGTTTCGACCGGTGTAAATCGCGCCGGCGTCGTTCGACTCGAAGCAGACGTTGTAAATTTCGTTGTATTCGATGATATTATCGTTGCCGCTGAATCCCATTCCCATGTGCGGGGCGTTGTAAATTTTGTTATGCGACGCGGTATTCCCGACGCCATGAATCGTGACGCCCGGAGCGTAACAACGCTGGAGGATTCCATAATCGTGAATTTCGTTGTTCGTGACGAGGTTCCCGGCCGGGGTCAGCGTTTTGCGGTCGCCGCCCCCCACGGAGATACCCGCCTTGCCAAGCTGGTACAGTTCGCAGTCGGAAAGGGTCAGGTTCACGCCGCTGCCCGTCATGCCGCAGCCGGCCAGATTGCGCGCCACGCAGCGGTTCACCGTCAAGTTTTTGCAGTTGCGGTACGTCACGCCGTTTCCACGACCATATTCCAGCGTCAGGCCTTCCAACGTGAAATACTCGATGTTTTCGCAGGAAAGGAGCACGGGAAGCGTCGCGAAAACCAGCACCCCCTCCGAACGCTCCTTTGGCGGGTAGAAGTACAGGATGCCATTTTCACGGTCGATCATGTACTCGCCCGGCACGTCGATTTCGCTCAGCAGGTTGAACGCGTAAAACCATTGATTCACCCGATAGCCGTAGGAATGCTTTCCGGCAAGCACGAGCCATTTTTCCGCCGAGATCGATTCCACTTTTTGCCGCTGGTCGGCCCAGTCCCAGAACCAGTAACCATGAACCCAGACCTCTTTTTCGTCGCCCCATCGTGTCACCCGTTCGTCGTCGCACTGGAATTCAGGATACGACGAGCCTTTCGTTCCGCGAATGTCCTTCGGTTCCTTGTCGGTGATGGCGGTGATTTTCATGAACCCTTCGTTCGGATACCGCGAAACGTTCATGGGCTGGCCGTTGTAAAACAGTTCCATACCGCCGCTTCCCGGATTCCCCAGGTCGGTGATTCCCGCCGCTTTCAAATCGATCTGAACCACCTTGTCCCGCGACGCTTCCGGGAGCCGTTCCCGAATCGCCGGATCGGTCACTTTTTCCCATTTCGGCAGGAACGTTCCCCCCACCAGCAACACGGTCTCCCCCGTCGCCGCCTTCCACGTAACCGGAGCGTTTTCCCTGCCGCTGTCCGCTTTCTCAAACCGCAGCGGCTCCGCCAGCACGTACGTGCCCCCCGCGAGGATCACCGTCGCCGGCTTGCCGTCGGCTACCGCTTCCCGAACCGCCCGCTTCGCCCGGTCAAACGTGGCAAAGGGAGCCACTTCCGTGCCCGCGTTCGCATCGTCGCCCCCCAAAGCCAGGAAATACGTGACTTCCTCAGCCGACACACTGTTTACCAGTAAAAGAACTCCCAGAAACCAACCCAGCTTTTTCATTTTTATCTCCTGAAGGAACATGGAACACCATCTTTCACGTTAGATTTCGCTCAGACTCTCAAATTCCCGCAGGGCGTCGTCCAGACGGGAATATTCAAATTTACGGCAGACGCACCCCCCAATGACGGAAGTCAGCGTTTCAAACCCCCGAACCCCCAACGTGCTGTAATCGACACCGTTTTGGCCCAGCTTGACTACCGCTTCGGCCTTTTCCCAGGGGGTCCAGACGGGGGGGGAATCGGGAAGGTATTTCGGAAAAACGATCCATCGCGGCGTAACCCGTTCCCCCATTCGTAAAACGGCCTCTTTCGGAGGGCGAATATGAGCCACGCGTCCCTTGTTCGTGTCGGGATATTCGTTGGAAAAAACCGCTTCGGGAAGGAAATCACGCAGGATCCGAATGGCGTCGTTTTTCAGGCAAATCGGGCGTGGAATCGGCACCATCCGGCAGTCGGCAGGGTCGATCAGCGTCAACTCGTCCGAAAGGAGCCGCCAGCCACGAAACGCCAACGCCGCCGCCAGCGTGCTTTTTCCGTCGCCCGAATCGGCAGCCAGGATGAGTCCCTTGCCATTTTTTTCGAGCATGGCCGCGTGAAAAACGAGCCAGTGCGAAAGATTGAGCCAAATGGCCCAGTTCATCCCCCATTCCACCACCGGCGCCGCCTGCTCAACGGGAAACGGGGCGAACGGTTCCTCACTGTCTATCGCAAGCCGAGCCAGTCGGGAAAAACGATGTTTCCGAAACGCCCGAAGGTGGAAGTCGTCCCACGTTCCTGGCGCGGATTTTGGATAATCCACATACATTCGTTCCATCGCCGCCTGCACGTTGGAAATCGTGCTTTCCACGGAATAATGAAACGGTCCGACAGTAAAACGATAAATGGCCATGAGCGGATTATACACGAAAATACTTTTTTTCGCGACCGGGGCCGGGAAATTTGTCGGTCGAAGTGGGGGGATCGCCCCCGTGCCCCTGTAAAATTTGTTAGAATGTTCTATAATTAAGGGAATCTTGGAATTTGAAAGGAATACTGCCATGAAAAAAATGATTGCGATGTTGCTGTTGACCCTGCTTTCGTTGCCGGTCGCAGCGGAAGAAAAGAAAACCGACGCCCCCCAAGACAAGGACGGTTGGATTCCGTTGTTCAACGGAAAGAACCTGGATGGTTGGAAGGTTCCCAACTTTGGCGGCGAGGGGGAAGTGCGGGTGCTCCAGGACGGCACGCTGGAAATTGGGATGGGGGTGATGATTACGGGCGTCACGTACACGAAAGACTTTCCCAAAACGAACTACGAAATTGAGCTTCAGGCGATGCGAACACAGGGGAGCGACTTTTTTGGCTCGATCACGTTCCCGATTGGCGACGGTTTCGCGACGTTCATCACAGGCGGCTGGGGAGGCGGCGTGTTTGGAATTTCGTGCATTGACGGCATGGACGCTTCCGAGAACGACCAGATGCAGTTGATCGTGTCGAAAGACAACCAGTGGTACACGTTCCGCGTTCGGGTGACGGACGACGATCTGGAATGCTACGTGGATGGCAAACGGATCATCTGGCAGCCACGCGGCGACGTTTCGTTCAAAACGCGAATGGAAGTCGATTATTCGCAGCCACTGGGAATCACGGCCTATTGCAGCGAGTGCCTGATCAAGAATGTCCGTTACCGAAAAATCGAGAAGTAAAAAGATGGAACGACCGAGTTTACGGAATCTGGTGTTGTCCCCCTATTCCCCCCTGTTGCCGGAGGATGCCGAGAACGACGCCGAGAAGCAGCCGAACAGTTTTGTGTTGGAGGACCCGGAGGGGTTCGCACCGACGATCGTGGTGCCGGTTCCGCTGGCGATCCTGATTTCGCTGATGGACGGGAAGCGGACGTGCGCGGAGATCGTGAGTGCGTTTACCGAAACGACCGGCGAGAATCTGACCCTTTCAGACCTGGAGGAAATCCTGAAGCACTTCGAGTCGCTGCATTTTCTGGACAGTCCCACGTTCGCGGCGTGGCTGAAGGAGGAGATGGATACGTTTCAGTCGCTGGATACGCGTCCGGCAGTCAACGGTGGCCAGGCGTACGAAAAAGACGCGGCAGCACTCGACGCCCAGATCGCGGCGACGCTGGAAATCCCGGTAACGTTAGCGCGGGCGGACGGCGAAGGGAAAACGCCGGAGGATGCGTTTCCGAAAAATCTCGTCGCGGCGGTGGTGCCGCACATCGACCTGGGACGCGGTGCGGCGTCGTACGGGTGGGCGTATCGGGCGATTCTGGAACGGTGCAGTGCCGATACGTTCGTGATTTTTGGCACGTCGCATAACCCAATGAAGGAAACTTTCGCCCTTTCGACCAAACATTTCGAGACGCCGCTGGGGGTTTTGGAAACCGACCGGGCGTTGGTTGCAAAAATCGTGTCCCATTTTCAGGAAAAATATGCCGGAAAGGAACCGGTCGATCTGTTTGCCGACGAATTTGTCCACCGGGACGAACATTCGATCGAGTTCCAGACGATTTTTTTGAAATATATGGAGAACCATACCGGGCGAAAAATTCGTATTGTACCGATACTGACCAACACGTTTGTACCGTTTATCGGTGGCGACGCAGACCCGGCAGACGATCCGGCAGTGCGGGCGCTTCTCGATTCGGTAGCGGCAGTGCTGGACGAATCGGGTTCGCGCAAAATCGCGATCCTGGCTTCGGCAGAGTTTTCGCAGGTGGGGCCAATGTTCGGCACGCCCACTCCCGTCGATGAAAAGGAGGCGGATCGGATTCGTGAGGACGACACGCTGCTTTTGTTTTCGATCCTCCATCGTGATCCGGCAGGTTTTTGGGACACGGCGTCACGCAAAAACAACGCGAACAACCTTTGCGGCACGGCACCGATTTATTGCCTGCTGGAGCTTTTGGCGAAAACGCATCTCCTTTCGCACGATTCCGATAAACCGGCCGGCGAGCTGGTCAGCTACGAACAGACCATCGACGACCCAACACGCAGTTGCGTTTCGTTTGCGACGGTCCTTTTTTAATGGTTAATGGTTAATGATTAATGATTTTTGTTCAACTTTTTGTGGGAATGAGTAACCTTCTTACCATTCAGAAAACGGTCGGAACAACTCCCATTAACCATTAACCATTATTAAATTAACGGGTTTTTAGGAGAAACAGGGTTTATGGCAAAAAATTATTATAAAACGTTAGGCGTCAGCAAGACGGCCACCAAAGAGGAGATCGGCAAAGCGTATCGCGAGCTGGCTCGGAAGTATCATCCCGACCTGCACCCGGACGACAAGACCGCGACGAAGAAATTTCAGGAGGTTCAGGAGGCGTTCGAGTGCCTGAACGACGACCAGAAACGGAAGATGTACGACCAGTTCGGCCCCAATTACGAAAATATGGGTGCCGGCGGGCCGGGCGCGGGGGGATTTCACGGCGGGGCACGACCGACCTGGGGCGGCGGAACAGGGCAAGGGGGCACTGCGTGGCAGGAGGTCGATCTGGGGGATATTTTCGGCGCTGGCGGCGGGCCGGGTGGTGGGCCGGGGTTTGATCCCAGCTCCCTTTTCGGCAATCTTGGTGCGCAGTTTCGTTCGGCGGGGCGGCGTCGGCGTGCTCCGGTTAAGGGAAACGACATCACGTATCCGATTACGATTTCGTTCAACGAATCCATCATCGGCAGCGAACGCGAGGTGAAGATTCAGGAAGCGAGCGGCGTGGTGAAAACGGTCACGGCGAAGATTCCGGCGGGGATTGAGGATGGCAAGAAACTGCGGCTGCGGGGGTTGGGCGAAAATTCGACCACCGGCGGGCCGTCGGGGGATTTGGTGTTGGAAATTCATGTCACGCCGCACCCGTCGTTCACGCGAACGGGGAACAACCTGCTTTTGAAACTTCCGGTAACGATTGCCGAGGCGACGCTTGGGGCGAAGATTGCCATTCCGACGCCGAAGGGAGAGGGAACGCTGAACATTCCGGCGGGCACCTCCAGCGGCAAGAAACTGCGGGTTAAAGGGGCGGGGGTTCCGTCGAAAACCGGGACGGGGGATTTGCTGGTGGAGATCATGGTCAACGTTCCGACGAAGGTTTCCGACGCCGACACCGAGATTTTGCGGAAATTGAACGCGACCTATCCCGGCAACCTGCGTGCGGGAATCAGTTGGTAAGGAATTTTTGGGAAATGCGACCCGATTTCAGTATCAAATCGCCGATGGATTTTCAGAAGGTCTGGCAATTTCGCTGTGCGGCGGGGGACGGGCTTTTGACGGTGTTTGTTGCGCCAAACGACCGGGATGCGAGACGATTGGGGTTGTCGATTTCGCGGAAATACGGGATTGCGGTGAAGCGGAATCGTTGGAAACGGCTGGTACGTGAGGCGTTTCGTCATTTGGCGGCGGGGTTGCCCAGGGGGGTCGATTTCGTGGTCGTTCCCGGCAAAGTCCGTCGGGCGGACGCGCTGGACGATTTTGAAAAATCACTGGAAAAGTTGTTCCCGGTCGTTGTAAAAAAATTAAATCAGGCTATAATGGCGAACGCTTCTACATACGAGGTTTTGCCATGACCCTGTTGCGATGGTTTTGGAATTTGCCTGCCAACGCGGCGATTTTCCTGGTGCGGATTTACCAGCATACGCTCAGTCATGTGATCGGGCGGCAATGTCGGTTTTATCCCACGTGCAGCCATTATTACATTTTGGCCGTGCGGAAATATGGTTTCTGTTACGGTTCGCTTTTGGGGGCGTGGCGTATCCTGCGGTGTAACCCCTTTTGTCGAGGGGGAATTGATTTTCCCTGAACGCGGGAAGGAAAGGAAACATCATGCCTACATACAGCTATAAATGTGACGCGTGCGGTCACGAATTTGAGGAAATTCAGTCGTTTCACGCTCCCACGAAGATGAAGTGTCCGGAGTGTGGGAAAAAGAAGGCGAATCGGGTGATTGGCCCATGTGCCGGGATCGTATTCAAGGGGACGGGATTTTACGAGACGGATTACAAGCAGAAGGGAACTGCCACCTCCAAATAGGGGGCAACGTGGTTCCCTGGGGAAACGAGGGCGGCATCGCGACTTTGGGCGTTGCCGCTTTTTTTATGCGTGGCTGCTTTTTTTGCGTGTTGCTAAAAATTTTTTGCAACTTTTGGGGCGTTGCCGCTAATACTCTTTTATGAACGAACCTCTTTTAACGGACGAGCAGTGTGTACGACGCGTGTTTCAGAACGAACCCGACGCGTTTGCGTTGCTTGTCCAGAAATACCAGACGGTTCTTCTGCGGTATTTTCATCAGCGGCATACGCGGGAGGATTCGCTGGATTTGCTTCAGGAGACGTTTTGTGAAGCGTGGAGGAGCTTGCGGCGTTACGACACGCGGCGTTCTTTTTCCACCTGGTTGTTCACGATTGCGTATCGGCAGAGCGTTCGGTTTTTCCGCACGCGTTTGAATCGTCCGGACTTTCGCGCGGAGGCCTGTTCCGAGGTGCTGGAAAGCATTCCGGCGCAGGACGTGTCGGGAAAAACCGAAAACGGGGGGGAAGAAAACCTCTGGACGCTGGCCCGACGGGTGCTGAACGAACCGCAATGGACGGCCCTGTGGCTGTTTTATGCGGAGGACAAACCGGTGCGAGATATCGCTCAAATCATGGGCCGTACCACCATCGGCGTGCGGACATTGCTGTTTCGCGGAAGAAAAAAACTGCGGGAGGTGCTGACATGAAGGAAAAAAACTGGGAAAAACGGCTGCGACGCGACGCGCAGGCACTCGACGAAAAATTTTCCCCGGAAATCCATCGGAGCGTCATGGCGCGTATCCGGCGGGAACCGGAACCTGCGAAACGGCGGGAATTTGCCCCGCAAAGGGTGCTGGTAACGGTGTGTGCTGCGACGGTGTGTATCGCGGCCCTCTGCGTGGTTTTTCCGAGTTACCGTCCGTCGTTGGAATCTCCGGAGGCAAAACCGACCGTCGCGACGCCCACCTCGGAGGTGGTACGCTTTTTCGCACCGTGCGGGGAGCCGATTCGTGCGGTGGCGGAGACGACCGGGGTTCCCATTCGGTCGATTTCGGAGGAACAGCTTCCGGTTCCGGAGAAGGAACAACTGGGGATGTTGTGGAAAGACACACAAACTTTTTTGAATGACCAGATTGTATGGGTCATGGAGTGAATTTTTTGGAGGAAAACGGATGAAGAAGGTATGTTTTTTGGTTTTTCTGGGGCTGGCGACGCTCGTTTCGCAGGCTGCGGACAAAGTGGTGGTACTGGCAAAAATGGCGCCGGTGCCGTCGTTCTGTGAGTCTTTCGTCGATTTGGCGGAAACGTACGGCAAGAACGGCGTTCAAGGTGCCGCGTACGCCATGAAGATTTTCACGGAACAACCCACGTTTACCGACGCGTGGGACGTTTCCCGTCCGGTGGCGCTGGTGGGGATTCTTCCCGAAGGTTCCGACGAACTTCGCGGCATTCTGGTTTTGCCGTTGAAAAATCTGGATGCCGTGAATCGAATGGTGTCGAAAGATTTGAAATCGGAGGAGGTTGGGGAACAAACGTGGAAAGTCACATCGAAGCACCATAATTTTTTTGCCCGCAAGTTGGGCGACTGGTTCCTTCTGAGTGATCGGGTGGAAAATCTGCGTCTGAATCTGGACGTTGCGCAGGTGGAGAAACGAATCCTGGAACCGA
Source organism: Planctomycetia bacterium (assembly GCA_030535245.1). Lineage (GTDB taxonomy): Bacteria > Planctomycetota > Planctomycetia > Pirellulales > Thermoguttaceae > RGIG3701. The sequence continues at coordinate 35,828 of JAUNBJ010000017.1, read as the reverse complement.
TGGGCACGCAGGAGCTGAGCGTATCGCTCTTTGTCAACGAGATTCCGCAAAACTTGCGGGAAAAGCTGGCTCGCGATATTCAAACCAAAATTTTGGCATGTCTGGAAAAGCAAAAAAAGCAGGGTTCCCAGGCTTTCGTGGAGACCTTGAAGGGGCTTTTCGATCAGGCGATGAACCGGGCGAAAGCGGCTTCTTTTGTTTCTCCGGCGGACACGTTGACCCTGGTACTGGATGAGGATCCAACGACGCATACGCTGGCACTTCGTTTGGAGGCGACAGCTCCGGAAGGTTCGGCGGCGGCACGCAAGCTGTCGGCGTTTGCCCGGTCGCAGGTTTCGTCGCTGGGACAGTTTGCCATGGAGGACGCGATGTTTTCCTGCCAATTGGCACTGACGTTTCCCGCCCTGTCGAAAAACTGGGTGAAATCACTTCACGAGGCGCACCTGAAAGATTCCCTTGCCATGCTGAAAAAGAAGGTGAAAAGTGCGGAAAAAGCCGACCAGGTGGAAGCGTTTATCCATCGTAACGCTCCGCTTTGGCGCGACGCGTTTTTGGCACCGTACGTCAACGGTGGGCTGAACGTGGTGCTGACGGACGACGACGCCCTGATCCTTTGGGGCCGAACCGTTCCGGATGGGTATGCGCTGGAGGAACCGTTCCGGCAAATTGTCCAGTACGTGAAGGAAAACAAGGCCGAGGAGTGTAAGAAGCACTTCCTTTCCACGGCCGCTAGTGTGGAAGGGGAATGGCACGTGTACGAAGCGGTTCTGGCCCCCGTAGAGAAATGCCCGCTCCCGTTCTTCCGGGATAAAGCATGTCCGACCTGCCTGCTGTTTGCTCCCAAGGGGGTCTATTTTGCCATGGGAAAAGATGCCAGGGGGCGGCTGGAAGCGTACCTGAAATCCGAGCGTGCCAAGCCTGCCGAGGTTCCGGCGTTCCAGGCGAAATGGAGCGTTGCCCGGCTGGTGCGTGCCATTCAGACGTACTCCCCGTGCGAAGCGCAACGTGACGCCATGGCCCGGTTCTCGAAAGAACATCCGGCATTGGCCAACACGAACCTGACGTTTTCGATCCTTCCGGTTCCCAACGGTGCGGCGCTGGAATTGAAAGCAGGGCCGTGAGCCGTACGAATTCCCCTTCTTTGAAGGGGTACGCCCGAAGGGCGGGGGGTAGTTTTGAAGTGGTGAACGCTTTCCCGGTGCCAAAACACCCCGTCAGCCTTCGGCTGCCACCCCTCTAAAAAGAGGGGAATTACCTTGCGAGCCTCGGCTGCCACCCCTCTGAAAAGAGGGGAATTACCCCTTTTGCCAAAATTCGCAAGGAAGTTTGATCGCACCCGTTCCCATCGTACGAAGCGATGGATTTTAACAGCCTTGCACCACGAAAAGCGACACGATCGGCCTAAAGGCCGGCGCTAACGATACGTCGGACGAGGCACGGTTTTTACTGGCAGACCAGCGTGATGCCGTTTTCGGTGACGCAGAACCCACGGGCACGGTCCAGTTCCGGGTCGAAACCGATTTCCATACCCGGCTCGATATGGACGCCGCTGTCGATAATGGCTCGACGGATTTTGGCCCGACGTCCGATTTCCACATCGGAAAACAGGATCGATTCCTCCACGCTGGCGAAGCTGTTCAGGCGACAACGGTGCCCCAGAATACTTCTTTTGACCGACGCACCGGAGACGACCGAACCGGCGCAAACCAGGCTGTCGGTGGCAAAACCACGGCGTTCTTCCTGTGCGAACACAAATTTTGGCGGGGGGCAATTGGGGCGAAACGTCCAGACCGGCCAATGCTCGTCGTAGAGATTGAGCTGCGGATCCACATCCACCAAATCCATGTTGGCGTCGAAATAGGCGTCGAGGGTACCGACATCGCGCCAGTACGATTCGGTTTTCAGATTTTCGTCGTTGAACGGGTGTGCGTACACGTTGTGCTGGTCGATGATCGACGGAATGATATCGCCGCCAAAGTCGTGACGGCTCGCTTCGTCCAACGCGTCCTGGCAGAGTTTTTCGTAAAGGAACCGTGCGTTAAACACGTAAATGCCCATCGATGCCAGGCAGTATCCCCGCTGATACGGCAGCTCTTTGGGGACGACCGGTTTCTCGGCAAACCCAATGACACGATTGAATTCGTTGACTTCCAACACACCGAAACGCCGTGCGGCGGTCCCGTTGGGGACTTTCAGGGTGCTGATGGTCAGATCGGCTCGATTCTCGATATGCGTCATGACCAGTTGGGCGTAGTCCATTTTGTAGATGTGGTCGCCCGCCAAAATCACCACGTATTTGGGGTTTTCCCGCTCGATGGTGTAGATGTTTTGATACACGGCGTCGGCGGTTCCCTGATACCAGTTTTCATCGATACGCTGCTGCGGGGGCACAACGTCGATGAATTCGCCCAGTTCGCGTTTGAAGTAGTGCTGCCAGCCCAGATTGATGTGGCGATCCAGGCTGGTCGTTTTGTACTGGGTGAGCATCAGGATTTTCCGGATACCGCTGTTGAGGGTATTGGAAAGGGTGAAATCGATGATCCGGTACGCGCCCCCGAACGGGACGGCCGGTTTGGCTCGGTCACGGGTCAGGGGTTCGAGTCGGGAACCTTTTCCGCCTGCCAGAATGACGGCTACACAGTCGCGTGTCATCAGTTGCCGCATGATTGAAAATCCTCTAAGGGGTTGAAGTCTTGAAAAGGAAGAAACGGTACTTCAGTGTAACGGGCCGGGCAAATCGCCATGGGTTTTCCCCAACAAAACCGACCCTCCGGGAGGGGATAAGGAATTTTTTAAAATTTTTAAAATTTTTTAAAAATAAGCTGGATAAACCTTGACATGTCGGGGGGGGGGGTAAAATGGATAAAGTTCAGTGTGGGCAGGAAAATCCCGGCCCTGTGTGCGATAGACTTTTTACCGGCTCGTTTTGGGGAGATGGAAATCATGAAGAAGTGCTTTTTTCTGCTGTGGGGTTGCCTTGGCTGTGGAATCCTGGGGGCGGCAGATGTGACGATAACGAAAGACAATTCTCCGTACACCATGACAAGCAACATCGACGCGTTGACGTTCGACAACACGGACAATTATACCGGCGGGGTACTTCAGTATGTGACGGATAATCCTTCAAGTGAGCAGAAGCGGACCATCTCCGGCAATATCACCGGAACAGGAACCATCATACGGCAGGCAAACACGTCAACAAACGACCGGGGCAGTTGGCTTTCGTTAAGTGGGAACAACTCCGGTTTTTCCGGAAATGTGAATATTTCGGGAAACACGTGGGTCGCCCTGACAACCGCTACGGCGGGCAGCGCCAAGGCAGCATGGAATTTGAACATGACTTCGGACAGCGGGCTTCTTTTTGAAAATGTCGTCACGAATGATTCTTCTACTTCCGCCACGATTCAGCTTGGGGATTTAACGGGCAACGGAATGGTTCGACCGGGGAACGGTAACGGAAAGATTACGCTGGAAATCGGTGCTTTGGGGAATAATTCTACTTTTTCCGGAACGCTGAAGAATCAAGGGAGTGTCACCGTCGCCGTAACCAAAGTGGGAACGGGAACATGGACGCTTTCGGGTGCGAATTCAACGTTGTTTACCGGAGGGTTGAACGTAACCAGTGGCCGGGTGATTTTGGGCACCGGCGCCGCCTTGCAGTCCACCACGATTTCGATCACAGGGGGGACGCTGGAAATGACCAGTGCCTCCAACATTCCTGCGACCGTCACTATCCCGATCGACGAAAATGGCACGCTGGCAGTGAACGGTACCGGCACCTTCAACATGCAAAATACCCTGACCGGCGCCGGTACGCTGGAGGTATTGAACGGAAACTATTTTCTGCTTCGTGGCAACAACACCGCTTTTACCGGGACGTTGAAACTGACGGGCGGAATAACGTCGGTGGATACCCCGGCAACTCAGGTTGGCAGCGCCAAGATTCAGTTCAACGGCGGTACACTGCGGACTTATGACACCTACAGCAACGCCATCGACGTAACCGAAAGGGGAGGAACGTGGCATATCGTCGCCAGTGACAGTACCATGACCGGCACGATTACAGGTTCTGGAATACTGACCGTTAGTCGGGAATCGCGTGCTGATAGTATTGATAAAAAACTGATTTTCAACGGAGACGCTTCCGCATGGACCGGAGGGTTCAATATTACGACCGGCCATTTGTCGATCGGACAAAACGCCACTTTACGCTCAGGCCAGGTGTTTCAACTTGCCTCCACTGCGACGTTGGAATTCGTTCGGACGAACGATATCGAATATACTGTAAATTTGACTGCCGAAAAGGGGAGTAGCCTGATAAACGGCAACAATCGCGTCACGCTCCGTGGTACGGTCGCAGGGGATATTACCTTCGACGGGGGAGCGTTTTCTCTGGGTGCGGATAATGTTTCTGGTTTGAAATCCATCACCCTGAACAACGGTACCCGTTTGGTGAACTGGGGCAGCAATCGTTTTGGAACCGCAACCCTGGACATAAATGACGGAACCCTGGTTCTCCGATCATCGCAAACGTATGCCAACGCCATCAACGTGGGAAGCAGCGGAACGTTTGAGGTGAATCTGCAAGACGGTGGTGGCTCCAATACGCCGGTTTTGTCCGGGAAAATTTCCGGCACGGATACTTCTGTTTTGAACAAAACGGGAAGCGAAACACTCTCCCTGACCGGAAACAATGACGACTACAAAGGAACGTGGCAGGTAAGCAACGGTACGCTCAACCTGGGAGCCGCGAACGTGGTCGCTTCGTCGGCTGCGATTGTGAATAACGCTGCGATTACCTTCGCGACGGATCAGACGCTGAACAACCTTTCCGGTTCCGGCACGATTACCGGCACGTCCGGGACGCTGACCCTTCGCAACAGCATCGATACCACCTACACCGGGACGATTAACGCCAATTCGGTTCTTTTCCAAAGCGCCGAAAACTCCACCGCGAAACTGACGCTGGACACCCTCACGACGGAGAAACTCGACCTGTTCCTCAATGTCAATGACACGGCGACGGGGAACCTCACCCTCTCTGCGTTCGACCCGGACATAACGAATCTTTCGGTAACGTTAAACCTGCTGGAGGGTGTGGAATATAACCCCAGCATGATTTTCCCTGTGCTGACGGTGACGGACGGAACGCTGGACACGGGTTTCAACTGGCAGTCCGTGCTTTCCGAATGGAACGGCGACGACTGGTTTCTCTACCTCAACAACGACGCCACGTCGCTTCTGGCCGGAGTCAATGGCGCCAAATATCCGGAACCGGGGTCGTTTTGGTTGCTGCTTTTAGGATTTTTGGGCATTTTCCGCACCTTCCGCAAATCTACGCCTCTGTATAGAAATAAATATTAAAATATTAATAAGAGCTTCCCTGTTAGCGTCGGCCTTTAGGCCGTTCGCGTCGTACGAATAGGAAAAAACGTTTATTCCTCTCGTGCCCCAACGGGGCAAATTCAATAGCCTGGGGCAACGCCCTAGTGCTGTGTCCAAAAAATAAATAATATTCGTCTAAAAGTTTTCGGAGGGGTGGGCGTCCCCGCCCACCCATTAGGGCGTAAGCCCTAACAAAAGGTTAGGAAAAGGCTAACGCCTTTTTGGGTGGGCGAGGACGCCCACCCCTCCGTAGATATTGTCATAATTTATAAGAGGGACGGAACACTAGGGGACGAGAATCCACCCGAACGGCCTAAAGGCCGACGCTAACAACACCCCCACTAATTGCAGGCACCCTAAAAGCTAAAAGCTGTCGCTAACTACGGAACCATTGACCACAAACCTTTCTTATGGTAAAATGGAAAGGTTGTTTTTGATGGGGCTTCCGGGGATTCGTGCTCTTCCGGGCATGTATTGGGGAGGTTCCCTTGTCCTTACCTGCCTTTGAAAAGGAGTTGATTGATGTTGCGTACGCGAATGTTCATGCTGTGTTTGACGACCGTGATGGCCACAACGGTTTTTGCCGTGGAATGGAAAAGCGGGATTCTTTGGGAGCGTCCGCCGGTGGTGGAGGGCAAAATGCCCGTTTTGACGCCCCCTCCCGCCGGAGCCGTGGTGCTGTTCGATGGGAAAGATATGTCCCAATTCGACAATGGCGAAAAGTGGATTGTCAAAGACGGCGTTGTCACGGCGGATAAAACGTCTGTTTCCACGAAGCAGCCGTTTGGCAGCTGCCGTATGCACATCGAGTTTGCCACGCCCGCCGAGGTCGTCAGCCAGGGGCAGGGACGCGGCAACAGTGGCGTTATTTTCATGGGGGAATATGAGCTTCAGATTCTGGATTCCTATCAGAACGACACCTATTTCGACGGGCAATGCGGTTCCATTTACAAGCAGAATCCGCCGATGCGAAACGTCTGCCGTAAACCGGGGGAATGGCAATCCTACGACATTACTTTCGTGGCGCCGAAGTTCGACGACAAGGGGAATCTCGTCCGGCCGGCTCGCATGACCGCTTACCAGAACGGCGAGCTGATCCAGAACAACTTTGAAATCAAGGGACACACGTTCTGGCACATGGCGCCGACCTACACGGCGCACCCGGCCAAAAAGCCGCTTTTGCTCCAGTATCATGGGAATCCCATCCAGTTCCGGAACATCTGGCTGGAAGAAATTGAGGATTAAGACGCGGCCCTGAAAACATGGGCAAGCCGTGGACGAAGCGAAGCGTAGTCCAGTGGTACGGGAAGGCGTCCCCCACGACTTTCTGGAACTACGGATTGCGCCCTCCGTTTACGGCTTCCTCATGGATCCTTAACCATTAATCCTTCCTTGGGTGCGATCAAATTTCCTTGCAAATTTGGGCAAAAGGGAGAATTCCCCTCTTTTTAGAGGGGTGGCAGCCGTAGGCTGACGGGGTGTTTTGGCACCGGGAAAGCGTTCACCACTTCGGAACTACCCCCCGCCCTGACGGGCGTACCCCTTCAAAGAAGGGGAATTCGTACACCGCCCACTAAATTTGCAGGCACCCCATTCCTTAACCATTTTTTATCTCTCCTTGAAAAAAGGGGAGAAGGGGGTATAATGGTAATTTCTTTTCGGTTGATTTATAATTCAGGATGGAATCTTTTGAGATAGAACGATGTTGGCGAAACGAATCATCCCCTGTCTGGACGTTTTTCGGGGACGTGTGGTGAAAGGGACGAACTTTTTGAATTTACGAGACGCCGGAGACCCGGTGGAAACGGCCCAGCGTTACGAGCAGGAGGGGGCGGATGAACTCGTTTTTTTGGACATCACGGCCAGCTACGAGGAACGTGGGATCATGCTGGACGTGGTGCGACGGACGGCGGAGGTCTGTTTCATGCCGGTGATGGTGGGGGGAGGAATCCGCACCATCGACGACATTCGGGCGTTGTTGAACGCGGGGAGCGACAAGGTTTCGATCAATTCCACGGCGTGCAAGGATCCGGAGTTGGTACGGGAAGCGGCCCGACGGTTCGGCAGCCAGTGCATTACCGTGAACATCGACCCCAAGCGGGTGATACGCGACGGCAGGGAGTTTTGGGAGGTTTTCATCAACGGCGGACGGACGCCGACCGGTTTGCAGGCGGTGGAGTGGGCCAAAAAGGTGGAATCGCTCGGTGCGGGGGAAATCGTGCTGACGTCGATGGACGCAGATGGAACGAAGGATGGTTATGATTTGGAGATTACTTCGGCGGTGGCCGACGCGGTGAAGATTCCCGTGGTGGCCAGCGGTGGGGCAGGAGAGCTTTCGCATTTGGTGGATGGGATCCAGGTGGGGCATGCCGACGCGGTTTTGGCAGCCAGCATTTTCCATTATGGGAAATTCACCATTCGCCAGGCGAAGGAATATATGAAGCGGCATGGGATTACGGTTCGGCTGTAACTTTTTCAGGAAACTTTTCAGAGGGGAAATCAATGTCAGAAGATGCTCAGAAGGCGGCTGCGGAGTTCGCGGAAAGTCGGCGAAAAAAGGATTATCGGATCAACAAGTTTTTCACGGCTCTGGTCAAGCTCAAGGGGAGCGACCTGCACCTGAAAACGGATCGCCCGCCGTACATTCGGGTGGGTGGATCGCTCAAGGCGCTCAATCACCCGCCGATTCCGGACGAGGAGATGGAGTCCATGCTGTTCGAGATCATGAACGAACGGAACCGGAAGATTTTCCACGAGGATGGCGGGGCGGACTTTGCCCACGTGGTGGAAGTGGATGGCGTGAGCTGGCGTTTTCGTGTGAACATTCTCCAGCAGTTGGGGCATATGGGGCTGGTGGCGCGGCGTGTGAACAACGTGATTCCCGATTTTGAGAAACTGTTTTTGCCACCGTCGCTGGAATCGCTTTGTAAATTCAGTCAGGGGATGGTGCTTCTGGCGGGGATTACCGGTTCGGGAAAAAGCACGACGATCGGTTCCATGCTGAACTGGATCAACCGGAATTATCGCAAGCACATTTTAACGCTGGAAGACCCGATCGAGTTTACGTTCACCGAAGACAAGTGTCTGATCAATCAGCGTGAGATTGGGATGGACGTGAAAGACTTCATGATCGGCATGAAACATGCCGTGCGAGAAGACCCGGATATTATCCTGGTGGGGGAAATGCGTGACCAGGAGACGTTTGAAACGGCCATTCAGGCGGCGGAGACGGGGCACCTGGTGTTTGGGACGATTCACGCGTCGAGTGCTCCGAGCACCATCGGGCGTATTCTCGACCTTTTCCCGCAGGACATGCACAAGGCGCTGCGCAGTGCTCTGGCGTTCAACATGCGGGGCATTGTGGCGCAGAAGCTGATCCCGTCGATTTTGGAAGGGGTTTCGCGCGTTCCGACGTGCGAGGTGATGTTCTTCAACCCGACCATTCGGAAGCTGATTCTGGAAGGGGAGGACGACAAGCTGGCAGACGCGATTCGTATCGGTTATCAGGAAGGAATGCAGGACTTTACCAAGAGCCTGAAAGACCTGGTGGAGAAACGTATGATTGAGCGTGCCACGGCGTTTGAGGTGGCTCCGAACGTGGAAGCGCTGAAGATGGCGCTCAAGGGTATCGAGGTCAAGGAACCGGGTATTTTGTAGAAATTGAAAGCATGAAAAAGAAAACGGATAAGAAAGTCGTTGACACGCCGGAAAAGAATGGCGATGGCAGTTCCATGCGGGAATTTGTGGAATCGATTGCCATAGCGCTTGTGCTGGCGTTCCTGTTCAAGACGTTCCTGGCGGAGCTGTATGTTATTCCGACCGGTTCCATGGCCCCAACGCTCTACGGGCGGCACAAAGACGTGGCCTGCCCCCGGTGCGGATTCCACTACCAGGTGGGAGCCAGCGACGAATCCAGGGTGTCGAAATATCAGGTTTTTCGCTCCACGTGCCTGAACTGCGGGTTCACGATGGATTACAACGACGAGAAATCGGCGGGGCGTTGGCATCCGTCCTACAGTGGCGATCGGATTCTTGTCGGCAAATATCCATATCATCTGGCAGGGCCGAAACGGTGGGACGTGGCGGTATTTCTGTACCCGGGCAGCGCACGCATGAATTACATCAAGCGGGTGGTGGGGCTTCCGGGGGAAACGTTGCGGATTTGGAATGGCGACATTTACACCCGTCCGTTTGTTCCAGAGTCGGTGGAGGGAGCGTCGCCGGAGTTCCAGATCGCCCGCAAACCGCCGGAAAAAATCCTCGCGATGATGCAGGCGGTGTACGACAACGACTGCCAGGTTCCGGAGTTGCGGCAGGTGAATTTTCCTTCCCGTTGGGCGGGCGTGACGGCGGAGGGACAGACGGCGCCGGCAGGGTCCACCGGGTGGACGGAATCCCCGGACGGAACGGAATTTCAGTTTGTTCCGATTGAGGGAAACATCGAATCGGGGCAGTTGGCGTACCGTCATTTTCTTCCGACGTGGCTGGATTGGGAGCAGCTCACCGCCGTGCCGCTGACGCGGGAGATGATTGAGGCGAAAAAACCGCGTCTGATAACGGACATGGTTTCCTACAACACGGCCAACGAACCGGGGGACTACGCCCCGCTGCCCAACGCGCTGGGGGAAAAGTCGAAGCTCCGCCCGATCCCGGAGGATTACGGGATTCATTGGGTTGGCGACCTGATCGTGGAGTGTACCCTCGACGTACACACGCGACCGCAGGGGGGGAAATTCAACGTCGGACTGGTGAAGGCGGGCAAGACGTTCTGGTGCAACGTCGATTTGGAAACGGGCGAAATGGAGCTGACCATTCCCGCCAACCCGGACGCCGAGGGGCAGAACATCCCGGTGGAAAAAGGGGATTTTTTCACCTGTCGTGGCAGGTCGCCGATGAACGGGGTGGATATTTACCGATTCCGATTCGCGAATGTGGACAACCAGCTTCACGTTTGGGTGAACGACCGGCTCGTGACGTTTGACCGTCCGACGACGTACCGCGATCTGGACGTTTCGCGTCCTCAGGCGGCCGACCTGGTGCCGGTACGGATCGGCTGCACACGTTCGGAAGTTCGGGTTTCGCACCTGAAACTGTATCGGGATATTTATTACATTGCCGCCCAGTCCGGGGTTTCGCCGTTGACCGATTTCCCGCACTATCCGCAGATTCCGTTCGTGGAAGGGAATCAGGCGGGCAATCCGACGGTTTCGGATTACCTGAATTTTTATTGCGAACCATCTCTTTGGGAGGCGTTCAAAAGCCGCCAGAGTCGCGATTTCAATCTGGCCAATGGGCAATATTTCATGATGGGGGATAATAGCGCCGCCAGCTCCGACAGCCGTATCTGGCGAAGTGAAAATTACGTGGACGAATCGTTGCTTGTTGGAGAAGCGTACTTTGTTTACTGGCCGCACCCATGGTATCGGGTGCTTCCCAACTTCCCCAAATTCAGGAGGATTCACTAATGCCCGCAACACCGGTGATTGCCGCCGAAAACCTGTATAAGAAGTTCAATTTTTTCCGTCCCATCTGGCCGGTGAACGGGGTGTCGCTGCATGTCAATGCCGGTGAGATCGTCGCCTTGCTGGGAAGTAATGGTGCTGGAAAATCGACGACGTTTGAAATGCTTTCCGGGCTGACCCATCCCACCAAGGGTTCCATCCTGCTTTTCGACGAGCAGGAAAACGCATGGATCGACATCACGCGGGAGCCGCTTTACAAACGTGCGCAGCTGGGAATCTGCTACCTGCCCCAGAAACCGAGCATTTTCGCGGGGTTGTCGGCGCGGGAAAACCTGCTGGGAATCATGGAGATCATGGACTCCAGGGTTCTTTCGGAGAGTATGCAGGCGACCGACCCGGCACTTTCTTCCCGGGAGGATTACTGCGACATGCTGCTGGGCAAATTCAGCCTGTACGAACATCGGGATAAGCCGGCGATGATTCTTTCCGGGGGGGAGCAACGGCGGTTGGAGATTGCCCGTTCGTTCATCACGAAGCCGAAACTGATCCTGATGGACGAACCGTATGCGGCGGTCGATTTGTCGGGGGTACAGCTTTGCTCCTCGCTATTTCGAGAGGTTCGCAACGAGGGTGTTTCCATCCTGATCATTGATCACCGCATCGAGGATATTCTGAAGATTGCCGACCGGGTTTATTTCCTGCACAAAGGACAGGTGGAAATGGAAGGCGTTCCGCGTGATATTGTCCGCAACCCGCTGGTTCAGGAAACCTTGTTGGCCGACCAGGTTGATCGATTGTTACAGATATTTCCATGATTTTTAATTTTCGCAAAATTTTTACGAACCCTACAAAGGAGTGACGCATGGTTCAGCATCAATTGATTTCCCGGTATCCTGTGTTTGTCGTTAAAATCAAGGGGGGTTACGCAGGTATTTCCACGCCGGAATCGACGTCGGAGAAGCCGCAGTATGCCATCCTGGTTTATTCGGAGGAGGCGAAGGCGAACGCGTTCATCCAATATTCCGAGTTGGAAGGCGCCGAGGTTTTTTTGTTGAAAGACGCGCGGGAGCTGGCCCGTGTGCTGCTGATGCAAAAGGACCCATTCGTGGCCATGGCATGGGACACGAAACTGGAGGACGGCAAACTGGAAACGACGATCGTTCCGATCCCGGAGATGTTGGAAAAGCAGCTTCCGGAAGCGCTTTCGCCGTGGGATTACCCGGTCTATTTCCTGCAAAACAAAGATGGCAATTACTCTGTTATTCAGGCCCCGAAGAAAGATGGAAAAAAGCAGTTCATCATCGCCATGTTCACGCAGGAACCGATTGCGGAAGTCTATTGTGAAAAACTGCCGGAGGAGGAGATGTTCCAGCTTCGGGCGGTGAACACGCCGTTCGATTTGAAAATTTTCCTCACGCAGATGCCGAAAGAGATTTTCGCAGTGGGGTTGAATCCGATGATCGACGAGACGAAAACGCACAACTGTTCCAACTGCATCACGGTGGACAAACTGGTGGAGCGGTTTTTGAAGTACACCTACGATCCGTTGGGAACACCGGATATTATTTACGTGAAGTAGTACCGGCAACTTATTTATCAGGAGAAAATCGATGAAAAAAATGGGATTGGCCGTATTGTTGCTTGGTTTGGCAACGACGGGTTTCGCAGCAGTATGCGAATCGAAGTGCGAGGTGGTTTCCCCGCAGAAAAAAGTAACCGTAAACGTTTGTGTTGGCCCGACGCTGACGTACGACGTTTCGTTCGACGGGGAAAAGGTGGTGCTGCCATCTCCGTTGGGGCTGGCGTTCAAGGATCAGACGCCCCTGGGAGCGATGGAAGTGGTGCGTGTCGAAACGACGCTCATCGACAAGACGTGGAAAAACCGTTTTTCCAAAAAGAGCATGTATCGCGATTTCTGCACCGAGGAGACGATCACCCTGCGGGAAAAGGGGGCATTGGGCCGTATGCTGACGCTGGTGGTTCGGGCGTATGACGACGGCGTAGCGTTTCGGTACGTGCTTCCAGAGCAGAAAATGAAGGATTTCGTGCTGGCGGACGACCTGACGCAATTCGTGTTTGGAGGCGACTGGGACGCGTTTGCCAGCGACCAGGGTAAATTCAACACGTCGCAGGAAAAGCAGTTTCCGAAGATGAAGTTGTCGGAAATCAAAAAGGACGCGGTGGTGATTTGTCCGTTGGTGGTGCAGTCGCCGAAGTTCTGCTGTGCGATTACGGAAGCGGAATTGACGTCGTGGGCGGGAATGCAGTTCGCGCATGGCGATGCGGAGAACTCGATTCGTCTGCGTCTGACGCCCCGCAACGACGGCAACGGTGTGGTGGTCGCTCAAACGCCGGCACAATCCCCGTGGCGGGTGATTCTGCTGGGGAAGAAGCCGGTCGATCTGGTCAACAACAGTGGAATCATCCTGAACGTCAGCACGCCGTGCCAGCTTGCCGATACGGATTGGATTCAGCCGGGAGCGTCGAGTTGGGACTGGTGGTCGGAAGGGAACCGTATCCTGAACACCGACACGTTCAAGCAGCGGGTGGATTTGGCTGCCGCGATGGGCTGGAAGTATACGACACTTGACGACCCGTGGTACTTTGACGCCTGGAAACCAACCTGCAACACGATGAAGGGGTGCGGCACGGTCGATCTGCCGGAAGCGTTCGCCTACGCGAAGTCGAAGGGGATTGGCGTATTCCTCTGGCTGCATTACAAAGACCTCGAAAAGAGCGGCATGGAGGAATCGTTTGCCACGTTCGAGAAGTGGGGTGCCGCCGGCGTGAAGATCGATTTCATGGACAGCGACTACCAGGAACGGGTCGAATGGATTGCCAACGTGGTGAAACTTTGTGCGAAGTATCACCTGATGGTCAACTTCCATGGCATGTACAAACCGACCGGACTGGAACGTGCGTATCCCAACCAGATTACCCGCGAAGGGATTCTTGGCAACGAGTACAACAAATTCAGCAATAAGATCACCACCCGTCACAGTGCGACGCTGCCGTTTACGCGGTTCCTCTGCGGGCCTGGCGACTTTACCCCCGGCGGTTTTTTGAACGTCCATCCGGAGAAGTTCCGAACGCAGGAAAAACTCCAGCTTCCGCCATGTGTGGAAATGGGCACCCGGGCGCATGCGTTGGCGATGTGTCTGGTATGCGACAGTCCCCTGCTGACGATCTGCGACGCTCCGGAAAACTACAAGAACCAGCCCGGTCTGGATTTCCTGAAAAACATTCCGGCGGTCTGGGACGAAACGACGGCCATCGACGGTGCCATTGGCGAATATTATCTTGCGGTTCGTCGCAGTGGCAATCAATTTTATGCTGCCGCGATCACCAACGAGGAGGCCCGGAAACTTTCGTTGCCGCTGACGTTCCTGAAGGTGGGCCAGACGTATGAAGTCACGTTGTACGCCGACGTGCCCGAAAGTGCAACGGAAGCGACGAAGATTTCCGTCACGAAGAAAACCGTCACCTCTACCGACACCCTCTCCATCGACATGGTTCGCAACGGCGGCTGGACCGCGGTTTTCAATGAACAATGAACAATGAGCAGTGAACAGTGATGGTGTACCTCCGCACCAGTGTATGCAAAAAAACACACACTGGTGCGGTAGCACCTGTTCCTTGTTCCTTGTTCCTTGTTCACTGTTCATTGTCTTGACTTTCCCCTGAATTGCGGTACAATGTGAGGAGGTAGAAGAAAAAGAAGGGGAAATTTACATGTTTACACAGACGTATCATCCGGAAATTGTGGAATCTCTGCTGGCGTTGTTCCAGAAGGAAGTGCTGGTTTTTGACGGCGCGATGGGAACGGAGATTTACAACAATCATATTTTCACCAACCGTTGTTACGACGAGTTGAATCTGGTTCAGGGCGATCTGATTCGCGGGATTCATTTGAGCTATCTCAAGGCGGGGGCGGACGTACTGACGACGAACACGATCGGGGCCAACCCGCGACTGTTGAAGAAGTACGGCCTGACGGACAAGACCGAGGCGATCAACCGGGCGGGGGTGGAGTTGGCTCGCAGTGCCATCGAGGAGTACCGCAGCCTTTCGCCGAAGAATGTGGATCGCACGATTTACGTCGCGGGCAGCGTTGGGCGGGTTGCGGCGGAGGATGGGTCGGTACTGGAATCGTCCCTGGCAGTGGACGCGATGGCGGTTCAGATTCAGTGCCTGCTGGATGCGGGGGTCGATTTTATTTTCTTTGAAACGCTTCAGGATGGGGCGGATCTGGAGAACGCGGTGCTGGCGGTGCGGGAGGTGCAGAAGCGGCGGGAGGAGAACATTCCGTTCATGCTGTCGCTGCGTCCGGTGAACGACGGGCGGGGGGTCAAGAAATCGCCTACGTTGAAAACGCTCTCCAAATTCACCGTGAAGATGAAGAAGGAGAATTATCCGCGACCGTTTGCGTGGGGGTTGAATTGCGGGCTGGGGCCGGAGGAGATTTTGCCGCTGGTAGAGGAAGTGGTGGCGAAGTACAACGTTCCGTGGATCATCCAGCCGAACGCGGGGTCGCCGAAATCGGTGGAGGGGCGTTCGTTGTACATGACGTCGCCGGAATATTTCACGACGTTTGTGCAGCGGTACATCAACCTTGGAGTGAAAGGGGTCGGGGGGTGTTGCGGGATTACGCCGGGGCATCTTCATGAAATGGCCAAATCGGTGAAACCGTTGGCGAAAGCGCGTCTGAGCGAAGTCACGCTGAAAGCGCAGCCGAAGGAGGTTCCGCTGTGCGACGAAATGCCGCTGGGGGAGCGTTCGGGGCTTGGAAAGCGGCTGGCAAAGCGGCAGTGGGTGACGAGTGTCGAGCTGGTTCCGCCGCAGGGGTATGATTTAACGCAGACGATTGCCCGGTGCGTACGGCTTCGGGAACTGGGCGTGAATTGTGTGAACATTCCGGACGGGCCGCGGGCGAGCTGTCGGATTAGCGCCATGGTCACGGCCGACCGAATTCAGCAGGAGGCGGAAATCGAGACGATCCTGCATTTCTGCTGTCGCGACCGGAATTTGATCGGAATGCAGTCGGACTTGTTGGGCTGTGCGGCGTGTGGGATTCACAATATTCTGTTTATTACGGGCGATCCGCCGAAATTGGGGGATTATCCGGACGCGTCGGGGGTGTTTGATACCGATTCGGTTGGTATGGCCCGGATTCAGCGGCGGATGAATCGTGGCGTGGACGTATCGGGCAAGAAGATTTCCAAACCGACGGAAGCGGTCGTAGGCGTGGGATTGGATCCGACGGCGCTGGATCGGAATCGGGAGGTGGATCGTTTCTTCCGCAAGGTGGAAGCGGGGGCGGAGTTTGCCATCACGCAACCGGTGTTTGATCCGGAGACGCTTTTGGAGATTTTGGAGCGGGTGAAGCCGGCGGGGGTTCCGATTTTCGCGGGGATTTTTCCGCTGGCAAATCTGGCCAACGCGAAATACATGCAGACGCTTCCGGGGGTGAATATTCCCGACGCAATCATGGCGCGGATGGAGCGTGCGGAATCGCGGGAACAGCAGCAGGCGGTGGGGATTGCCGTAGCGCGGGAGGCGATCGAGAAGATACGTACCAGCGTCAGCGGCATACAGGTCAGCGCACCGTTTGGCAACATCGATATTGTCAGCCGGGTGTTGGAAGGGTACACGTTTCAGTAACGGACAAGAATGCGTTTTTTACAAAAAATCACCGGCGCGGAGACTCCGACCCTGGCTGGAATCCGTATAATATTTATCGCGTACTGGCTTTTCCTGTCGTTCGTGCTTTTGGTCTACAATCCGTTCGCGTTTGTTCCGATTGACGAGGAATTTGTCGAACATGGTTTCGGAATCGAGCTGGACGCACACGTGGCGGTATTTATTTTGCTGGGCGTGTTGGGGATGGTGTCCCATTATCGGCGACCGGGATGGTTGTTTGTGGTGTTTTTGCTGTACGCGGGGATCACGGAATATTTGCAGGGTTTTACCGGTCGGTGTCCTGACTGGAACGATGTTTTGAACAATTCGCTGGGGTTGATGTATGGCTGCGGTGGATGGTGGATATGCAGGAAATTGCCTCATGGATTACGACGTAAATAAATATCTGGAATTTGGCGAGGAGACGGCGCGTGCGGCAGGTCGGGTCCTGGTGGACTACATCGGGAAGTTTCACGTTCATGAAAAGGGGCGGGCCGATTTGGTGACAGAAGCCGATTTCATGTCGCAGGAAACGGTAAAAAGTCGGATTACGCAGGCATTTCCAACGCACGTGCTTTTGGGGGAGGAGAATACGCCGGGGTCAAGTGCGAAGGGGGGAAAAGGGGTTTATCGCTGGATTGTGGACCCGCTGGATGGGACGACGAACTACGTGCATGGGGATCCGCGATTTTGCGTTTCGCTGGCGTTGGAGTACGACGGGGAACTTCAGGTGGGGGTGATTTACTCGCCGTTGGTGGAGGAATGTTACACGGCGACCCGCGGCGGCGGAGCGTTTCTCAATGGTCGGTTGATTCGTACCAGTGGGGTGAACGCGATGCGGGAGAGCCTGATCGCGGTCGGTTTTCCGCCGGGGGTGACATTCACAAGTCCGGACTTGCACGCGTTTATGAACGTTCTGGATCAGTGTCATGCGATACGTCGAACCGGTTCGACAGCGATGAATCTGGCATACACGGCGGCGGGGCGGTACGATGCGACGTGGAATTTTCGGACGAACGCGTGGGACATTGCGGCGGGAACGCTGCTGGTTCGGGAAGCGGGCGGCACGGTCGAGCAGATCGACGGTTCCGCGTTTGACGTAGACACGGGGTCGTTCCTGGCGGCGGCGACGCGTCCTTTGTACGACGCGTTTCTGAAACGGATTCATGGCGACTATTTTCAGCAATATTTGGATCATCTTACATGAACATGACAAATTATCACTGGAGGGGCCGTAAGGTTCTGGTAACGGGGGCGACCGGTTTTGTTGGGAGGAATTTTGTTTCCCGCCTGCTTTCGTTGGGGGCCGACGTTGTTTGTCCGGTGCGGAACGCGAAAAAGGCGGAATCGCTTGCTCAGGCGGGGGCGGAGATTGTCGCCGGGGATTTGGCGGACGAGGCGTTTCTGGCACGAAGCGTAGCAGGGCGGGAAGTGGTTTTTCATATCGCAGGGAGCTTGTCGGCGTACGGTTACGAGGATATGGCGGCGGTGAACGTTGGACTCACCGAAAAAATCGTCCGGATTTGTGCGTCGCAGGAAAAACCGCCGGTATTTTTGTATGTTTCGTCGTTGGCGGCGATGGGGCCTTCCCGGTCGGCGACGCGTCCGCATTTGGAGGGGGATGTGCCTGCGCCGATTTCGATGTACGGTCGTTCCAAATACGCGGCGGAAACGATGTTGCGGAAGTATGCGGGCCGTGTGCCGATCACGGTGGTTCGCCCGCCGATGATTTTTGGCCCCGGAGATCAGGAAGTCCGAAAATGGCTGGAGACGATTCGGCGGACGGGATTTTTCCTCATTCCGATTTTGCGTCCATGGCATTTTTCCATGGTGTATGTGGACGACGTGTCGCAGGTACTGCTTTTGGCGGCGGAAAAGGGGGAACGGCTCCCGGCGACGGGGGCTTCCCGGAAACCGGGGGAGGGGATTTATTTCGTCGCGCAAAATGAACACCCGTCGTATCTGGAAATGGGGCAGCTTTTTGGCGACGCGATGGGGAAAAAACGGGTACGGACGGTGGCGACATCCTGGCCGCTTGCGTATCTTGCGGGTTTTTGTTGCGAGTGTTTTGTCCGCTGGACGGGGCGTCCCCCGATGCAGCCCAACGTGGATAAGGTTCGCGAGGGAATTGCCGGGCATTGGACGTGCAGTGCGGAAAAAGCCCGGCGTCAGCTCGGTTTTGAGCCGGAAGGTACGCTTGCCCAGCAGCTTGAAAAAACGGTACGTTCCCTGTTCGGCTGAGTTTGCGCTTGACGGAACAGAGGGAAATGGATATACTGAAATTGCAGGTGGTTGGCGCCCTGGGAAAGCGCGCGTTCGGAAAGACGAACGGGTAAAACGTGGTCGCGAACGAACCTTTGTTGGTGAAACACGGAGGCAGGGATGAGTGCAGAAAAACCGGAAACGCGGGTTCAGACGGTGACCGAGCCGTTGTACATCGGTATGGATGTGGGCGGAACGAAGATCCAGACGTCGCTTATTGGGGAGTCGGGAAAGATTTACGCCTTCCTCAAGGGGAGAACGCCGCGTGGCTGTACGCCGGAAACGACGATTGCGGAAATCCAAAGTTCGGTCGAGCGGCTTTTGGCGGAGCAGGGATTGGAAATCGGCGATTTGAAAAGTATCGGTATTGCCATTCCAGGCGTTGTGGAACCGGACACGGGGAACATCGTGGTGACGCCGAACATGAATCTTTCGGGGGTACCGTTGGGAAAAATTCTTCGCGAGTATTTCGGGATTCCGGTCGCGATTGGCAACGACGGCAATCTGGGCACGTTGGGGGAAACGTGGCTGGGTGCGGCCCGATTCGCGAAAAGTGCCGTGGGGATTTTCGTCGGCACGGGGGTCGGCAGCGGCATGGTGCTGGACGGAAAACTCTGGTATGGCGCCTCGTACGCAGCGGGTGAAATCGGGCATATCGTGGCGCAGGTTCCGGCCCGGTCGTGGCGGGAAACGCTGAATCTGGTGGACGTAAAAAGGAAAATCAAACCGCCGGTCTGCGGGTGCGGCAACATCGGATGTCTGGAATCGATCGCCAGTCGGATTGCGATTGAGCATGCGATTCAGGAAGCGGTGGCTTCCGGGGTAAAATCCAAAATCACGGAACTGAGCAACGGGGATTTGAGCATCCTCCGGGCGGGGATGTTGGCCCGTGCGTTGAAAAGCGGCGACAAGCTCGTCACGGCGGTCATGCAGTACACGGCGGAGGTTTTGGGCTACGCGTGCCTGACGATTCGGCACCTGCTCGACCCGGAAGTGATCCTGCTGGGCGGCGGCGTGATGGAAGCGTGTCACAAGTACCTGATGCCGACGATCGACAAAATCATTGCCGAGGACAAATTGCCGTTTGCTCCGAGTAATCGGCGCGTGGTGCTTTCTTCGCTGGGCGACGACGCGGTAGCGTTGGGTGCGGCGGCACTGGCCCGTGCGGAGGTACTGCACGAGCACAACGTCGTGGCCAGCGTGTTGCGAACGTTGGAATATCCGGCCCTTTCGCAGGACGACGACGGAAACTGTCGGGTCAACGAGGAGCTTTTCGATCAGGATTTTGTGATCCTGTCGGATGGAACGCTGGAATACCGAACCCCCCCGCTGGCCGACGCACAGAACATCAAACGCAAGGAACTGATGTACGTCTGTGGCGGTACGGTGCAGCAGCTCATCCTGACCGGACGCGACATTGCACAACTTTCCCTGACGAAAAAAGCGGCGGAATACCTCCGTTTGCGGCGAATCGAGGTGCAGATTTTACCGCTCGACAAGGCGATCGACGTGTTCAATCATTCGACGCTCCCGCGTGCTGCCGTTTTCTGTATCGCCAAACCTGTGGAACTGCCGGTGGAGATGTCATGACCCCGAAAAAGAAACAACTGGAACCTGCTCCCATCCACTCGGTTGGAATCCTGGGTGCCGGGCTGATGGGCGTCGGAATCGCAGCAGCCAACGCGCGGTGTGAAGTCCCGGTGCGGATTTACGATTCCAATCCTGAAATGCTGGAAACGCTGAAAAGCCGGCTGGCGTGGGAACTGGACGATCTTTCCGACCCGGCAATGCTTGAGGCGACACTCCGCCAGGTTCAGCCTTCGCGTCTGGAAGATTTGGCCGAATGCGACCTGCTGTTGGAAGTCATTCCAGAGCGGATAGACCTGAAAGCAGCGGTCTATGCACAGATGGGGAAGCTCCTCAAACCGACGGCCATCGCCGCGACGAACACCTCCACGATCCCCCTGGAGCGGCTGGCGCAGGTGTTTCCCCGCCCGAAATATTTCGCCGGACTGCATTTCCTCCACCCGGTGCGTCACCGCGAACTGGTGGAAGTCATTCCCTCCACCCAAACGCAGGAAGGGGTGCTTCAGCGGCTTTGCGACCATGCCCTTGCCATCGGGAAAACGCCGTTGTGCGTGGGGGATTGCCCCGGATTTGTCGTGAACCGCCTCCTTCAGCCATATCTGAACGAAGCCATGACGCTCTTACAGGAAGGGGTTTCCATGGCCGCCATTGAAAACGCCGCCAAACATTTTGGAATGGCATGGGGGCCGCTGCGAATCATGGACGAAATCGGGCTGGACGTGGTGTTCCATTCCGGACGCGTCCTGTTTGAAGCGTATCCCGACCGGGTGTCGCCGTCGCCGATCCTCATCACCATGATCAAAAAGAAACTCCTCGGTCGCAAAACCGGTGCCGGTTTCTACCACTGGGGCCGCGACTGGCACGAACATGTCAACGACCACCGTCGCGAACCGAGCCGATTCTGCAACCGTGCTAAAGAAATCATCAAAATGTGGAAAAATGAACGGGTGGAAAAACACTCCCGCAACGAACTGGCCATCCGTATGGCCACCGCCATGGCCATGGAAGGGGGACGCATTATCATCGAGGACGTCGTTGGCGAACAGGGACAGGTCGATATGGCCGCCGTCATCGGGCTGGGATTCCCCGAATCCAAAAAAGGCCCGCTGGCATGGTTCAGCAAAGAACATACCGAAAAAAAAGGACGGTGATCGCTTTTTCAAGAATTGATAATTGATAATTAGTGAGTGGTCGGTGGTCGGTGGTTGTTACCTTTTTGAAAAAATGGTTGCTTAAAAAACGCATTGATCGGTTTGGCAGATACTACCGATAATACCGTTCCAAATGCGGTACTTCACGTAACTCGCACGCTCCCAGCGTCGTCGGCAAAATAAAACGTATCGTCCCCTCCTCCGCTTTCTTGTCCCGACGCATGATGGAAATCGCGGCGTCCCGGTCGATTGCGGGCGTTTCATACGGAATTTCCAACCGCCGAAGCAACGCCTGCTGACGGAGAAAAATCTCCTCCTTTTGCCCGTCGTTCGGAGAGAGCCGCATGGCCAGCTCGGCGGCAAACATCATCCCGATTCCCACCGCCTCGCCATGCAGCACGACGCCATAACCGCTCAGCTTTTCCACCGCGTGAGCAAACGTGTGACCATAGTTCAACACCGCCCGGCGACCCGACGTCTCATGTTCATCTTCCAGCACAATCTGCGCCTTCAACTCGCAGCAACGCGACACGATAGGTACCAGCACCGCTTCCTCACGGGCACGAATTTTCGCGACGTTCGCTTCCAGAAACTCGAAAAATTCCCGGTCGAGAACCACCCCATACTTCACCACCTCGGCCAATCCCGCCCGATACTGCCGGTCGTCGAGCGTTTGAAGCGTCTCCATGTCGGCCAGAACCCCCACCGGCTGCCAAAACGCTCCCACCAGATTCTTCCCCTGCGGTAGATTCACCGCCACTTTTCCGCCGACCGAACTGTCCACCAACGCCAAAAGTGTCGTCGGCACCTGCATGAAACGCAGCCCCCGATAGAGCGTCGCCGCCACGAAACCGGCCAGGTCGCCCACCACGCCCCCGCCCACCGCAACGACCACCGTTTTTCGGTCGCAGCCGCACTGAACGAGTTTCTGCCAAAGCATGTCCGCCATATCGACACACTTGCTTTCCTCGCCCGCTTCCACAACGCATACGTCCGTCTCCACCCCGGAGTTGGCCAGCGTCTCGGCAAGCGCCTCCGCATAGCGACCATCCACGTTCGTGTCGGTAATCACAACCGCATGTTTCGCCCCCGCCGTCCATTTTGCGAAATACGTCGCCGCGTCCCTCCGAATCCCGGAGCCAAGAACAATATCATACGGCGTTTGTGGCAACGCGACACGTACCGTGGTTTGCGGATTCATGCTTCCTCCTGATTTTCATTCTGCTCCAAAACCTCCCGCAGAAACCGCCCCGTTACCGATTCCGGACAGGCGCAAATCTCCTCCGGCGTCCCCTGAGCCACTACCGTTCCCCCCTGATCCGCCGCGCCGGGGCCAAGATCAATGATGTAATCAGCCGACTTCATCAGCTGCAAATTATGCTCCACCACGATCAGGGAATGCCCCACCGCCATCAGCGAATCGAAACAATCCAGCAATTGCACCACGTCGGAAAAATGCAACCCCGTAGTCGGTTCGTCGAGCAGGAACAGGCACCGCTCCTTCTTCGCCGACGACATGTACGTGGCCAGCTTCAACCGCTGCGCCTCCCCCCCCGAAAGCGTATTCGCAGGCTGCCCCAGCCGAATGTAATCCAACCCCACTTCCATCAGCTTCTTCAACTTCTGCTGAATGCCACGCGAACCCCGGAAAAACGTAAACGCCTCGCGAACCGTCATATCCAAAACATTGGCAATATTGCGGTTCCGATACATCACGTCCAAAATCTCCCGCCGATACCGCGTGCCGTGGCAGTGCGTACAGCGCATGTACACGTCGGCCAGAAACTGCATGTCGATCGCAATACAGCCGTCGCCGTTGCAAACCGGACAACGCCCCTCCTCCGAATTAAAACTGAAATGCCCCGCCGTAAAATGCCGCCGCTTCGCGTCACGCTGCTCGGCAAACAGAGCACGAATCTCGTCGAACGCCTTGATGTACGTCACCGGATTGCTTCGCGGAGAACGGCCGATCGGCGACTGATCCACCAGAATCACCTCGTCAATCTGGCCTGCCCCCAGAATCTCCTCGAACTCCAGCGGCTTGACCGCCGATTCCCGTCGAATCCGCCGACTCAACGCCGGAAACAGCGTCTTGTCCACCAACGTGCTTTTCCCCGCACCGCTGACTCCCGACACCACGCACAAACACCCCAACGGAAACTTCACGTGCAGGTTTTTCAGGTTGTTGCCCCGCGCCCCGACCAACTCGATCCAGCCCGATTCGGTCGGTCGCCGTTTGCCGCTGGTATGCCCCCGCGCTCCCGAAAGATACGCCCCCGTAATGCTTTTGGAATCCTCCAGCATTTCGGTCGGCGTTCCCTGAAACACCACTTCGCCGCCCCGTTCCCCCGCATTCGGGCCAATCTCGATCACCTGATCCGCCGCGCGAATGATCGATTCGTCATGTTCCACCACCACGACCGTGTTGTCCCGATTCCGCAGGTTCCGCACCGCTTCCAGCAATTGCAGCGAATTGCTCGGATGCAGCCCAATCGACGGTTCATCCAGAACGTACAGCATGTTCACCAGACTCGCCCCCAACGCCGCCGCCAGCGAAACGCGACGCGACTCCCCACTGCTGAGCGTCCGCAACGTCCGGTCAAGCGTCAGGTATCCAAGCCCCACCGTCTTGAGAAAATCCAGCCGCGAAAAAACCTGGTTCAAAATCGGAGACCCCACCTGCCGTTCCCAATCGGTCAACTTCGGAAGCAAATCCTTCAAAAAAAGAAACAGGTCGCTGATTTTCATCTCGCACAACTCGGCAATGTTGCGGCCATCAAACGGTGCGTCGTCGTCACTGTCGTCCGGAACTTTGCCGATCATCGTGGCCAGCGCCAATGGCTGAAGCCGCTTCCCCCCGCACGCCGGGCAGGTGTGGTAACTTCGCCAACGGCTCAGGAATACCCGAATGTGCATTTTGTACTTCCGCCGCTCCAGCCATGCGAAAAACGCCTTCAACCCCGCAAAATCTGTCCCCACAATGCCGTTCATCAGCAAATCCATCGCGTTGGGAGAAAGTTGATGGTACGGTACGTCCACCGGCAACCCATGCTTAGGCCCCACCTTCAGCACCTTTTCCAGCTCGTGCCGATATGCCGGAGAATTCCATGGTGCAATCGCCCCCTCCGACAACGTTTTCGTCGGATCGGGAACCACCAATTCCATGTCCACGTCGATCGTATTCCCAAACCCCTCGCAGACCGGGCATGCCCCCAGCGGACTGTTGAAACTGAACAACCGCGGCTCCGGCGTCGCGTAATCCACATTGCAAAAATCACACGAAAGACGCGTGCTGCAATTCCGCCGCATCCAGTTTTCGCCATCCACACGCTTCGTGTCCCAAAGCGAAATTTTGGTAATCGACGCGATCTCCTCCGCACTCATCTGGATGAACGTCACGCAGCGTCCCCCGCCACGCGACAGCGCAATCTCCAACGATTCACGGACCCGCGACTCCGGCATCCCCACCGCCAGACGGTCCACCACGCAGTAAACCTCCTCGCCCGCATCCTCCAAATCTTTTTCCTGAATCGCACCGCTGGCGGAAAGGTCGATCGTCCGTTCCCCCAGAATCAGCCGGATAAATCCCTCCTCCCTCAGCGACATCACCGTGTTCCACATGGAAATCCCCTCCAGCGGAACCACCTTCCAGACAATCATGAACTTCGTCCGCAACGGCAGCACGGCCAAAAACTTCGCGATCGTCTCCGACGTTTCCCGATGTACCTCGCGACCGCAGGAAATGCAGTACGTCGTCCCGATTTTCGCGTAAAGCAACCGCAGATAATCGTAGGTTTCCGTCGCCGTCCCGACCGTCGAACGGCTCGATTTCGTCATCGTGCCGCCCGTCACCGCAATCGCCGGCGGAATCCCATCGATAAGCTCCGCCTCCGGCTTT
Organism: Planctomycetia bacterium; assembly: GCA_030535245.1. Taxonomy (GTDB): domain Bacteria; phylum Planctomycetota; class Planctomycetia; order Pirellulales; family Thermoguttaceae; genus RGIG3701. Next base: position 10,404 of record JAUNBJ010000017.1, on the reverse strand, counting down.
TCAAGCTGATCCAGAAACTGCCGCGTGTAGGGAGAAAAACTCTCGATATATCGCCGTTGCCCCTCCGCATACAGGGTATCCAACGCCAGACTGCTCTTGCCACTGCCGCTGACTCCACAGACCACCACCAGTTTTCGATGTGGAATGTCCAAATCAATATTTTTCAGATTGTGAACCTTCACCCCCCGAAGGACGATTTTACCGCCGGTCCCCATAGGTCTACTCCCGATTTCCTGCGTGGATACTCTCTCCTGCTTACTACACGACCAAACGCGTTTGCCTCAACCCCTTGATTGTAACCTGTGAACCCTCCCCGGAAAAGGGGGGACAGGCGCTAAATGGCAGGCTCCTTCGAAAAACCCCATTCCAACCCCAAAGGTTGAAGGAAAGAAACCCGTAAACTCCTCCCACATACAAAAGGGAAGGGCATCGAATATTTCCCCCCTTCTTGACATTCGGGGCAGGTTCCTTTATACTTGAGAAGTTCGTGCGGGAATCCCGCCGATGGTAATGGAGATGGACCCAGAGATTTTTCAATGCCCGATTCCCCTTACGATTCGCCGGAACTTTCCCGTGGCGCGGTTCTTTTCAGGATGACGCTATTCGTCCTGTTTGTGTTTATTTTTTTAGTCGGCGTCAAGCTCTTTGGCAGTGCCATCAATCTGGCAGGCGGCGATTTTGCGACCTCTTTGGTCGAAGGGTTCAAAAATCCCTTTGCGGGACTGGCGATCGGGATTTTGGCGACCGCCATCATGCAAAGCTCCTCGGCGACGACCAGTCTGGTGGTGACGATGGTCGGTGCCGGGCAGATTCCGTTGGCCAACGCGGTGCCGGTCGTCATGGGGGCCAACATCGGCACGACCATCACCTGCATGATGGTGGCCATGTCGCACATCAACGATCGAAAGACGTTTGCGCGGGTGCTCGCCTGTACGAACGTACACGATATATTTAACATCCTGACGGTATGTATTCTGTTTCCGCTGGAAATCATAACGCGAAATATTTTCGGCGCTGGAATCCTGGAGCATATGGCCACGTACCTGACCGACTTTGTTTCCACCGGCGGGGAAGGTAGCGCGGCTTCCACCATGTTGGCCATGAATCCCATCGACGCCTGCGTTACGCCTGCGAACGATTTTCTGCTCCATTTCTTCCAGAATTTACCCCTTTTTGCCGGGGCGTGGAAGGCATTGCCGGCGATTGTGTTTGCGCTGTTTTTGATCCTCTTTTCGCTGGTGCGGATTACCGCCAACATGAAAATCCTCATGGCCGACAAGATGGAGGATTGGCTCAATCGGGTATTGAAAAAGCATGGTTATCTGGGAATCGTTTTCGGTGCGTTGATGACGATGCTCGTGCAGTCGTCGTCGATTACCACGTCACTTTTGGTGCCGATGTACGCGGCAGGCGTGCTCAGTGCGTACAACGCTTTTCCGCTGCTCATCGGAGCCAACATCGGAACCACCATTACCGGACTTTTGGCTTCCACCGTAAGTAACTCTCCGGCCGGCGTGACGATCGCACTGGTCCATACGCTGTTCAATGTGGCGGGAATGCTGATGTTTTATCCGATTCCGTTCATGCGAAAAATACCGATTGCCATTTCCATGGCGTTTGCCAAACTGATTTTGCGAAATCGAATTTGGGCGTTTGCGTTCGTGGGGCTGGTCTTTTTCATCATACCGGGGCTGGGGGTGTTCCTATGGAGCGAACCCCAAGAGCCAAAGCCGGCCACCGCGGTGGAACAGGTCGAGCAAGACGGAAATTCGGAAGTCCATTTGCCCCAGGAAGCTGGCGATCCGGGGGTTCTCGACAACCCTGGTTCCTGAAAATACAAAGAAATACAAGGAGGATAACCATGTTCAACTGGTTTGGAAAGAAAAATACGGAAAAACCGCTGACCGGATTGGCGAAGATCAAGGCGGATTTTTCGCATATGCTGGAAACGGCGCAGCATGAATTCATGTTGGCGTGCAGCGTTTCGTTGGCCGGAGCGGATGCCGACTCGGTGAAAGAAGATCTGCTGGGAGCCGACAAGATGGTGAATCGGTTTGAGCGGCAGATACGCAAGGAGCTGGTGGTGCACGCCTCCGTCCGCGGCCAGATCGAGCCGGAAATCCTCGTGATGATGAGCGTCGCCAAGGATGCCGAACGGCTGGGAGATTATTCCAAAAATATCTTCGACATGGGCACCATCTCCCCCTATCCGCCGGAAGGGGACGACAAAGAACGGCTCCTGATTTTGCGAACGCTGGTGGAACGGATTTTCACAGAATGCCGTCAGGTGTTCGAAAACAAAAACGAAGAGTTGGCCACCAAGATCATCCGGGAAACCACCTGGATTGCCAAGCACTGCGATCACAACACGACCCGGCTTTTGCAGCTCGATAAACCAACCCCCCGCACCGCCTCCGACGTGTTGATGTACCGCTACATGAAACGGATGGTTTCGCACCTGCGGAACATCTGCTCCAGTATCGTTCAGCCGGTGCATAAAATCGACTTCACGAAAAAATGGACAAGAGACATCGCTCCCGAAGGCGACCTGCTCGACCGGAAAAATACCGACGAAACGACGTGAAAACGAGCGTAGAATTATAATGGTTAATGGTTAATTATTTCTATTCAAACCGTTTCTGTCGAAGTGCGTACCTCCTTACCATTCAGAAAACGGCATGAACAAAAGTCATTAACCATTAACCATTAACCATTAATCAATCAGTGGTTCTGTTTTTCGTCGAATTCGCACCAGCAGCCAGCTGCCAAAGCATATAAACAATATCCACGACCCCGGTTCGGGAGCGGCAGGTTCGTTGCGAAGTGCCCCCATGTAAAAGGTGCTCGCAAAGCTGTCTGTAAACAATTTGATTAACTGATCCGACACACTCTGAATGCTGAGTGTCCATGTTCCAACAGGATTTTCTCCCCAAAAGGCGTTTGTCGTGTACGTCCAGGCGATCAAACCACTTTGAGAATCGCCGTCCGGGTCTTCATACGCCAGAATACTCTCCGTTCCTTCTGCCGAAACGAGGGTCAGGCGGAGGTCTTCCAGACTGGTCGCGTAGATAGCCACGGTCATCGCGACCTCCTCAAGGGTTTGCGTGACGTCAATATTATCGACAATAAAATCATCCTCCGTCAACGTCACCTGAACGGAACCTTTATTATAAAGAGATTCGCCTGTCAAACTGGTGTTGTCCACCGTGACATTTTTCACATCAAACGTAGATGCGTTGATAACGTAATTGTTTTCGTCGGCGATCTCGGAATTCCCCATGGAAAGGGAAGCGTCCAATAGACAGGTCGTTGCCGAGGAACCACTACTTTCAGGAGTATAGGTCGAATCATAAACATAATAAATCGCGTCGGAATCGGTACTACGGATATTCTCTAACGTTGCCGGATTGATTTCCGTAGAACTCCAACTCGATATGGTCCAATCTGCCGTCAGGATCGTCTGTTCCGTGACACCAAACGTCGTTTCTGCGGCGGAAACCAGTGCTCCCGCATCGATCAACCCAAAACCATAGGAGGGAGAAAACATATTTCCTGCGGCATTGGTCGTCCACTCGATTTCATCTCCCGTAGCGGAAGTATCGATCTTTTTGGCGGTCTGAACCAAAAGATGTTTCATCAGGCGAGTATCCGCAGTCACCCCGTAAGGATTTGTTTTCTCGATCGCCTCTACCGCAAGCGCCATGACGCCCGAAACAATCGGTGTCGCGGCGGAGGTACCGTCGAAAGAATAGTCAACCGTTCCTGACGTATATCCCTGAAACCCCACGTCTATCGTACTCGCTCCATCAGGAACTTTTCCTGTAGAGGTATCCGAACGGTCGGATGTCTGAATCCCATCACCAGGGGCAGATATAAAAACACTGGCTCCGTAGCAACTGAAGGAGGCGATCTTTTCATAGTCGTAGGTACCCCCCGTCAAAACTCCCGTAGCAGCGACCGTCAGCGTGTTGTGATAAGCGCCATATACTTTCTTATTGCAGTCTTTTCCATTCGCGTAGGTATCATCACGTTCATTTCCTGCGGCAAACGCAAAAATAGTCCCCGCTTTTGTCGCGACATCCATACTCACATTGAGATAGGATGCAAGGATATTACTATTGGAAGTCATGTACCCCGTACTTGCCCCATAACTGTTATTTTTTATATCGATGCTTCCTGTTCCCGTAAGCCACGCGTTTGCCAAATCGATAAACCGTTGTGATCCACACGTCAGATCAATCCGGATTCCGGCAAGGGAAGCGCCATATGCGGGGCCATATGTATTCGTAGTCGTGTCATAAGCCGCGACACAACCCGCAACAGACGTTCCATGGGTATCCCCATAGTAATAGTAACCGCCAACACTGTAATTATCGTAATAGGGGTTAGGATTGTCGTCATCCCAACCACTTCCAGAGTAATTTGTATAATTTTTATTCAATTCCGAAATTACACGTGAATTCCCATTGGAATCGTTGAAAAAAGAATGCGACGTTTCCATGCTGTCGTCCACAATACCCACCGTTACCCCGGCGCCGGTATATCCCATCTCCCACGCAGCGGGAGCGTTGATGGCGGTAAGATAATCGTCGTAGGTGGTTGGAACGGTGCTTTGTCCCCAGAGGGTGGCACCAGTCCAAAGCGTAAGAATAACCAGCAAACAGACATTCTTCAAACAAAACAAAGATTTCATGGAATCCTCAAGGTTACGGGACACGTTCCCGTAGATAGTCGTTTTCCAAACCTCCATGCCGAAACAGGAACATTCCTTGTGCCTTTTCACTTTTTTCCATTATAACCTAAGTATCGGAAATTGCACGGCTTCGGAACAAAAATAATGCAAAATTTACAAAAAAGGCGAAAGTTTTGAGGGTTTCGACAATCCCATGACGCTAACTTGTGTATAATAAATAAGACCCACAAGAGCCGTGAACGGAGGGCGTAGCCCGTAGTTCCGGAAGCAGTGGGGAATCGCTCGGCTGTTTTCCGGAACTACGCTTCGCTTCGTTCACGGCTCCAGATTATTTCATAAACATGGTGCATACAAGAGCCGAGAACGGAGGGCGTAGCCCGTAGTTCCGGAAGCAGTGGGGAATCGCTCGGCAGTTTTCCGGAACTACGCTTCGCTTCGTTCACGGCTCCAGATTATTTCATAACATGGTGTATACAATAAAATATTCAGCGATTTCTGAAAAGATTTTTCCCCGCCCCCGCTGGATTTTTGGAGGGTGGGCCGTTACAATAGAATGTTCCGGGTAGCTTTCATACCGTATGGGTGGAAGAATGCGGTTTGGGAAAGTACCTTACAGTCAACCTACCTTTAAGATTTCTTGAACAGGAGAAAACCATGAATCGACGTGATTTTTTTGTATCCTCAGCGGTGGCGGGCGCCGCGACCATGCTGACGGGCACCGCGATGGCGGAAAACCTGAATAAGGCCTCGGAAGCCAAGTTACGGCTGGCTTGCAGTTGGGGGTTCGTGCCGGCGAAAGACGATGCCGAACGGATTACGCGGATGAAGGAACTGGGTTTCGAGGGGATCGAAGCAGGGGGCGACGGCACTGGGGCGCTCGGGCAGAAGAAGATGTTCGACGATGCTGGTTTCAAGGTGGTGGCGCTCTGTTTTGGTTCCTGTGGCGGACGGATCGTGTCGGAAGATGTGTCCAAGCGTCAGGAGGGGATCGACATGCTGAAAAAGGCAATCGAGAACGCCAACACGCTGGAGGCGAAGGTGGTGGTTTACGTGCCGGCGTTTAACGGCCAGACGAAGCTGAATCCGCTGGAAGTCCGCAAGATTGTGGTGGACACGATGCCGGCGTTGGCCGAGTTTGCGGCGCAGGCGAACACAAATATTGTGTTTGAGCCGTTGAATCGTGGGGAATCGTGGTACATTCGGCAGGTTGCCGACGGGGCGGCGATTGCGCGTGATTGCAATAAAGACGCGATCGGAATCGGCACGATGGGGGATTTTTATCACATGGCAATCGAGGAAGTGGACGACATGGGAGCGTTCCTTTCGGCGGGCAAATTCCTGAAGCATGTTCATTTGGGGAACGGCCCGCAGGAACCGCGTCGGACGCTTCCGGGACAGGACGATCGCCCGTTTGCGCACGGGTTCCGTGGTCTGAAGTACCTGGGATACAACGGGTTTGCGACGTTTGAGTGTGGCGTGGCGGGAACCGACCGGCTGGCAGAGATTCGCAAATCGATTGCGTATTTGCGCAGCGAGTGGGACAAGGCGGAGGTGTGAGCCTGCGTTTGGGCCGAAGGATTTTTTCCGAGCGGGGGGGCGCGTGTCCCCCGTGCGGGGAATCTGGGTAAAAAATTTTCATGGGGGGGCTTGCGAAAAAATCAGGGAGGATTATAATCCCGGTTAATTCGAGTGGATGAATCTCTCGAATAGACTCATGCGGGCGTAGCTCAGTTGGTAGAGCACAACGTTGCCAACGTTGTTGTCGAGGGTTCGAAACCCTTCGCCCGCTTTTGAAAAGGACTTTGTCTTTGGACTTTTAATGAATAAAACAACGGCTCCGGCTTATAGCCTGTGGGCCGTTTGTTGTATCCGAGCATTTTTATTTTGGTTTCCCTTGAAAGACCTGGGTGTTGAACATGGCAGAAGAACTTGAAAACAAGGCAGAGGAAAACGTTGCGGAAAACGTTGCGGAGAACGTCGCTGAGGACACGGCACAGGAAGAAAAGCTGAATCTGAAGGCGGAGATCGAGAATCGCAGTGCGTGCGAACGCCACATCACGCTGACGATTGCCCGCGAGGACATTGATCGTTTTCTGTCGAAAGAGTACGACGAGTTGGTTCCGACGGCTCAGGTTCCGGGTTTTCGTCCGGGGCGTGCGCCGCGCAAGCTGGTGGAGCTTCGTTTCCACAAAGAGGTTGCGGAGCGTGTCAAGAGTGCGTTGTTGATGGAGAGCATTTCGCAGGTCAACGACGACGAGAATCTGGCGCCGATCAGCGATCCGGATTTGGACATCAACGCGATTGAGGTTCCGGAGTCGGGCGACATGACGTTCGAGTATGACTTGGAAGTTCGTCCGGAGTTCGAGATTCCGGAGTGGAAGGGGATGAAAATCGAGAAGCCGGTTCGCGAGTTTTCGGATGCGGATAAGGAGCAGGCGTCCGAGGCGTTTTTGTCGCGGCTGGGCAAGCTGGAAAAGACGGAGAATGGGGCGCGGAGCGGCGATTATATTGCCACGAAGCTGTCGATTTATTCCAATGGTGAAGAAATCAATACCAGTAAGAGCGAAGTGATTCGCCTCCGTCCGGAGCTGTTGTTCACCGACGCGACGATTACGGATTTTGACAAGCAGATGGAAGGCGTGAAGGCTGGCGAGAAGCGGACGTTGAAATTCCAGCTGAAGGACGAGGCGCCGAACGTGCTGCTTCGCGGCAAGGACGTGGAAGCGGTGTTTGAGGTGAACGAGGTTTACGCGTTGGAGCTTCCGGAGTTGAACGAGGAGTTCTTCACCAAGTTTGGATTCCAGGACAAAGCGGGCTACGATCTGTATCTGGAGACGCAGTTGAAGTCGCAGATGCTTTATCGTCAGGAGCAGGTGGCGCGTGAGGCGATTACGGCGAAGCTGCTGGAATCGGCGAGTTGGGATTTGCCGCCGGCGCTTTTGGAGCGTCAGACGGAGCGGGAGATGTACCGTTCGATGTTGGAGCTTCAGCGGAGTGGATTCCCGCAGGAAAAGATTCTGGAGCATTTGAACGTATTGCGTCAGAACAGTCGCGAATCGGTGGCCAAGGCGTTGAAGGAACATTTCATTCTGGAGCGTATCGCGGAAGAAGAAAAGATTGACGCGACGGATGCTGATTACGACATGGAGATTGCGGAAGTCGCCCGGCAGACGGAGGAATCGCCGCGTCGAGTTCGTGCGCGACTGGAGAAGCAGAATCGGATGGATGTGCTTCGGAACCAGATTGTGGAACGGAAGGTGATCGCAAAGATTCTGGAGAGTGCCGAGTTTGAGGAAACGACGTTTGAGCCGTACGCACAGGAGATGGCGTCGGTTCCGTTCCCGGCGGGCGGCGATGGCGAAGAAGCGAGTACGGAGGAAACGGTCGAGGAAGAAAAGTAGTCGGAAGGATTTCCGGAGCAACGTAATCTACGAGGGACACGGATTTTGGGCCATGGCTGCGGAACGTGTCTTTTCGTATTTTAGAAGGGTGGTACCTTCTACGGGAGGTTTTCCTTGGTTGGGTGGGTTCGCCTGGCGGGGTAAAATGGAGTGACCGGCGGAGCGTATTCTTAATTCCTGGATGAAAGGGTAAAAGATGGAGAAAAATCTTGAAATATTCGCTTCCCGCGGCGATTATCAGCGTCAGCGTCAGATGACGTTGGCGGATTTATTGCTGGAGAACCGGATCATTTTTTTGCAGGGGCCGATCATGGACGCGAATGCGAACGATCTGGTCATGCAGATGTTGTATTTGCAGAGTGACAATCGTCGGAAGGACATTCATTTTTACATCAATTCGCCGGGCGGGAGCGTGAGCGCGACGTTGGCGGTGTACGACACGATGAAGATATTGAGTTGTCCGGTGAACACGTATTGCGTGGGGCTTGCGGCCAGCGGTGCGGCGGTGTTGCTGGCAGGGGGCGAGAAGGGGAAGCGTTTTGTGCTGCCGCATTCGCAGGTGATGATTCATCAGCCGTACGGTTCGGTGGGCGGTCAGGTGACGGACATTTCCATCCAGGCGAGCGAGATTCTTCAAACGCGTGCGACACTGAACGAGATTTTGGCGGCGGACACGAACAATTCGGTGGAGCGACTTGCGAAGGATACGGATCGGGACTATTACATGACGGCGCAGGAAGCGGTGGATTACGGGCTGGTGGACAGCATTCTCAGGAAACAGGACCTTCCCGACCAGAAGGATTGAGGTGAGCGATGACATTGATTCCCTACGTGATTGAGAAGAACGGGCGTGAGGAACGGGCGATGGACATTTACAGTCGTCTGCTTCGCGACCGGATTGTATTTTTGGGAACGGACGTGAACGACGATTCCGCGAATGCGATTGTGGCGCAGTTTTTGTTCTTACAGTCGGAGGACGCGAATGCGGATATTCATTTTTATATTAATTCGCCGGGCGGGAGCGTGACTTCGGGAATGGCGATTTACGACACGATGCAGTTCATTTCGTGCGACGTCAGGACGTACTGTATTGGGCAGTGTGCGTCGATGGGGGCGTTGCTTTTGGCGGCAGGCGCCGCGGGCAAGCGATACGCGCTGCCGAACAGCCGAATCATGATTCACCAGCCCAGTGCCGGGATGGAAGGAACTGCCGAGGAGATTTTGATTCACGCGAAGGAGTTTGAGCTGATCAAAAAGAAGCTGAACAACATCCTGATCAAGCACACCGGGCACAGTTATGAAAAAATCGATGCGGATACGTATCGGGATCACTTCATGTCGGCAGAAGAAGCGATGGAGTATCACCTGATCGATCATGTGATCGAGACCCCTTTGAGTGAATGATTTTTGGTAACATACCTTTAATGAATTTGGAGAAACACCATGGCGGAAGAAAAAGTCGAAGTACACTGGCACGATAATTCGGTGACACGCGAGCAGCGGGAGCAGCTCAACGGGAACAAGGGCGCGATTCTCTGGTTTACCGGTTTGAGTGCGTGCGGCAAGAGCACGGTAGCGAATTTGGTGGATGCGAAGCTGCACCAACTTGGGTTTCATAGTGTCGTGCTGGATGGCGACAATGTGCGTCACGGGCTGAATGCGGGGCCGGGGATGTTGAAAGATGTTCATGGCGAGGAGTTTGCCAAACGTTTCGGGCTGGGTTTCTCCGCGCAGGATCGGGAGGAGAATATCCGTCGTATTGGTGCCGTGGCGAATCTGTTTGCCAATGCGGGAATTTTGGCGTTGACGGCGTTCATCAGTCCGTATCGGATCGATCGGGATCGGGTACGAGCCAAGGCGAAGGATGGCGATTTCGTGGAGATTTTCGTGGACTGCCCGTTGGAGATTTGCGAGCAGCGGGACCCGAAGGGGCTTTATAAGAAAGCACGTGCGGGGGAATTGAAGGGGTTCACGGGGATCGACGATCCGTATGAAGCACCGCTGAATGCCGAGCTGGTACTGGACGCGGGGAACAAGACCCCCGACCAGTTGGCCGACGAGGTGATCGCGTATTTGAAGCAGACGGGTAAAATTGCCTGAGGATTCCAGGGATCCGGGTGACTACATCTTCGGGGAGGCAGACGCTGGCGCTTCTGGCCTCCCTTATTCTATCGCGTTTCCTCTCAAAAGGTTAGAATCGCGGTAGTTCTAACAATCTCGCTTCCAACCTCTGGGGAGGAACCCTTTTGAAAAAGAGGTTCCTCCCCAGACCCCACTTCCCAAAACTTTTTACTACGCTCTCTGCGTTCG
>JAUNBJ010000140.1 GCA_030535245.1 Planctomycetia bacterium | reverse complement strand
GCCGTGAACGGAGGGCGTAGCCCGTAGTTCCGGAAGAAGTGGAAAATCACGCGGCTAAATTGATAATTAATGGTTAATGGTTCGTGGGGGATTCCAGGGGGAGGCCGTCCTCCAGACGCATGAGGCGGGCGGTGGAGGAGGCGTCCTTCCCGACGACAAGCAGGAGGAAATTGTCCGCACTGGCGAAAAAGGCGTTGTTCGCATAGGGGTAACGGTCGCCCCGTCCGTACGTGGAGGTGTTGAAATACGTCGTGCCGTCCAAAAACGTTCGTTCCGCATAGTGGCCAAAACCGGCGACGAAAAAGTCGTTTTTCTGCAAAAGGGGTTTCCACAACCCCCCGGCCAGCTTCCGTACCGTCGGATACGCCTCGTTTTGAATCGTGACGATGGTCTGTTCGGTCGCGTTTTCCATCACCTTCTGGTACCAGACGAACTGCTCGCTGGCCGAATCCCACCCATGGCAGGTCTCCAACGATGTCCCCCGGTCGCTGACATGGTTCAGGTCCAACCCCACCAGCCGAAGCGAAAATTCCGGGAACGCAACCGTCCAGCACCAACGCTTGCCCGGCAGCGGAAAGAACCGGCAGAATGCGGTGGCCTCTGGGTCATAATGCAGCGACGGCCCCGGCACTCGTTTTCCACGCGGGGTGATTTCGCGGTCGTGGTTCCCCAAAGCGCTCAGGAAAAGTGTCGTGGCGAACAGATCCGCGTTGTTCTTCACCAGGCGGGCAAACGGTTTCAGGTTTTCGGCCGCCTGCTGTTTGGTCAACCCCTTTTCATGCAGGCACGGAACGTTGTCGCCACACGAAACAAGCAGGTGCGGTCGAGCCGCAGCAATCGTCGGGGGGAGCGATTTCCCATGCAGATTTCCGAGAAAAACGACCCGCAATGCGTCCCCAGGCAGGCCCGAAAGGGTATGCGGTTGGGATCGCAACACCCCATCGGCGGTTTGGGTCTCGACCTGATACGTGAAGGCCCCGTCCCTGGGCGGCATGGGGATTTCCACCTGATGCAACGTACAGGGGGTCGCGTCGGTACGGACGTTTTCCCCAAACCGAACGGTGGAACTTCCCGCAGCGTCGGTCAGCCAGCAGACCGTCACCGTTTCGGGTGTCTGTCGCGAAAGGGTGAGCCAAAGCGTATCAATCTCCTGGGATATCGCAAGACTTCCCCAAAGCAAACACCACGCAAAAAAACAACATGCAATCCTTTTCATTTCATGCCTTGTAGCCATAGTAATATCCATCGTAATATCCAATATCCATTGTAAAAAGTTTTGGGAGGTGGGGTCTGGGGAGGAATCGCTTTTTCAAAAGGGTTCCTTCCCAGAAGCTGGAAACGTTATGGAATAAGGGAGGCCAGAAGCGCCAGCGCCTGTCTCCCGGTGATGTAGCAACCGGCGGTAGCCGTAGTCGCTCCCGGTCGTACCGGGTTCCTCTCAAACTCTCCTTCAAAAAACTTTTAGTGCGCTCACTACGTTCGCTATGTTATTAGTGTTTATTTTCTTTTTATGCTATTTATAGCATGGATGAAACACTACGTTCTTACTTAATCCGCAGGTTGGGTTTCTCCATCATGACGGTGGAATGCGGAGCGACCGACTGGGTGAGCCAAACGCTGGACCCAATGACGGAATGCGTGCCAACAACCGTGCCCCCCCCCAGAACCGTAGCGTTGGCGTAAATGACGACGTGATCTTCAATCGTGGGATGACGCTTTTTCCCACGTACCAGATTCCCGGCCTCGTCGGTTGGGAAACTGAGGGCACCAAGCGTTACCCCCTGATAGAGCTTAACCCACTCGCCGATTTCGCACGTTTCGCCAATGACGACGCCGGTGCCATGGTCGATGAAGAAGTGCGGGCCGATGGTGGCGCCGGGGTGAATGTCGATTCCGGTCTGGCTGTGTGCCCATTCGGTCATCATACGCGGAATGAGCGGCACGCCGAGCAGGTGCAATTCATGAGCGATCCGGTAAATCGTAATCGCCTTGAGGCCGGGATAGCAGAACACCACCTCGGCATACGACTTGCACGCCGGGTCGCCAGCATACGCGGCCAAAACGTCCGACTCCAAAACGCTCCGCAACTCCGGCAGCCGGGTGAAGAACGCGAGGGTTTTCTCCTGCCCGAATTTTTCGAACTCCGCCCGCATGGGAGAGGTACAGTCTCCGGAGGAGGGGCACGGGGTTTTGTCGGAGGAATGTTTCTCCTGACAGAACGAGCGGGCAATCTGCACGGAAAGCGTGTCGTACGTCCGGTCGAGGATGTCGCCGATGAAGTAATTGATGTTCCCCATGTGGAGGTTGCTGCGATGTCCGAAACCGGGATAGATGATTTCAAACAGATCGTCGAGAACTTTGATGATTTCGCCATACGTGGGGAGCGGGCAGTGTCCCAAATGCTGGATATTTCCCCGTATGACGCAGGTTTGCACGAGGCTCCAGGCGATTTCGGGAAGGTTTTCTTCTTTGTTTTTGATGGAAATAAAGTTCATGTCCGGCTCCTGGATAGAGTAAGATTTAAAGAATCATTTTAAACCATTGCCGCCGATTGTCAAGTGCGTTTACAGGAAGGGGGGAAAACCTGGGTGCGATCAAATTTTCTGCGCGCCGTACAAATTCCCCTTCTTTGAAGGGGTACGCCCGTCAGGGCGGGGGGTAGTTCCGAAGTGGTGAACGCTTTCCCTGGGCGAAACACCCCGTCAGCCTACGGCTGCCACCCCTCTGAAAAGAGGGGAATCACCCATCTTGTCCAAATTCGCAAGGAAGTTTGATCGCACCCGGAAAACCTTCGGGCATGGTGCCGCCGTACGTTGGGGGAAGGGGGGCGTATTCTCCCATGAGCACCGGTTCTCCGTAGCGATCGGCCAGGCAGGAGAGGTGATAGATCATCAGCAGTCCAACGCACCACAGAATCGCCTCAAACGCCAAAAAAGAAAGGAACAGCAGCCCGACGAACAGCTCCATCCCTTCCCCCTGGGAAAGCAGCTCGATGTACATGAGGTGGCCGTTGTAAACCGCGTGCACCAAAGTGGCTCCCAAAAGCCCCAGAGGAATCAGCAGGATTTGGTAACGTTTATAAAATTTGGCCATGGAAAGGAAGTATCCCATCACGATGGCAAACAAAAAATGCCCTGGAATGGATAAAAAAGCACGCAATATCCCGACCTGCATTCCCGACCCGTCGGTCCATTCAGCACCGAAAACGTAAAGCAGGTTTTCCGTAAACGCGAAACCGAGCGAAACGAACACGGCATACACCGCACCGTCCAAAAACCCGTCGAAATGCGGGTGATTCCAGATAATCAGCATGAAAAACGTGAATTTGAGCAGCTCTTCCGGAATGGAGGAACCCAGGGTACATGAAATCAGGGGGTTCAACCATGGCAGGGGGGAATAGGTGAGGAACCAATCCACCGGAAGTTCCACCACGATGGCAGGCAGGCAGCAGAGGCACCCCAGGCCGAACATGGTGGCAAGCAGCGAGAGGGTTTCCGGATGTTTGCGGTCGCACCAGAAGATGTACCCCAAAAGCACCAGCACCGGCACTCCCGCCAAAAAAAGCAGGAATGTGAAGTTGTTAAACCAGAACGTCAGCAAGGGGAAAAAATGGCTCATAAACTTTAGTGTACATGGCGCCCCGCACTTTGGCAACCCCTTGGGGAAAATTTTTTATGAATTTTTCAGAAAGGGGACGGAATCGCTTTAGCGGACGGAATGGGCCGATTCCAGAATCTGGCGATAACTGTCGTAACGCCGGGCCTGAAGCTGCCCCAGTTCCACCGCTTCCTGAACGGCACAATCCTCCTCATGCCGGTGGGTGCAGTCCTGAAAATGACAGAGCGAAACCAAAGGCGCAATGTCGCGAAACAGACCCGCCACTTCTTCGGGAATCACGTCCCAAAGCTCGAACGAACGAATCCCCGGCGTATCCACCACGTAGCCGCCACATGCCAGCTTGATCAGTCGTGCGGATGTGGTGGTATGTTTTCCCTTTTGGGTGACGTCGCTGACTTCGCGGGTTTTCAAATCCAGCCCCTCCTCCAGCACATTCAAAAGCGACGATTTTCCCACACCGCTCTGTCCGGCCACCACGCTGCGTATCTCGGCGCGACAGACCCGCCGCCGCAACCGCTCAATCCCAAAACCGGTTCGCGTGCTGGTCAGGATCACTTCGTAACCCATCCGGGCGTAATTCCCAATCGTCGGAACAAGCCACGTGGGATCCCCCAGATCGATTTTGTTAATACAGAGAATGGCCGGGATTTTCATCTGGTCGGCGGTCAGGAGCATCCGATCGACCAAATTCAGCTTGATTTCCGGCTCGGCCAGGCTCGTCACCATCAGCAGCTGGTCGATGTTGGCCGCAAGGGTATGCTTTCGTTTTTTGCTTGTGCGGCACAGGCATCCGTAACGCGGCTCCACCCGCTCGATCATCCCTTCAGGAACGTCGCCGCAGGTGCTTTCCTCCGGACGAAATTGCACGAAATCCCCCGCCACCACGACATGCCGCTCCTCGGTATGCAACGTTTTCAGCAACCGCCGCACCGCACACCGATACACCACGCCCGTTTCGGTATCCTCGACGAACGTATGGATACCGCCGCCGCCCAGGACGATCCCGCTTCGGCACTCCTGGCCGACCACCAGCTCCCCCTCCTGAACTACGACCGTTCGTTGACGGGCGATCGTCCCTTTTCCGCTGATACGTTCCTCGCGGAAGGTTTCATCTTCAGAGAACGTTTCCCGATGGAAATCACGCGTAATATCCGTTCGTCGCGTTTTGGAAACACGGTTTCGCTTGAAATCGACACGGATTTTGTTGGGTTTGGACATAAATAAGGGATTTCAAAAATTTTACAAAGGAATTCCAAAAAAGGTTCGTGAGGAGCAATTATTCTAACACAGGATACGAATTAAACCATTCCCTCCCCCCCGATTTTCGGTGCGGCTTCGGGGGATTGACAAAATTTTCCCCGTAGGTGACAATAAATTACGGAAGGCACCCAAAAAATAGTTTTCGCGAAAAAGAGGGAAAAACATGAAACGACGTGATTTTTGCAAACTGGTAACGGCGGCGGGAACATTGCCATTTGCCGGGACGATGCTGGCGGCGGAGGAATCTCCCGAAGTGGGAAAACCATTTCCCGCATGGAAGGAAGGGGAGATGGAACTCCATTTCATCCACACGGGGGTTGGGGAGAATGGATTCCATATCTTTCCGGACGGAACTTCGATGTTGCTGGATGCGGGGGATTTGGACTGGAAGAATTGGAAAGACTTTGACCCCTCCATCATGCTTGGCGATTCCCGATACGGGGGGGAATGGGTGGCCCGGTATGTGGAACGTGTGAATCCGTCGGGGAAAGAGGTGGATTACTTGCTGCTTTCGCACTTCCATAGCGACCATTGCGGTTGCGTGCAGAAGAACGCTCCCAGAACGAAAGGCCGGGAAAAGGATTATTGCCTGACCGGATTGGCGGCGGCAGGAGAGTTCCTCCATTTTGATACCGCGATGGATCGTTGTTCTCCCGATTACGACCACCCGACTCCGGACTGGACGTGGAAGTCTGGCGAGTACAACTTTTACGTGCCGTTTATCCGCCACAAGCAGAAAGCTGACGGACTGAAACTGGAAAAATTTGAGGTGGGAAAACTCGACCAGATTCGACTCCGCAAAAACGCAGCGAAGTTCCCTGATTTTCACGTCCGAAATATCTGTTCCAACGGTACGTACTGGACAGGTAAGGAAGGGGAAACCATCGATGTGCTGCCCCTGCATCCCAACAATCACCTCTGGAGGCTCGAAAATGCGCTGAGCATCGCGACCGTCTTTTCGTATGGCCCGTTCCGATTCTTTTCCGGTGGAGACCTTACGGGACTATTTTTTGACGAAATGGGGAAAAAGTACGATTACGAAGGACGCATCGGTAACGTGGTCGGGCCGGTGGATGTTTGCAAGTCGAATCATCATTCCGTCCGCGACGCGATGGTGCCGAATTTTGTCCGGGCAGTTCGCCCAAGGGTCTATGCCCATTGCGTCTGGAATTATGGCCATATCCAGGATATTACCATGAAGAACATGACTTCTCGGGATCTCTATCCGGGCGATCGGCTGATCTGTCCGACAGCCATACCGCCGGTCACAAAGGAGCTTTACCAGGGCAAAGCGTGGTGGTCGGATGTCGTCACCTGCGGTGGACATGTTGTGGTTAAGGTGTTCGACGGCGGGAAGCAGTACAAAGTTTACTACCTTTCCACCAACGACGAGAACCATACCGTCAAAGCCGTATTCGGCCCCTTCCAGAGCAGAGGAAACCCGGTATGATCGGGTTGCACTTCTGGCCTCCCTGCTGTAGGTACGGTGCGGCACACTTTTTTACCTACCAGAGAAAAGACCCAGCGGTTACAAATAATCACCCATCACCAATCACCAATTATCAATTATCTCCCCCCATTCGCGAGCAGAAAAGGGGGACGCGTCCATGAAGTGAAATGGGGGGCAAAACATGCTGGGGGATTGACAAAATTTTCCCCGTATGGGACAATAGGTTTTTGAGGGTATCCCAGAAAGTAGTTTTCGTGAAAAAGGGGAAAAACATGAAACGACGTGATTTTTGCAAACTGGTAACGGCGGCAGGGACGTTGCCGTTTGCCGGGACGACGCTGGCGGCGGAGGAATCTCCTGAAGTGGGGAAACCGTTTCCCGCATGGAAGGAGGGGGAGATGGAACTCCACTTCATTTATACGGGAGTGGGGGAAAACGCGTTTTATATTTTTCCGGACGGAACGTCTCTGTTAATGGATACGGGCGACCGGGACTGGGAACATGATAAAAAACGGCTGGGGTTCATTGATATTTTGCCTGACGCTTCCCGCCGCCCTGGAGAGTGGGTGGCGCGATATGTTGAGCGGGTCAATCCTTCGGGAAAAAACGTCGATTATCTTGTGCTGTCGCACTTTCATGCCGATCACTGTGGTTACGTTTTGGGGCAAGCTCCCATGACCCAGGGCCGCGGGGAAAATTATTGCCTGACAGGGCTGGCGGAGGTGGGGGAATTCCTGCACTTTGATACTGCCATGGATCGCTGCTCGCCGGATTACGAAAACGTGACTCCGGAGTGGACGCGAACGTCGCCGGAGTTCCAATTCTACACCCCGTTCATTCGCTACAAGCAAAAGACCGACGGGCTGAAACTGGAAAAATTTGAAGTGGGGAAACAGGATCAGATTCAGCTCCGCAAGAATGCCGCGAAGTTCCCGGATTTTCATGTCCGAAATCTTTGCTCCAACGGTTCGTACTGGACCGGCAACGAGGGGGAGGTTATCGACGTGTTGGCAATGCACCCCAAAAACGCTCACCGGGGGTTGGAGAACCCGTTGAGTCTGGCCGCCGTTTTTTCGTATGGCCCGTTCCGGTTTTACACCGGCGGAGACCTCACCGGACACCTCCTCAACGAGGCGGGACAGAACTACGATTACGAGGGGTGCGTGGGGCGTGTTGCGGGGCCTGTGGATGTCTGCAAAGGGAATCATCATTCGTATCGCGACGCGATGGTGCCGAGCTTCGTCCGTGAAATTCAATCGACCGTTTACGTCCTTTGCGTCTGGGATGTTCACCACATCCAGGACAACACCATGACGAACATGACTTCTCGCGAATTGTATCCTGGCGACCGGCTCATCTGCCCGACGTTTGTTCCCAAAGTTCAGCGGGAGTTGTATCAGGACAAAGCGTGGTGGTCGGACGTCGTCACCTGCGGCGGACACGTTGTGGTCAAGGTGTTGGACGGCGGGAAACAGTACAAAGTCTATTATCTTTCCGCAAACGACGAGAACCATACCGTCAAAGCGGTCTTTGGCCCCTTCCAGAGTAAAGGAGAAATCGCGTGAAAACAGCTATCGTGACGGGCGGCGCTCGGGGAATTGGACGTGGTATTTCGGAAGCACTGGCTCGTGAAGGGTGGAGCCTGGCCCTGTGCGGCACCAAACCTGCCGAAGCGGTGGCCGATCCTGTGGCGGAAATTCAGCGCCTGACCACCGAGGGGGCCAGGGTTCGGTACTACCCCTGCGACGTTTCCCATTCCGAGGAACGGCAGTGGTTTGTGGAGCGGGTTTTTGCGGACTTCGACGACATTTCCCTGCTGGTAAACAACGCGGGGGTCGGAGCCAGAGAGCGGGCGGATATTCTCGACATGACCGAGGAAAATTACCAGTGGCTCATGGACATCAACCTTCGCGGCCCCTTTTTCCTCACGCAGTCGGTCGCCCGGCGGTTTCTCGCCCAGAAAAAAGGGATGGTCGTGAACATCTCGTCCATCAGCGCCACGGTCGCGTCGGTAAGCCGGGGGGAATATTGCATTTCCAAAGCTGGCGTCAGCATGGCCACGAAACTGTGGGCCGCCCGTCTGGCCGAGTACGGCATCCCCGTTTACGAAATTCGACCGGGACTCATCCGTACCGACATGACCGCTGCCGTCGTGGAAAAATACGACCGCCTGATCGCCCAGGGACTGGTTCCCCAAAACCGCTGGGGATTCCCCGACGACATTGGTCGTGCCGTCGCCATGCTCTCCCGCGGCGACTTGGCCTACAGCACCGGACAAGTCCTTCTCGTCGACGGCGGAATGCAGGTGGAACGGCTATAAATGGGTGTAAGCCTTGCGTGTAAAGGCAACACCCGTGTTTTATTAAATGGTTAATGGTTAATGGTTAATTGGTCATGTGCAAGCAAAAGGTGACCGGGCAAGTGCAAGCAAAGGGTGACCACCCG
>JAUNBJ010000232.1 GCA_030535245.1 Planctomycetia bacterium | reverse complement strand
AGTTCGGTTACAATCCAATTTGTGACCAAGCCTTCGCAGGGAAGGTTTTTAGAAGATGCCCATTGTTATCGGAGAATCCCATGAATCTATCTCGAAGAACGTTCCTCCAAACCGCAGCGGGAGCGGTGGCCCTTGGAACGATGAACGCGAACGCCCTGTTCGCAGCCGATTTCCCCGCCTACGAAAACCGGTTGCAAGACCGGCTCTGGATGTGGGGCCACGATTCCGGTGCGTATGACGGCCCCAACGGGGTGTATAACATCCCCCTTTCCGAACCCATCTCCATGCCCGACGCGATTCGGTACATGGGGATTCCCAATGTCAGCGTCATCCGTGGCGGCACCCCCGGCCCGGAATATCGCAAACCCTTTGAAAGCGTCAGGCGAATCACCTGGAACCTCTCCAGCGGTTCCAACGCGTCGTACCAGTCGCTGCGGGACTACGCGTTCGGACTGCTCGACGAAATGCCCAATTTGATTGGATTCGATCTCGACGATTTCTTCCACGGCGGCCCCGACCAAAAAGAAACGTACGACGGCAGGGAATACACCTGCCGGCCCGCAGCACTTTCGCTGGCGGAGCTTGACGCGTTGCGGGAACGTGCACGGGGATATCGGCGTCGGGTGGAGCTGCGTGCCGTGCTGTATTCCGCCCAGCTCACACCGTCGATTGCCCCCGCGATGGAATTTGTCGACACCGTCGCTCTTTGGACCTGGAGTGGGCCGCACGTGATGAAACTGGCGGAAAATTTCCATGTTTATCGGGAGATTCTTCCGAAAAAACCGACGCTTCTGGGTATTTACATGTGGGACTTTGGCAACAAGAAACCGATGGAGCCGGAGTTCATGGAGCACCAACTCGCAGTGGCACTCGATTTGTTCAAAAAAGGGGAGATCGAGGGAATGACGTTCCACTGCACCCCGCTTTGCAACAAGAATCTTCCCGCCGTCGAGTTCTCTCGGCAGTGGATTCAAAAACACCGCGACGAAACACGTTAGTGCTGTGTCCAAAAAATAAACAATATTAGTCTAAAAGTTTTCGGAGGGGTGGGCGTCCCCGCCCACCCCTTAGGGCGTAAGCCCTAACAAAAGGTTAGGAAAAGGCTAACGCCTTTTTTGGTGGGCGAGGACGCCCACCCCTCCGTAGACATTGCCGTAATTTATAAGAAGGACGCAACACTAGTAAAAAGTTTTGGGAGGTGGGAAGCGCGATAGAATAAGGGAGGCCAGAAGCGTAAGCGCCTGCCTCCCGGTGATGTTGCAACCGGCGAAAAGCCGTAGTCGCTCCCGGTCGTACCGGGCCGCCCGCACCCGGGCCGCTTCCAACCTCTGGAGAGGAACCTGCGGACGGGTGCCTGCAAATTTTGTGGGCACTGTCGTTCGCGTCAGCCTTTAGGCCGTTCACGTGGATTTTCGTGGTACATGGCGGTTGAAATCCATCGCTTCGGACGGTGCAAGCGGCCTGAAGGCCGACGCGAACGTTGCACGATGGGGGCAGGAATCCCCGCCCCGCAAGGAGGTTTCTTTTACGCGAGCTTTTTCCGTCGCTGAAAACGCATT
>JAUNBJ010000139.1 GCA_030535245.1 Planctomycetia bacterium | reverse complement strand
GGGCGAGGACGCCCACCCCTCCGTAGACATTGCCATAATTTATAAGAGGGACGCAGCCCCAGGCTATTGAAATTGCCCCGTTGGGGCATAGGCGGAATAAACGTTTTTTCTATTCCGTGCGACGCGAACGTGCCGCGCAATAAAAAAACAGTGTTCGCATAACGTCGCCGCCATGACAAACACCGCTTTAATCTGGCTTCGGGAAATTCCCCCAAAGGAAGAAAAAATAAGCATCCTTGCTTTCTCTCGCGTCCTTGTGAAAGATAGTATGGACTAAAACGGGATTTTTTTCAAGAGGGGTTTTGCAAAAAATTCTTAAAATTTTTTGACGGGATGGGACGGGGTGGATTTTCAAGGGAGGCGGAATCGCGTATAATCTTTGGGAAAGTGTGAGAGGGGTTGGTTTTTCGGAAAAAGGGCTGTGGATCATTTGTCGCGAAAAAAAGATGAAAAAATTTTTCCCCGGTTGGGAAGTTGGGGAATCTTGCCAGCGGGAACGTTTCCGGTCTGTTGGGCGGTGCTGCTTTGGGGGGCGGCGGCAATCTTCCTGTATCGACGTCTGGAAGGATGTTTCGTTCAGCCGCTTTCCACGCTTTTATTATTGGCGTTTGCGAGTTTTTTAGGAGGGGGGACGTGGCTTGCGGGGGAATGCCTGCGAAATCGTTGGGGACAACGGGCCTGTTGGCGGTGGGAAATCCTCTGCTTTGGGGTTCCCTGGGGAATGCTGGGGTGGGCCGTGCAGGTTCCGGGAACGCCGCTTGCGGGAGTGGCGGGATTCTGGTTGCTGTTGCTGGCGACGTGGGCGGCCCGGTGGGTTCCCTGTCCGGTGTCGCAGCTGTCCGGGGAAGAAGCGGTACGGGAGGAACCGGAGCTGGAGGAAGCGTGGGATTCGGACGAGGAGCCGCTGCTTCCGGACGATGTGACAGGCCAACTGACCCGGAGCGTTTCCCCGACGCATGGCGAGAGGGTGGAGGGGTTACTGCGTGCCGTTTTCGCGCCGGGGCAGAGGAAATCGACGCTTTTGGTCGCTTTTTGTCCGCCGTTTTCCGGGGTGCCGCAGGTGACGTGCGAACCGGTGGATGGCGAGGCGACGGTGGAATCGCCGTTGGAGATTTTCCCGCACGGGGCGAAAATTTCGGTGCGAAAGACTTCCGCTTCGCCGTTGGAGGATCGCGTTTTGTTTCACTTTTTAGCTGTGGAAAAATAAGATGAATCTGGAAAAAATCTGTCAGGAAATTCTGTCGCCGGAGCAGTTGCGGGAAATTCGGGAATACGAGGGGATTGGGTTCCGGTGTTTGTTGCTGGATCGGCTGATCGACGGGGTTTATTTGGGAGCGATGGCGTTTTTTCTGGCAGGGCCGTTGGATGGCGTGCTGCAATCGTTTGGGGGGATTTTTCTCAACGCGTATTTCCGGGCCGCCCTGTTCCTGACGGTCGTGCTGGCGGGGCATGTCTGCGTGTCGTTTCCCCTGTCGTTTTACAGTGGTTACGTGGTGGAGAAAAAATATGGGTTAAGCCCCCTTTCCGTCAGGGGTTGGATCAGGCGGTACGCGCTGCGGATGCTGCTTTCATGGGGAATGCATCTGGTATTGTTCCTGTCGCTGTTTGCCCTGATTCGGGGGTGTGGCGAAATGTGGGTTCCGGTGGCAGCTGCGGTCTTTTTTTTGTTTTCGGTCGTGTTGGGAATTTTGGTGCCGGTCGTGATTTTACCGCTGTTCTACACGATTGAAAAACTGGACGACCCAACGCTTCTGGAACGTCTGCAAAAGGGGACGGAAGGAACGACGCTGAAACTGGAAGGGGTGTATCGGATGAACCTTTCCGAGGAAACGTCCAAGGCGAACGCCATGCTGGCGGGGCTGGGGAAAACGCGACGGGTGCTGCTGGGCGACACGCTGTTGGAGCATTTCACGCCGGAGGAGATCGAAGCGGTTTTTGCCCATGAAGTGGGGCATCACGTTCATCGTCACATGGCACAACTGATGGCGTTGATGTTGGTCGTCACCCCGATCCTGTTTTTCGTGATGGACGTTCTTTTGAAGATGTGGGTGGGGAATGGGGCCTACGCATCGTTGCCGGTCTGGTCGTTGGCGTTTTTGGAATTTGCAATGCTGGGGATGGGGTGGGTTCTGGAACCGTTGCAGAACGGAATCAGTCGAAAGTTCGAGCGCCAGAGCGACGCGTATGCCACGTCGCATATCGCGAACGGGTCGGTGTTGGGCGATGCGTTTGTGAAGCTGGCGATTCAGAATAAAGCCGACCCCAATCCGAACCGATGGGAGGTTTTCTGGCTGCACTCCCACCCCGCTATTGCCGAGCGGATTGGACGTGCCCGCCAGAACGCGACCGCACCGGGGCTGGAGGTGTAACTTTTCCATTGCCCAGGGTACGGGGTTATTTTTCCTCCGTATTCAGGATTTTTTCCACGTTCCGAATCCACTGGTGTCGCGAATCGGCCCCGAACACCCCCTGATACGTCGCCAGGGCTTCCCGGTACGCTTCCTCCGCTTTTTCGGGTTCCTTGCACATCTGATACACGAACCCAAAATCCTGGCAGAGTTTCGCCATTTCCAACGATTTCTCCCCCTGGGTACGTGTGTATTCGGTTCGCAGAGAATCGAAGATTTCCACGCGTTTTTCCGGTTCCTCCGCCTGGATTGCATCGACCATTCCCTGAAGTTTATTCCGTTCCAGCCGCAGTGGGTGCCACGTCGGTAACGCCGCTTTTTTCAGGATTTCCTCCGCGTTGGCAAGGTGCGTTCGGGCGGTTTTCCATTGCTTTTTCAGCATGGCGACACGTCCGTTTTGCAGTTGAAGCCGCACCAGAAGCGGGTGCTGCCGGGGGAGGATTTTCGCGGCGGCGACCGTGTATTTTTTCAGACGACTTTGCGTTTCGTCCAGTTTTCCGAGCCGGTTGTCCGTGGCAAACCGTCCGAACACGGCCGCCTCGATGGAACGGGTATTCGCAGCAATTTCCGGAAGGGTGTTTTTCCCGCCGAGCTTCGCGCTGCACAGGTCAAGCGCCATCTGGAAGTTCCGGTCGGCCACCTTTTCCCGTCCTTCCACGCGAGTATAATACCACCATAACGTGTCCTGCACCGCAATTCCCCAGGCGGGGAGGTCACGGGGTTCCAGCCCATCCTGAATCTCCTTTTCCCAGCCGGACTGAATGTCTCGCAGACGCTGGATTTTGTCGGCGTACTGCTCCTGCAAACGGGACGCCTGCGGCAGGGACGGCGTGGAAAAATCCTGACGCACGACCCCCCGAAGCTGGTTGGCCGCAACGAGAATCACGTAAGGCGATTCCGCCGGAAGCCCAAGCGCCGTGCAGGCCGCCTCCGCGTTCTGGAAACACTCCGTCGGCAGGGGGGAGGTTTCCAGCATTTTTTCCACCGTGGTCTTTTCCCGTGGTTTTTCTTCCGACGCGGTTTCCTCGTTTTCCCCCTGCGGCCGCTTGCCGAGCATACACAGCGCCACCCCCTGCGTGTTCCACGCGCAAAGCTCCTGCGTCTTTTTCGTTCGGGCGACCCCTTTCATGAAATAATTGCCGAGTGTTTTGACCGCCTCCGCATTCATCACCGCTTTGTCGTATTCGCCGGAAAGCACCTGCAACACCGATTGGTTGTTGCTGAGCATGGCGAACTGATCGACGAAATTCTGGTTGGCTTCCCCGGTGTTTTGCGCCTGCTCGTCGCTGGCCCGCGTTACGGTTTCCGTCTCCTCCGCCTGCCCCGACATGCGGAAATACGCTTTCCGGGCGTCGTTCCAAAGCCGACCGTACTCCTCCCGCACCCCGTCCGGATTTTCGCCGCGAAGAATCTGAAGCAGCAACTTCCAATGGGCGACCTGCTCCGACGGAATCCCTTCCGGTGCCGCCTCCATGGAATCAAAAAACAGACGGGCCGGTTTCAGCCTGCCAGCATACGCCATGGCAATGGCCGCCTGATATTTTCCAAACGTCGTGGGAGCGTCGTCTGGAGTTCCAAGCGTGTCGGCCGCTTTTTCGTAGTCGCCCGCCAGAAGCAGCGCCTGCCCCAACGCCAACCGAATCGTCGCGGCGTCGGTTTCCTCCGGGTCGCCCAACGCCAAATGCCCCAATTCGACCGCCTCCCGGTAATTTCCCTCAAAAAGATTCCGGTATATCTTCCAGACCGCTTTCGTGTTTTTACGATCAGGAATCCGCTCCCGCCATTGCTCCGTTTCGGCACTGAGCGTCGGCGGGGCCAGGATCGCCTGCGTGTCGTCCGCCAAAAACAGGTACGGTTCAAACATATCCTTCACGACCATTTCCGAAAAGTCCGGCAAAAGAATTTCCGGAGCCTGAAACGGTCCGAAAATCGTGCCGAGTACCAGCAAAATCAGGCCCAAAATGGCCGACGGAATCGCCTCCTTGCGGAGTTTTCGCTTCAGTCCCGGCACGGAAAAATATTTCGCCGCGTTCTTCGCCTCACGAATGGCACGACCAAAATCGACATGTTCGCCCACGGTCGGCAGGTCGTCGGGAATCCGAATCATCAAATAAAACGCGAAGCCAAACGCCACGGAAAAAATCACGGCGAACGCAAAACGGACGACGAATCCCGCTTCGGGGCCGACGGCGTACAGCAGGCCGAGAACCGCCAGCAAAAGCAGGAACGGCAAAACACGGAAAAACGGAATACGGCGAAGTTGGGATAAAAGTCTCATAGGATTTTGTGGAAGGATTTCAAGGAAAAGATGCGGATATTCCGTAAACGGACAGTACACTCTCTTGTAATATACCATTAATTCCCTGTTTATCAAGCAATTCACAGGAAATTTTTCCATAAAACGGATAAAATACAGCAACTTTTCCGGTTAAGCCAAATAGCAAAGGGGGTTTTCTCCAAAATTTTGCGAACAGGAAGGCGCAAACGCCGTTCCATGAGGTATATTTCCCAATAGGGGAGTATTTTCCGCAAAGATTGAAGGAACCAGCCAT
Organism: Planctomycetia bacterium; assembly: GCA_030535245.1. Classification (GTDB taxonomy): domain Bacteria; phylum Planctomycetota; class Planctomycetia; order Pirellulales; family Thermoguttaceae; genus RGIG3701. Next base: position 4,157 of record JAUNBJ010000139.1, on the reverse strand, counting down.
GAAAAACATTGTATTTTTATCCATTCCGACGCTTCGTCCCCGCGATTTGGAGAAACTGCCGGCCCTGAAACGGCTGCTGGTGAACGGTGGAACGGCGGAGTTGACGCCGAGTTTTCCGTGCGTCACCTGTTCGGTGCAGGCGAACCTGACCAGCGGAATGTTGCCGTGCCAGCATGGGATCGTGGGGAATGGGCTTTGGCACGCCGATACGAAACAGGTCGAGATGTGGACGTTCACCAACGAGGCGGTGGAGGCGTCGCAGCTTTGGGATTTGCTCTACCATCATCCGGACAATCCCCGGTGTGCGGTCTGGTTTCCCCTTCAGGCGGTGGAGTGTTCGGCGGAATTTGTCTGCACGCACAAGCCAATCCATAACCCCGACGGCACGGAAACGCTCTGGTGCTGGACGCGGTATCCGGAGCTGTACAGGGAGTTGCGGGAAAAGTTCGGTGATTTTCCGCTGCACCATTACTGGGGGCCGATGGCGAACCTGTCGTCGGGGGAGTGGGTGGTCAACACGGCGAAGTACGTGGCAAAGCGGGAGATGCCGGAGTTTTTCTACCTTTATCTGGCGTATCCCGATTACCAACCGCAGCGTTTTGGCCCGGACAGTCCGCAGGTGGAGGTCATGCTGGGGGAGCTTAATCAGCTTCTGGACGACCTGATCACGCATTTTACCGAGGCGTACGACCGCAAGATTACCTGGTTTATCGCCGGGGAATATGCCATGACAGACGTGCGGCACGTGACGTTCCCGAATCGGGTTTTACGTGATGCGGGGCTGCTGGCGGTGAAGGACGACGGGAAGGGTGGGGAGGTTCCGGACATGGAAAAAAGCCGGGCGTTTGCGATGTGCGATCACCAGTTCGCACACGTTTATGTTCCGGACGGCGATGCGGCGGTCGTTCGAAAGGTGGCCGAGCTTTTCGAGGGAAAAGAGGGGATCGACGAGGTGCTGGCGGCGGACGGCATGATGCGGTACGGGCTGAATCACTCGCGGTCGGGGAATTTGGTACTGGTTTCCACGCCGGACAGTTGGATGCCGTATTACTGGTGGATGGACGACGCGAAGGCGCCGTTTTTTGCCCGGACGGTCGATATTCACCGCAAGCCGGGGTACGATCCGTGCGAAATGTTTTTCGACCTGGCGACCCGTTCCGTACCGTTGGATCCAATGCGGATTCGGGGTTCCCACGGAGCGCCGGCCCGCGACGCGTCGCAAAAGACGCTTTTCCTTTGCTCCGACGCCCGGTACGTTCCGGACGTGGGGATTCACGATTTCGACGTTTATGAACTCATCATGCAGGCGGCGCGGGGGTAACCCCTTTCGCGACGGATTCAGGAGAACTCCATGACGCATTCACGATTTTGCAAACTGTGCGACGCGGCGACCTCGCTGGGGTTGTTGTTGCTGCTTTTTTTCGTGCTGTTGAGTTTGGCCACGTTCCACGTATCGGACCCGCCCAGCTCGCTGGTTTGGCCGAATGAGCATGCGGTGCAGAACTGGATGGGAATCTGCGGGAGTTGGTTTTCCGGGTGGATGTTCGAGGTTTTTGGGCTGGGGGTGTGGTACATCCTGTTGGGGATGCTCTGGCATTCGGGGCGGTTCTTTTTGGGATTGCACGCGAAGATGCCGTTCGTGCGATTTTCGGGGTGGTGCCTGTCGGTGATTGGGTTTTGCGGGCTGGTCAGCGTGATGTTTCCGGGAGCGTTGCCGTTTGTGCTCATCGGCAGCGGCGGGTACACGGGGGCGGCGGTCAGCGGTTTTTTGGCTTCGTTGGGGCCGATTCTTTCCGGACTGGTGCTCGGTTTGGTGATGCTGGCGGGGTTCTGCGTCTATAGCGATTACGTGGTTCCGAAACTGATGCGGGTGGTGATACGGCGGCTTCCGAAGCCCCGTGCCCGACGGGTGCTGGTATCTTTGCGGTGGATTCTTCGGAAACGTTCGGGGTGGCACCATGGAACCGGTTCGCGGACGGTCGTTTCCCCCGTGAAAAAACCTGAGGAAAAACCGGTCGTGGCACGGCCTGATACGCACCGAGCGACGCCGGAAACGTTGGAAATCCCAACACCGGAAAAACCGGCCAAAGCGAAGAAGGAAAAGACGAAAGCCGACGATTTGATCTCGATCCACCGTCCGCAGGGGGGGGCGTCGAGTGTTCAGGAAACGATTCAGGAACAGTCGCCGGATTCCACGGAATATGTGTTTCCGCCGTTGACGCTTTTGGCCCCTGCCGAGGAGTTTGACTATGGGGAATTCGAGCAGGAAGCGACGTCGCGTGCCCGGCTGCTGGAAACGATTGTCTCGGAGTTCGGTTTCCGTATCAAGGTGCGTGAAATTCAGCTTGGGCCGGTGATTACGCAGTATCAGGTCGAGCTGGAATCGGGCATTCGCGTGGCGAAAATTGCGAATCTGGCGGATGATCTGGCGGTCAAGCTGGGGGTGGCCAACGTCCGGATCGTGTTCCCGATTCTGGGCAAGAAGAACCTGGTCGGTGTGGAAATCCCGAACGTGAAAAAGCAGTGGGTGCGTCTGCGTGAGGTGATGGAGGAGCTGGCCGGAACGTATTCCCGCATGAATATTCCGATTTTTTTGGGCAAAGATGTCGCGGGCAAACCGTTGATGACCGACTTGACCCGGATGCCGCACCTATTGATCGCGGGGCGTACCGGTACGGGAAAGAGCGTTTGCCTGAATTCCATCATCACGTCGATTTTAATGACGCGCAGCCCCAAAGACGTACGGATGCTGATGGTCGATCCGAAGATGGTGGAGCTGAGCCAGTACAAGACGATTCCCCACCTGATGCACCCCGTCGTGACCGATATGAAAAAGGCGGAAGCGATTCTGGGCTGGGCGGTCGAAAAGATGGAGGAGCGATACCGTATCATGTCGCGGGTGGGTACGCGGAATATCGAGGCGTTCAACCATCTTTCCGAAAGCGATCGGATGAAACTGTTCCGTCCGCAGCCGGGGGAGACGGTTCCGGAAAGTATGCCGTACATCGTGATTGTGGTGGACGAGATGGCCGACCTGATCATGACCTCCCCGAAGGAAGTGGAGTCGCACATCATCCGGCTGGCCCAAAAGAGCCGTGCGGTGGGGATTCACCTGATCCTGGCGACGCAGAAGCCGATCGTCAGCGTGATTACCAGCCTGATCAAGTCGAACCTGCCGGCCCGCATTGCGTTTCAGGTGTCGAGCAAAAACGACAGCCGCGTGGTGCTGGACGAAAACGGTGCCGACCGACTTTTGGGGAACGGCGACATGCTTTTCCTGCTCCCCGGAACCAGTACGCTTGTCCGGGCACAGGGGACTTTTTTAAGCGACGACGAAATCAACCGGGTGGTGGGTTCCATTTCGACCGACAAACCGCAGTTTGAAACCGATATTGAACGTCACCTTGCGGGGGACGCCGCCAGCAGCGGTCTGGAGGAACTGGCCCAGAAAGACGAACTGTACCTGCAAGCCATCGACATCATCGTCCGCGAAAAGCGGGGGAGCATTTCCCTGCTGCAACGGATGTTGGGGATCGGCTACGGACGTGCGGCACGGCTCATCGATTATATGGAGGAGGATGGTATTGTCGGGGCGTTTTGCGGCTACACGAAACCGCGTGAAGTCAAGTGGACCATCGAAGAATGGGAAGCGAAACAGGCCGAAGCGGGGGGCGAAAATGTTCCGAGCGTTCCCGCCGCCCCCTCCCCCCAGACGTTGGAAGAAAAGGACGAAAAGGACGAGGACGAGAACGACGAAGAAACCCCCAATCTTTCAGGCCATGCCGACGACCTCCCGCCGTGGGACGAGGGGGAAGCGTCTGACATGACCGACGACGAAATCTCCGAGGAGGACGACGCGATGATCGCCGAGTACCTGGAACGTCCCCGCGAAAAGGAACGTAAAAAGCGTGAGAAAAAAGACCGCTCCCGTGTCCCCCCCTTCCTGAACGACGGGAAGTTCCAGGAAATCAAACGGTAAAAGCTCCTTCTAAAACTCCGGTTGATGCAAGGGCGTCGCTAACGACCGTACCCACGAAATTTGCACGCACCCGTTTTCCGGGACTACTGCTGTGTCCATGTTATAAACAGAACAAAAAGAAAGTAAACACTCATAACATAGCGAACGCAGTGAGCGTAGTAAAAAGTTTTGGGAGGTG
>JAUNBJ010000016.1 GCA_030535245.1 Planctomycetia bacterium | reverse complement strand
GTCATCGAGCGTGAATTAAACGAGGGAGACAATTCCAAATGAAATTTCAATTTAAGATACAGCAATTCCAGACGGAAGCCGTCGAAAGCGTCGTCCGCGTGTTTGCCGGGCAGCCTCATGTCGGCATGGCCAAATATCGCCGGGATATTGGCAGTGAAAAGACGCTCAGTAATGAGGAACGCCTGGAACGCAGAGGCTCTTTTTTACTGGAATATTCCGCCTTGTCCGATGAGGAAAAACAGGCACTTGAAGAAGAGTACGAAACCGCATACCGTAACGAAAAGATTCAGCTTTCCCAGGCCGAGTTGCTGAAAAACATTCACGCGGTTCAAACGGCAAACAATATAAAGTATTCCAACGACCTTGTTTCCGGACTCGGCGCGGTATCACTCGACATCGAAATGGAAACCGGCACCGGCAAGACGTATGTTTACATCAAGACCATGTTCGAGCTTCATAAAGCCTACGGGTGGAGCAAGTTTATCGTGGTCATTCCGTCCATTGCCATTCGCGAAGGGGTGAAAAAATCCTTTGAAATGCTTGAGGACCACTTCATGGAGCTTTACGGGTTGAAAGCACGGTATTTTGTGTATAACTCCAAAAACCTGCATCAGCTCGACGAGTTTTCCCAGAACAGCGGCATCAATGTGATGATTATAAACACGCAGGCGTTCAACACCACGATGAACGAGGATAAAAACGTTGAGGGCCGAAGCGGAAACGAAGCCGCAAGGATCATCTATACCAGGCGCGATGAGTTTGGCAGCCGCAGACCGATCGACGTTATCAAGGCGAATCGCCCGATTATCATTCTGGACGAACCGCAAAAGATGGGCGGTACGGCGACGCAAAACGCATTGAAGAAAAACTTTAATCCGCTCTTCTCTCTGAATTATTCGGCTACTCACAGGACAAGCCACAACCTGGTTTACGTCCTCGACGCACTCGACGCATTCCAGAAAAAGCTGGTCAAAAAGATTGAAGTGAAGGGCTTTGAGCTGAGGAACCTTGCCGGCACCGATCGATATATGTATCTCTCGGACATCGTCATCGACCGCAAAAAACCGCCGCGTGCCCGTCTGGAGTTTGAAGTCCGCCGTTCGACAGGCTCTCCGAAACGCGAGACGCACCTGCTGAAGGTTGGCGACAGTCTCTATGTTGCTTCCAAAAATCTGGAGGAGTATCGAGGGATTTCCATTGCCGAAATTGATCCGATCCGCGCCATGGTTACGTTCAGCAACGGCGACACGCTCACGGCCGGTGAAGCCAGCGGCAACGTCAACGAGGAGGATATTCGCCGTATTCAAATCCGCGAGACCATCCATTCGCATTTCGACAAAGAGGAGACGCTGTTCGAGCAGGGGATCAAATGCCTCTCCCTGTTCTTTATTGACGAGGTGGCGAAATATCGCCAGTACGGTGAGGACGGAGAGGAAATTCCCGGTGAGTATGGACGCATTTTTGAGGAGGAATACGCAGCGGCTTTGAAGGAGCGGCTTACGTTGTTTTCCACGGCATATCAGGCGTATTTACGCGGCATCGACACCACCCAAACGCACAGGGGGTACTTTTCCATCGACAAGAAAGGCCGCGTCATCAACAGCACGGTCAAGCGTGGCTCGAACGAATCGGACGACATCTCCGCATACGACCTGATTCTTAAACGGAAGGAAGTGCTGCTGTCGTTTGACGAACCGACGCGTTTCATCTTTTCCCACTCCGCGCTGCGTGAAGGGTGGGACAACCCGAACGTGTTTCAGATTTGCACCTTGAAGTATTCGGATAATGCCACCGCCAAACGGCAGGAAGTCGGTCGCGGGCTGCGTTTGTGCGTCAACAGCAACGGGGAACGGCAGGATGTTGAAGTATGCGGCGAGTCGCTCGTGCAGAGCGTGAACACGCTTACGGTGATTGCAAGCGAGAGTTACGCGGGTTTTGTCGCCGACTTGCAGAGCGAAATCAAATCCGACCTTTACGAGCGTCCGACCAGGGCAAGCGTGGAATACTTTAACGGCAGAACGGTTTCCACGGATACGCAGCAGCATACGTTTACCGCTGCGGAAGCCACGGCCATTTACAACTACCTTGTCCGCAACGATTACGTGGACGACAACGGCAGCGTGACCGACACCTACAGAAACGCTGCGGAAACAGGCCGTCTCGCCCCCATGAAACCGGAACTCGCTCCGTTTGCGGAAAGCATCCACAAGCTGGTTCAGGCGATCTTTAACCCGTCTGTCCTTGCGGAAATGGCAAGCAACGGACACGACACCAAGGTTAAGAACAATCCACTCAACGAGAACTGGGCGGCATTCCAAGACCTCTGGGAACGCATCAACAAGCGTTACGCTTATTTGGTAGAATTCAGCAGCGAAGAACTCATCAGGAAATCCATCGCCGCTATGAATACGGAGCTGAAAGTTGCTCGCCTTTCCTACACGCTCACCCGAGGGACGCAGGAGGGGGCGGATTTCAACGTGAAACGTACCGAAACGAAGAAGCTCGAACGGTCACATGGCGGATTTGCGACGTATGACCTCATCGGAAAAATTGCGGAAGGGACCAACCTCACGCGTCGGACGGCTGCTGCCATTCTGGCCGGCATGAAAAAACAGCAGCTTGAGCTGTTCCGTGAAAACCCGGAGGAATTCATCGCCAGGGTGATTAATATCATCAATAGGCAGAAAGCCTCGGTGGTGGTGGAGCATATTACCTATATGCCCAGTGCCGAAGAACCGTATTCGCAGGAAATCTTCAACATGAGCCGCACCTCGGACGAGTATGCCAGGGCGTTCCGGGCGAAACATGCCATACAGGATTATGTCTTTACGGATGGGTCGGCAAACGACAGCATTGAACGGCGTTTTGCGGAGAATTTGGACACGGCAGACGAGGTGATCGTGTATGCCAAACTGCCGAAGGGACCGCGGGGGTTCTATATTCCAACGCCTGTGGGCAATTACTCGCCGGACTGGGCCATTTCCTTCAAAAAAGGGGCGGTGAAGCACATTTTTTTCATTGCCGAAACCAAAGGCTCGATGGACAGTCTCGAACTGCGGCCGATTGAGCAGGCGAAAATATCCTGCGCCAGGAAGCTGTTTAACGAGATCAGTACAACCGGCGTAAAATATCACGATGTGGATAGCTACCAAAGTTTGCTCACCGTGATGGAAACGCTGTAACACAGATACGTTATCCGGAGGAGGTTTCGCCAACGGACGAGAATCCCTCATAACTTTGCAGGTTTTTGATTCTCGGTGGATTTTCGTGCGTTGTCGCACGGCGGCTCAATGTGCCTGTCCTTTCCTATTGTGCACATGGTGCGGACAGGGTATTTCCGGGGTATTCTGGACTTGGGGGGCCTCCCATCTCTTTGCTTGACAACACGAATGATCGATGTTACAATGAAATCCGTGGTCAAGCCTCCTGAAGGCCGTTTGGGGAAGGTGCCCGTCCTTTAAGAAGAAATTCCACTTAACAACAATACCCTAAAAAGTTTTGAATGTAAGGCTGAAAAAGAACTCCATCGTAATTGTAAAATTCATAGGTGTTGAGACGAAAGTCGTATTCTGGATGAAATCGACGATCTGCCGGTGCGGGGGATGAAATACGATCCGTTCGGTGGCGGAAAAGTATGCAGGGGAAAAGGAGATTCCGTTTGTGGCAACGGACGCCATTTAACTGGTGAAAACAATATTTAAGGAGAAATTCCATGACGACGACACCGAAAACGAGTTTTGAATACCAAGTCGAAAACGATTCCATCACCATCACCCAATTCATCGGCAAAGAAACGGAAGTCGTCCTTCCGGATGAAATCGACGGTCTGCCGGTGCGGACAATTAAATGGTGGGGGTTCAAAGGCTGCGCGAGTCTGACTTCCGTGACGATTCCCGGAAATGTACGGAAAATTGGAAAATGTGCGTTCATGGACTGCACCGGGTTGACATCCATTACCATTCCCGAAGGCGTGGAGACCCTTGGAAAGGGGGCGTTCTGGGGCTGCGTGGGGTTGACGTCCGTCACGATTCCCGAAAGCGTAAAGACGATTGAACCCGGGGCGTTCTCTGGCTGCACCGGGTTGACGTCCGTTGCCCTTCCCAAAGATGTGATGATTGAAGAGCGTGTGTTCAAAGGTTGCACAGGCCTGACGTCCATCGTGATTCCCGAAAGTATGGAGGCGATTGGAAAGGGTACGTTCTCTGGCTGTTCGGGTCTGACTTCCGTTGTCATTCCCGGAAGCGTAAAGACGATTGGCCCCGGGGCGTTTGCGGGCTGTTCGGGATTGACGTCCGTTGCCCTTCCCAAAGGTGTGGTGATTGAAGAACGCGTGTTCGAAGGCTGCACAGGCCTGACGTCCATCGTGATTCCCGAAAGTACGGAGGTGATTAAAAAGGGTACGTTCTCTGGCTGTTCCAGGTTGAAGTCTGTCACGATTCCCGAAGGCATAAAGACGATTGAACCCGGGGCGTTCGAGGGCTGCGTGGGTCTGACGTCCATCACGATTCCCGGAAGCATGGATATAATTGAAGGGGGGGCGTTCGAGGGCTGCGTGGGGTTGAAGTCCGTCACGATTTCCGAGGGCGTGACGTGGATTAGAGCGTCTGCGTTCGAGGGCTGCGTGGGTTTGAAGTCCGTCACGATTCCCGGAAGCATGGATATAATTGGAGAGGGGGCGTTTGAGGGCTGTACGGCTCTGACGTCCATTCAAGTCCTGGAGGAAAATCCAAATTTCAAAAGTGTGGATGGGGTTGTTTATACGAAGGATGGAACGACATTGTACTGTTGCCCTGTGGGAAAAAAGGGAAGGTTTAGGATTCCCGAAAGCGTAAAGACGATTGGCCCTGGGGCGTTCGTGGGCTGCGTGGGTTTGAAGTCCGTCACGATTCCCGAAGGCGTAGAGATGATTCAAAACTACATGTTCGAGGGCTGTACGGCTCTGACGTCCATTCAAGTCCTGGAGGAAAATCCAGATTTCAAAAGTGTGGATGGGGTTGTTTATTCGAAAGATGGAGCGACTTTGTATTGTTGCCCTGTGGGAAAAAAGGGAAGGTTTAGGATTCCCAAAAGAGTGAGGAAAATTGGAGAGTCTGCATTCGTGGGCTGCGTGGGTCTGACTTCCGTCACGATTCCTGAAAGCGTGAGGACGATTGGAAGCTGGGCGTTTTATGACTGTGTGGGTCTGACGTCCGTCACGATTCCTGAAAGCGTGGGGAGGATTGAAGCGTTTGCGTTCAAGGACTGCGCAGGGTTGACGTCTATCACGATTCCCAGAAGAGTGAAGACGATTGAAAAGGCTGTGTTCGCGGACTGTGTGGGTCTGACTTCCGTCACGCTTCCCGAAGGCGTGGAGATCGTATGGGGGGCGTTCTCACGCTGCAAGAGCCTGGTGTCCGTCACCATTCCCGAAGGCGTGGAGGCGATTGGAGGGACTACGTTCTCTTGCTGCAAGAGTCTGATGTCCGTTACAATTCCCAAAGGCGTGAAGACGATTGGAGGAGGGGCGTTCGCTCGCTGCAAGAGTCTGGCGTCCGTGACCATTCCCGATAGCGTAAAGACGATTGAAGAGAATGCGTTCTCTAACTGCACGAGTTTGACATCCATTACCATTCCCGATAGCGTAGAGACGATTGGATATTGGGCGTTCGAGGGATGTAGAAATCTGAACTCTATTCAGGTCGCAGAAAGGAATCCTCATTTCAAAAGCGTGGAGGGGGTCGTTTATACGAAAGACGGTATAACGCTGTGCGTGTACCCCCCGGGAAAGAAGGGGCATTTCACGATTCCCGAAGGCGTAAAGACGATTGGAGACAAGGCGTTCTTTTGGTGCAAGGGGCTGACATCCGTCACAATTTCTGAAGGCGTAAAGGAGATTGGAAGAGATGCGTTCTCTTGGTGCGTGGGGCTGACGTCCGTTACGATTCCCGATAGTGTAAAGACGATTGGAGAGTATGCGTTCTCTTGGTGCAAGGGTCTGACGTCCGTCACAATTGCCAAAGGCGTAAAGACGATTGGAGTGGAGGCGTTCATGGGCTGCACGAGGTTGACGTCTATTCAGGTCGCAGAAGAGAATCCTCATTTCAAAAGTGTGGATGGAGTTCTTTGTACGAAGGATGGAACGACGCTGTGTGCGTACCCTCCGGGAAGAAAAGGGCATTTCACGATTCCCGAAGGAGTTCGGACGATTGGAGAGCGCGCGTTTTATGGCTGCAAGGGGCTGACGTCCGTCACGATTTCCGAAGGCGTGAAAACGATTGGAGTGTGGGCGTTCCATCACTGCGAGAGCCTGACATCCGTGACGATTTCCGAAGGTTTGGAAACGATTGGAATGGGTGCGTTCTCTGGTTGTACGGGGTTGACTTCTGCCATGATTCCCGAAGGCGTAAAGACGATTGGTGAGTATGCGTTCTCTGGCTGTAGGGGTCTGACGTCCGTCACTATTTCCGGAAGCGTGGAGACGATTGAAGTGGGGGCGTTCAAGGAGTGCACAGGGCTAATATCCGTTACCATTCCCGGAAGCGTAAAGACAATTGGAATGAATGCGTTCTATGACTGTACGAAACTGACCTCCGTGACGATTTCCGATGGCGTGGGGACCATCGGAAGGGATGCATTCAAGGACTGCGTGGGTCTGACGTCCGTCACGATTTCTGGAAGTATAGAGACAAAGGCGTTCCATCGCTGCGTGAGTCTGACATCTGTCACGATTTCCGAAGGCGTGAAGGAGATTAGAGAGTGGGTGTTCAAGGGTTGTTCGAGATTGACTTCCATTAAGGTCGTTAAAGAGAACCCTCATTTCAAAAGCGTCGATGGGGTCGTTTATACGAAGGATGACGCAATACTGTGCATCCATCCTATGGGAAAAAGGGGAAGTTTTACGATTCCCGAAGGAGTTCGGATAATTGGAGCGTATGCGTTCTGCAACTGTGCAGGTCTGACGTCCATCACCATTCCCGAAGGTGTGGAGACGATTGGATCGAGGGCGTTCGAGGGCTGCGAGAGCCTGACATCCCTCACGATTTCCGAAGGTTTAAAAACGATAGGATCGTGTACGTTCTCTGACTGCACGGGTTTGACGTCCGTTACCATTCCCGGAAGCGTAAAGACGATCGGAGAGTGGGCGTTCCATCACTGCACGGGGTTGACCTCTGTCACGATTCCCAAAAGCGTGTGGACGATTGAAAAGGGGGCGTTCGAGGAGTGCACGGGGTTGACGTTCGTTACCATTCCCGGAAGCGTAAAGACGATTGAAAAGGGGGCGTTCAAGGGCTGCGAAAACCTGACAATCCATGCCCCGGCGGGTTCGGAGGCGGAAAAGCATGCAAGGAAAAAGGAGATTCCGTTTGTGGCTACGGATTCTATTTGAAAGATTAAAACTTTACTTAAGGAGAAATTCCATGACAACAACACCAAAAACAAGTTTTGAATACCAGGTTGAAGACGATTCCATCACCATCATCGAATTCGTCGGCGAAGAAACGGACGTCGTCATTCCGGATGAAATTGACGGTCTGCCGGTGCGGACGATTGGAGAGTGGGCGTTCGAGGACTGTGCGGGGTTGACGTCCGTTACCATTCCCGAAGGTGTAGAGACGATGGAATGTGGTGCGTTCTCTGGGTGCGAGAGGTTGGCGTCCGTCACGATTCCCAAAAGTGTGGAGATGATTGGGGGTGGGGCATTCTCTGGCTGTACGGAACTGATGTCGATTCCGGTGGAAGAAAAGAATCCTCATCTCAAGAGCGTGGAGGGGGTCGTTTATACCAAAGATGGAACGACACTGTGCGCGTACCCTGCGGGAAAAAAGGGAAGTTTCATGATTCCCGAAGGAGTAGGGACGATTGGAGAGTATGCGTTCAAGGGCTGCAAGGGTCTGACCTCCGTGTCGATTCCCGAGAGCGTGAAGATGATTGAGAGTGGGGCGTTCTCTGGCTGCACGGGGCTGAAGTCCATCACGATTCCCGGCAGCGTGGAGGCGATTGGGGGTTGGCTGTTCTCTGACTGCACGGGGCTAACGTCCGTTACGATTTCCGACGGCGTGAAGACGATTGAAGACCGGGCGTTCGCCGACTGCTCGGGTCTGACGTCCGTGACGCTTCCCGATAGCGTGGAGACGATTGGAGAGTTTGCGTTCTCTGGGTGCACGAGTCTGGCGTCCGTGACGATTCCCGGAAGTGTGGAGACGATTGGAGAGGGCGTGTTCGCGAGCTGCGTGGGTCTGACCTCCATTCAAGTCGCAGAGGAAAATCCCCATTTCAAAAGCGTGGAGGGGATCTTTTATACCAAAGATGGAACGACACTGTGCGTGTACCCTGCCGGAAAAAGGGGACATTTCACGATTCCCGGAAGCGTGGAGGCGATTGGAGACTGGACGTTCTATCGCTGCGTGGGGCTGACGTCTATCACCATTCCCAAGGGGGTGAAGGAAATAGGAGCGTTTGCGTTCTATGGCTGCGAGGGTCTGACGTCCGTGTCGATTCCTGAAAGCGTGAAGACGATTGAGAGGCTTGCGTTCGAGAAGTGTACGGGTCTGGCGTCCGTCACGATTCCCGGAAGCGTGGAGACGATTGGAGAGCGGGCGTTCTCAGGCTGCAAGGGGTTGGCGTCCATTCATGTCGTAGAGGAAAATCCCCATTTCAAAAGCGTGGAGGGGGTCGTTTATACCAAAGATGGAACGACACTGTGCGTGTACCCTGCCGGAAAAAGGGGACATTTCACGATTCCCGACGGCGTGGAGGCGATTGGAGGGTATGCGTTCCGTGGCTGCACGGGTCTGGCGTCCGTCACCATTCCCGACGGCGTAAAGACGATTGGAGAGTTTGCGTTCTATGATTGCACGGGTCTGACCTCCATCACGATTCCCGGGAGTGTGATGGAGATTGAAGAATGGGCGTTCTTGCGCTGCGAGAGCCTGACCATTCACGCTCCGGCAGGGGCGGCGGCGGAAAAGTACGCAAGGCAAAATAGGGTTCCGTTTGTGGCAACCGATTCCATTTAGCCGATGAAAACAACATTTAAGGAGAAATTCATGGCAACACCTCAAACGAGTTTTGAATACAGCGACGAAGGCGACCACCTTCCGAAACGATAACAATTCCAGCCTCTGGGGAGGAACCTCTTTTTCAAAAGGGTTCCTCCCCAGAGGTTGGAAGCGTAATCGTTAAAACTACCGAGCTTCCAACCTTTTGAGAGGAAACATTTTTGAAAAATTGTTTCCTCTCAAACTCTCCTTCAAAAAACTTTTAGTGCGCTCACTTTGTGCTATTTATAACATGGATGCAACACTACCCTCCTAATCGGACGCCCCTTCAAGAAAAGGAAATGAGTGCGACACACAGAAAATTTGATCGCACCCGTTTCGTTTTAATTGCCAGCATTCGCTATGAGGAATGCTTACGATTCGCAATCCGCAACATCGCACGCGCTTCGCGCATCGCCTGATCGCGAATCTCCATTTCCTGAACCGATTTGCCCGGTTTGGCCTTCGCTTCCACCATCGCGGCGTCCGCTTTCGCCAACGTTATCTCGGCGGCAGGTATGGCGCGAGCCGTCATCAGCGAAACCGTGTTCGCCAACACCTCCACGAAACCGCCCGATACGTAATACGCATCCACACGATCCCCCTTCCGAAGGCGTAACAACCCGGCACCCAGACGACCAATCAACGGCGTATGATTCCACTCGATCCCATACTCGCCATCATATAATGGCAACGTAATCGACTCTGCGGCCTGATCCAACACCGTCTTTTCAGGCGTAACGACGACACATTTCAGTTCCATGGTTTCGCTCCCCTGCGTGGATTACTTTTTCTTCGCTTCCGAAGCCATACGCTCGGCCTGTTCCGCTGCCTGCTCGATCGTGCCGACGTACATGAACGCCGATTCCGGCAAGTGATCCCACTTCCCGTCCGCAATCTCGTTGAAACTGCGAATCGTTTCCTTCAACGGCGTGATCTCACCCTTCTTGCCGGTGAACGCCTCGGCAACCAAAAACGGCTGCGACAGGAATCGCTCCATTCGACGCGCCCGATGAACCACCAATTTGTCCGCTTCGGCCAACTCGTCCACACCCAGAATCGCGATAATGTCCTGAAGCTCACGATAACGCTGCAACGTGGACTGCACCCGACGGGCACACGTGTAATGCTCCTCACCCACATACTGCGGGTCCAACACGCGACTGGAGGAAGCCAACGGATCGACCGCCGGATAAATACCCTTTTCCGAAATCGCTCGTTCCAGATACACAAACGCGTCCAACTGACCAAACGCCGTCGCCGGAGCCGGGTCGGTTGGGTCGTCCGCCGGAACGTAAACCGCTTGAACCGATGTGATCGCCCCTTTGTCCGTCGATGTAATACGCTCCTGCAACGCACCCATTTCACTCGCCAACGTCGGCTGATAACCGACCGCACTGGGCATACGTCCCAACAACGCCGACACCTCGCTGCCCGCCTGGGAGAATCGGAAAATGTTGTCCACAAACAACAACACGTCCATCCCCGACTGATCCCGGAAATATTCCGCCATCGTCAACGCCGACAACGCCACCCGCAAACGTGCTCCCGGCGGCTCGTTCATCTGACCGAACACCATGCACGTCTGATCAATCACATGTTTTCCCGTCTGACCAATCGCCGCTTCCTGAAGCTCCAACCAAAGGTCGTTCCCCTCTCGCGTTCGCTCGCCAACGCCCGCAAACACCGAATAACCCCCGTGCGCCGACGCAATACGTGCAATCAATTCCTGAATGATCACCGTCTTGCCCAGACCCGCACCACCAAACAACCCCGCTTTGCCACCACGCACAAACGGCGTCAACAGGTCGATCACCTTAATACCGGTCTCGAAAATCTCTGTCTTGGTCGACAAGTCCGCAAGCGGCGGAGCGTCACGGTGAATCGGCATACGCTGCTTCGCCTTCACCGGGCCACGTCCGTCAATCGGCTCGCCCAACAGATTGAACACGCGTCCCACCGTCTCCGGCCCCACCGGAACCGTTACCGGCGCCCCCGTGTCTTCACACGCGCGACCACGAACCAGACCGTCCGTCGAACCCAATGCCACGCAGCGAACGCGACCGCTGCCCAGGTGCTGCTGCACCTCGCCCGTCAACGTTACCTGCTCGTCGCCCTTGTCTACTTTCACGTGGACCGCATTGTAAATTGCCGGAAGCGAGTCCTCGGAAAATTCCACGTCAAACGTGGAACCAATCACCTGCGTAATATGACCGATGTTACTTGCCATTGTCTTTTCTTTCGTTATGGTATGGAGGAAACTAATTTGTTTAATTTCTTATTTCAGGGCCTCGACCCCACCGATAAGCTCGGTAAGCTCGCCCGTAATCTGACTCTGACGCGAACGGTTCACCGCCATGGTCAACGTCTGAATCATCGAATCCGCATTCTCCGTGGCCGCCTTCATCGCAACCATACGCGCTATCTGTTCGCTCACCGCCGCGTCCAGAAAACATTTGAACAACTTCGCCTTGAAACTCTGAGGAACCACTTCACTCAAAATACTCTCCGCACTGGGAAGAAAATCGTATTCCGCAATCCCCTTCACCTCCTGCGATGCGCCGTCGTCGCCCGAACCTATCTCCGTCAACGGTAATAACGTCTCGTGAACCACCGCCTGCTTCGACATCGAAAAGAACTTCGTATAAACGATCTCCAGCCGATCCAGCTTGCCCGTCAGGTACATCTCCAGATATTCCTGCGCAATCTGATCCACCTCGTCAAACGTCGGCTTGTCCTCGAACTGCGTGTACGTCTGCGAAGGCTGCACCTTCCGAAACCGAAAGTACGAAATCCCCCGCTTGCCCGATACCACCAACGCCGGATTCGCCACCTTCTCGCCAGAAAGCAACTCCTTCCACCGCTGATACGCCACCCGAAGAATGCTGCCGTTGTAACCGCCGCATAACCCGCGATTGCTCGACAACACCAAAAGCGTTACGTTCTTCTCCTCCGCGTGTGCCGTCAAGAGCGGATGCGATACCTCCGCCCCCGATACCGCCAGATTCCGCACCATCCGCGTCAGCCGCTCGGTAAACGCCCGCGCGTTCACCGCTCGGTCCATCGCCCGACGATAACACGCCGTGGAGATCAACTCCATCGTTCGCGTGATTTTACGGATGCTGCGAATCGACTTTCGCCGCTTGTTCAGTGTCTTCGTCTTTGCCATGATTCCGCCCGTTTAAGGTTACTTCGCGAGAAAATCCTCGGTGAATTTGCCAATGACCCGCTTCAGCTCGTCTTCCACTTCAGGTTCCAGCTTGCCAACCGAGGCAATCTTGTCCCACGCCGCCTGCTCGTTTGCATGGAAGTATTCCAGAAGCCTTTCCTCATACTCCTGCACCCGAGAAACCGGTACGTTGTCCAAATAACCACGCGTCGCAGCGTAAATGCTCACCACCTGATCGACCACGTGCATCGGCTTACAAATTCCCTGCTTCAGCAGCTCGTTCACCCGATACCCACGATCCAGACTCTTCTGCGTCGCCGCATCCAAATCCGTTCCCAACTGCGCGAACGCTTCCAACTCGCGGAATGCCGCAAGGTCCAACCGCATACCGCCCGCCACCTTCTTCATCAGCGGAATCTGCGCGGAACCCCCTACACGGCTCACCGAAATACCGACGTTCATCGCAGGACGCTGCCCCGCAAAGAACAAGTCCGGCTGCAAGTAAATCTGCCCGTCCGTAATCGAAATCACGTTCGTCGGAATGTACGCCGAAACCTCACCTTCCAACGTCTCGATGATCGGAAGCGCCGTCAGGGAACCGCCCCCCTTCGCGTCGCTCAACTTGCACGAACGCTCCAACAAACGACTGTGACAGTAAAACACGTCGCCCGGATACGCCTCACGTCCCGGCGGACGTCGCATCAGCAACGAAAGCTGACGATACGCCACCGCCTGCTTGGAAAGGTCGTCGTAAACACAAAGCGTATGCCCACCATTGTACGTGAAATACTCCGCCATCGCCGTCCCCGCATACGGAGCAATGTACTGCAACGGAGCCGGAGAGGACGCACCCGCCACCACCACCGTCGTGTACTCCATCGCACCATACTGCCGCAACGTCTCAATCAGACCCGCAACCGTGGACTCCTTCTGCCCCACCGCAACGTAGAAACAGTAGACGCCTTTCCCCTTCTGGTTGATGATCGTGTCGATCGTGATCGCCGTCTTGCCCGTCTTGCGGTCGCCAATGATCAATTCTCGCTGACCACGCCCAATCGGCGTCATCGCGTCAATCGCCTTGATACCTGTCTGAAGCGCCTCTCGCACCGGCTGCCGCTCCGAAATACTCGGCGCCACACTCTCCACCGGCCGCGTCTGGGTCGATTGAATCGGTCCCTTGCCATCCAACGGATTGCCCAACGGGTCAATCACTCGGCCCAAAACCGCTTCGCCCACCGGCACGCTCAACAAACGACCCGTCGAACGAACCTCGTCCCCCTCGTTGATCTTCAGGTAGTCACCCAAAATAATGACACCCACCGAATTCTCGTTGAGGTTGAACGCAAGGCCCATCACGCCGTTGCTGAACTCGACCATTTCCCCCGCCATAACGTCGGACAGGCCGTAAACCTGAGCAATCCCGTCTCCGACCTCCAAAACCCGCCCGACCTGGCGGACGTCGATTTTGGACTCATACTGCTTTATCTCCTGCTGAATCACAGAAGCGATTTCATCGGCTTTGAATTTCATGAGCGTTCCTTAGTCATTCATGTGCCGGGCACATAGTTTTGAACAATGTTACGACGTATATTTTCCAACTGCGTGGCGATCGACCCGTCGTATATCCTATCGCCTACCCGTACCACCAGTCCGCCTATCGTCGCCGGATCCACCTTGCAGGATACCAGAAGCTCTTTGTCGCCAAATTTCTTCCTCAATCCCTGCGTTATCTGATCCACCGTCTCCGGAGCCAACGCCACCGCAGAGGTTATCTGAACCCGTATCCGACCGCCAAGCTCGTCATATCGACGCACCGATTCCGTATAAATCGCCCGAAGACAATCCAACCGCTCGTGCCGCGCCACGACCCGAAGAAAATCCAGAAATACCCTCGACGCCGTACCTTGCAACACGCGATCCAATACCCCAATCTTTTCGTCCGCTCCCACCAGTCGGCTGGAAAGCAACTTCTCAAATCCGGGATGAACCACCAATACGTCGTCAATAAATTCCTTAAACTCGCCGAGCAATTCACGCACCCGCGACAAATCGTCGTCCACAACCCCAAACAGAGCCTCGGCATACACCTTGCCAATCTTCTCCGCGTTGACGTCGTACAACTCCGCCGCAAATCGCGCGTCTTTCGCCTGAACGTCTGTTGCCATGCGAACCTCTACTTTCCGAATTTGGCTACCGTCTGGTCAATCAGCTTCCGATGGGAGGCCATGTCCAAATCCTTCTTCAGAATCGTACCCGCCAACTCCACCGCCAACTTCGCACTCGTCGCCGCCAATTCCTTTTGAGCCTGAATCTTGGCACTGGCAATCTCCGCCGACGCCGCCTTCCGCTCGTTCTGAATGTCCGCTTTCGCCTTGTTCATCAAAAGCGTCGCCGCCTTCTCCGCGTTCACCGCAGCCTCGGCACGCATCTGCTGTATCTCGCTTTTCGCCTGAGCCAACTGCGCCCGGTACTCGGCCAAAAGGGACTTCGCATCCTCATTCGCCTTTTCCGCGTCCGACCGCTGGGCCAGCACGTAGCCCTCCCGCTTGTCAAGCCCCTCCATTATCGGAGCCCAAGCAAACTTCCACAGAATGCCAAGGACCACCAGGAACGTCACGCAGGTCCACAGGGCCAGGTCCGCGCGAATTCCCTCCAGCGGATTCAGAGGATTTCCCCCCGCCTCGCCGTGGCCTTCCGCCAGAAGCTCCGGCGTCATGGCTCCGAACGCGAACAGAAGCCCGCACACCGCGATTACCATCGAAAAAATGATCCAATGTCGTGATTTCATGGAAACGTTCCTGTTGTTTTTACCTGTTATTCCGCTCCAACTCTCGCAATCCGCTGGGAACGCATCCTTAAAGAATGTAACCCAACAGGCAGATCACCAGACCAAACAACGTGGCACCTTCGACCAACGCCGCAGACAAAATCATCGCCGTCTGAATCGCGGAAGCGGATTCCGGCTGACGCGCCATGCTATCCACAGCGGCGGCACCAATCCGACCAATCCCGAAACCACCACCGACGACGACCAGTCCACATCCAAACGGAATGAGGAAGAACTTCCAGGGACTCGCAGCCGGAGCCGCGGCTTCTTCAGCAGCCGGAGCCGGAGCAGCTTCCTGAGCGGCAGCCGGGGCCGGAGCGGCCGGAGCCGGGGCGGCTTCCTGGGCGACGGTGTACGAAACGATGGACAGTACCATCATCACAAACATAGCAATGGTCAGCTTTTTCACGTGTTCTCTCCTGAAATGGTAAAGGAAAAAATGATTGATTGAATGACAACTTGAATTGTATTTTTAATGCGGGTGCGACGCCATCCCAATGAACAACGACATCAGGAACGTGAAGATGTACGCCTGCAAAAACGCGACGAATATCTCCAGGAAATCAATGGCAATCACCACCAAAAGCGACGGGAACGATACAATCACCCACAGCCCCCAATACGTCGCCGTCGCTCCGACAAACGCCATGAAAACCGCAAGCACCAGGTGCCCCGCAAACATATTCGCAAAAAGTCGTATGGCCAACACAAAGTGCTTCACCAAAAGACCAAATATCTCGATTACAAACAACATCGGCTTCAAAACAATGCCAATCGCAAACGGTACGTCCATGTGCGGCACCTGCTTCAGCCAGAAATTCACCGGCCCCAGCTTGTACGACCCGTAGCCTACCAACGTCGTAAACGCAATGACCGCCATCGTGCCCGTTACCGAAAGACTTGCCGTCGGGGAACCACCACACGGTATCATCCCGAACAGATTCATAAATAGCACAAAGAAAAACGTCGTCCAGATGATCGGAAGGAACTTGTCCGCCCCATGCCCAATCGATGGACGCACCACCTGATCCCGGAAAAACAGAAGAAACACTTCCAGCAAATTGGAAAGACGCCCCCGTACCGGCTCCCCGGTTTTAATCTTACGCGCCAGCGGAACAAACAACAGAATCATCAACACAGCCGCCAAAAGCTCGATCACCATGAATTTGGTAATCTGTATCCCGCAAATCTGCGGCAAGTCGAAATGCGTGCCGCCAATGAAATGGAAGGAAGTTCCATCCGCAATATGGCCGCCCAATTCCTGGGGAGACAAAGGATTATTCGTCATGATTCTTCCTGCTGTCTTTCTCCCGCGGCAGAACCAGAAAAAGTTCCGTCACGAGCATGACTGGGTAATATACGAAATATGAGAGTATTATACCCAAAAGTAAACGTCTGTCCATGGGGTCCCTATAAAAAATTATCGAAAAGACCAAAAAAGTTGCCGGAATCCCCAGTCGGGGAATCATCCCTAAAAATGGGCCGAAAGCCGCTACCGTCGGGTTCGAAACGCTTCGCACGTTGTTAACAAAAACGACCGACGTTACCCCCCCAAACAGGCACGCGAGGAACGTCAGCGTCTGCCCTTTCGCCACTTCCCATCCCATTTGGCAGGCTGTTAGCGGAAAAACCACACACCAGACCCCGAAAAGAACCAGCGTCAACAGAATACAACTCTTTTTCACGATAGATACTTTCTAAAATACCGCTAAAAACCGCTTCCGTAGGTCAAAACAAGGGATTTATGCTTTCCGGTAAAGTGCAGAAGCGAAAGCGACTGCCTTCTGGTGATGTAGCAACCGGCGAAAAGCCGTAGTCGCTTCCGGTCGTACCGGGCAGGCTAAAGGCCGACGCGAATCAATCGACGCCGACCTTTGAGCCGTGAACGCAGGGCGTAGTCCGTAGCTTCGGAAGGAGTGGAAAAACAGCGGCGGTTTTTCCGGGACTACGCTTCGCTCCGTCCACGGCTCCAAGCGTTTCCTGCGTTCACTACAATTATCAATTGTCAATTATCAATTTAAAAGCCCAGTTCAAACGCCGCGTCACATGCTTTGTCGGAAACCAGCGTCACGGCCAGAATCTTGCCGTCCGCTTCGACTTTGGCGGTGCAGGAGACGTCCGAAACGGACTTCCGGAACGCGAACCCGTCTGGAATCCGGAACCGTAGCGTCGTGAGATTATTCGCCACCAGCGTCACTTTGCCCGAAAGCGTTTTTGCCGCGTCGTCCCACCGCATTTCCTGAATATCCACCGCTCCCTGCGTGATGTGGCGGTCGCTAGACAAGAACTGGGGGGTCGCCTGCACTTCATGTACCGCGTAAAGCCGTACTGCGTGGGCCGGAATCCGCTTCTCAAACCCCTCTCGAACGGTTCCCTCGTAGGTGTTTGTCCAGAACTCGTACAGTGCGTATTCCTTCGACGCATCCAGCCCCAGCTCGGCAAACGTGAACGGCACGTCCTGTTCCTCTTCCGTCCAGTTGAACAATGCCACGACGTCGTATTTTCCCCAGCCGCGAGCCACTTTCAAATCCCACACCGGCATCAGGTGGAACATTGGATACAGCTTCACCGGACGAATATCGCACACCGGCAACGTCTGCTGCAAAAGCCGCATCCGTTCCATCGGCAATTCGGCCAGCTTGTCGCCCGAAAACATCATCTGCCCCGGGAGGCCGACAATCACGGTCGAAACGCGGGCCTCCTCAAGCGAAAGCGCCTCGTTCACCAGCAACGTATCGGGGTCGGTGTAAAACACGATGTTGTTCACGAAAATCTGGTTGATCGTCCGTCCCGCCTGGTTCAGCAGGTTGGACCACTTGACCGGCTGGTTCGGGTGAACGATGTCCGACCCGATCCGCGACGCGTCGGCATATTTCGGTTCCGGGCCGGAGAAATGCCCCTGGCACGCCAGAAACACCCGATCCGGGCCAATCCCCTCGCGGAACGCCCGCACGCACCGCTCAAACGGGTCGGGGCATTCCGGATTCTGGAACGCTTCCTTCACATACGGCCGCTCGAAAAAGTGGGCGCAATACCCCCCGCCGGCGCCGGACATGCCGTCGATTTTGAAATACTCGTAACCCCACTCGTGCGACGCGATATCGTGAATCTTCCGCAGGTGGTCGATCACCTCATCGTTCGACGGGTCGATCGTGTAAACGCCGTTCCACGTCCGCAGCGGCTGCCCATCCTTGCCATGCAGGAACCAGTCCTTGTGCTGCTCGTAAAACTCCTTATTTCCCGTGCCGAACGGTGCCGTCCACAATCCCGGACGAAATCCCAACGCCCGAATATCGTCGGCCAGCTTTTTCATCCCTTCGGGGAACTGCTTTTCGTTGACTTCCAGATTCAGGTTGTAGAAATTCGACACCGGGAGCTGGTCGGAATTTCCCTGCCACGACTCGATGTGCCAGAACTCCATCCCAAACGGCTGGAGGTATTTCTTTCCCAACCGCGCTTCGGCCAAATTGTCCTCTGCCGTCGCCTTGTCGAAATAGAGGTTCCACGACATCCACCCCGTCGGCGGCTTCGGACAACGATCCCGATTGAGCGGATGATAGTACGGAATGTACCGGTTCTTGAAGTAATTCACCTCCGGATCCAGCACGAACACCGCCTCTGCCGTCTCCTGAATCCGTCCGGAACAGCAAACGTGGTACGCCCCGTTTTCCAAGGTGTCCAAACGCAGGTTGGCCGCCCGGATTTTCAACATCAAATCTTCCTTTGGTGCAAACAGCGAATCGTTCCGAAGCGAGTCCGCCCTCCCCGAAGCCAACGGAAGCACCCGATCCTCCACCGACGCCACCGTCCGGCAGGGGAAGCTCTCGTCGCGGAACCGAATCGTGCCGTCGAACGTCAGCACGCCGTCATAATACTGCCGCGTGCGGTGTGAAAAGAGCATCTCCAGTCGCGTTCCGTTTTGCTGGAACGTGATGTAGCCCTGAAGGTCGTTGTTCCCGTCGCACAACGCAAGCCGCGTTTTCACGGCATCCCGCGGGGCGACGATTTTCCACGTCTGATCCCCGCGTTGGAACGAAAGCGTTCCCTCGACCGTAATCTCCTGCTGGTTGTTGACCAGCGACAGTTTCGACGTCTCCTCGTCGAACCCGATATTCCACGGCCCCAGTGTCAGTAAAAAAACCAGTCCGGTGTAAATCATGGCAAATCCTTTCGTTGTGTTGTGCCAACATTTGATTGATATTGATCGTATCCTACTGTTTCGTCACGAAAATAAACCCTTGTAGCCATAGTGAAAAGTTTACCGGGTTCTCACCAACTCTCCTTCAAAAAACTTTCAGGACGCTCATTAAAATTACCCTTATTTCACAATCTGTTTTTCCAGCGTTTCGATCGTGCCCCCCTTGGTCTCCGGCATGAGCCGCCAGGCGAAGAAGAACTGCAAAAGCGTCATGCAGGCGAAGAATCCAAACGCGTACGACAACGACGTGTCGGAAAGCGTCGCGATGATCGGGAATGCCCATGAAATGATCGTACACATGAACCAGTGCGTGAAGCTGCCCAGCGCCTGCCCCTTGGCCCGCACGGCGTTGGGGAAAATCTCGGCGATGAACACCCAAATAACCGCCCCCTGCGATACGGCAAAGAACGCGATGAATCCCAAAATGGCGGGAATGGCAATCCACGGGTCGGCGTTGGTCCCCAGCGAACTCTGCCATCCGGCCAGCACGTGCATAACGCACGTTCCCAAAGCGCCAAACATCAACAGGGCACGCCGTCCGAACCAGTCGATGAAGAAAAACGCGAGAATCGTGAACGTCAGGTTGATCATCCCCAGGCCAATCGTGCTGGCAAGTGCCGCGTTTTTGCCCATCTCGAACGACTCGAAAATCCGCGGGGCGTAGTAGTTGATCGCGTTAATGCCCGAAAGCTGATTGAACATGGCGACCGACCAGGCCAGGAAAATCGGCCAGAGGTACTTCTTCTGGAACAGGGGCACGTTCTCGCCGTGGGACGCATTGGAGAGCGACGCGGCAATGCTGTCGAGCGTGGCGTTGGGGTCGGCATCGCCGATGGTTTCGAGCACCTCTTTCGCCTCGTCACGTCGTCCAAACCGCATGAGCCAACGCGGCGACTCCGGAATCGAGAACAGAAGCAGGAAAAACGCGAATGCCGGGATCGCTTCCACGCCGAACATGAGTCGCCATTTCACTTCCTCTGCCGTCATGCCGCTGGCGAAAAGTGCGGCCAGCTGTTCGCACCACTGCCAGACGACGGTTTGGTTGTCGATGGCCAGTGCGACGAAGTAGTTGGAAATGTACGAAACCAGAATCCCCAGCACGATGTTGAACTGGTTCATGGCAACCAGACGCCCACGCACCGGGCCGGGAGCAATCTCCACGATGTAAAGCGGCACCACCACCGACGATCCGCCGATAGCCACACCGCCGATGAACCGCATGACAACCAGCGTCGCCCAGTTGGGGGGAAACGCACAGCCCACTGCGGAAATGAGGTACAGGATGGCCATTGCCATTAAAATTTTACGGCGTCCAAAACGGTCGGACGGACGCCCGATTCCGAACGCGCCGATGAGGGTTCCGATCAGCGCCACCGACACGGTAAATCCATGCCAGAAACCATCCAGACCATACTCGGTCTGAATCCCTTTTTCGCAGCCGGAAATGACGCCGGAGTCGAATCCGAACAGAAGCCCGCCCAGTGCGGACACAATGACAATGTAAATTAGTGCGGACCAGCGTACCGCTTTGGTAGAATCGTTACTCATGTTGTTCCCCGTTATGGAATGAAAAAAACTTCAAGTGCCCCATTATACCCTTTCTTTTTTTAGAAAAAAAGGGGGTTGGTAAATTTCAGCCGTCGGCCCGGTACGAAGGGGGTACAAGGATCGCTTTCAGGCCGTTCACACCATACAAAGCGATGGACTTTAACGGCCATGACGAAGAAAAACGGAATCTTTCTGAAACCGGATGGTCAGACCACTTCCGAGTTTTTTGATTTTTTCTACGGTATCGATTTCCAGAAACAACGCAAGGTCCAGAAGATTTAAATCGTAAAGGATGGTCACTTGAATATCCTGTTTTTCGGAATTTTTAGCGGCACCGCGGGATTCCCGGTTTGCGAACGCTTCGGACACGGCCGTATCAAGGCACTGCGTCCTTCCATCGTAAGCCATCTCTCCTTCTCCATCGGGGCCGACAAAGGTTACACGCATGGGCGTGTTCCAGTATTCGTATTCGTGTTGGTCGATCCACTCCAGTTCCGATTCGCTGGCTTCATGGCGAAATTTTTTATTCTGATTTAAATCAAAAAGAATGTCACAAGGTTCCGGCAGCTCGGAAAAGGTACTTGCAGACAGTAGGATTTCCTGCGGGCTTCCTGCAAATACAATTTCGATGCTGACACCCATCGACAGATCCGTTTGTTTCTGAAATTGCAAAATACCCTCTTGGTAGGGTTGGAGTTTTTTCAAAGCGGACGCGAATTCATGGTCAAGGGACAAAGCCTGTCCACGAAACAAGGTGTAAAAAACAGCAGAGGCGTCGGTAACCCCCACGAGCCATGGCCTCGTCTGCTTCCAAACCTTAAAAGCGAACGGGATCCCCAGTTTTTTCAGGCGAACTTCCAAATCAGGAATCGATTTACTTCTCAAATCAAATCGAATTTCAAAAATTTCATTTTCTTCAGTCATTCCGGTGCCTTCTAAAAATTTTCCGCATGCTGAAGTTCATTATAGTTATACGAGATGGATTTTTCAAGCGGGAGGGGAGCATTTCAGGAAAATTCCTTTTCGGCCCAAAGGCCAGCGCTAACGCCCCTCACTCCATTTGCAGGCAACGGTGATCGCACCCCGTTGAAAGCTCTCCTTGCAATTTTGCCGTATCCTGATATACTGGACGGGAAATATTTTTCTTTGTAGGGACTTTGCAGGATGGTATGCCATGAAAACGGAAGATTTTGTCGCGGTGGAACACGAGATGCTCGCGTTCTGGAAGGAACACAAGTGCTTTGAGAAACTGGTGGAAAAGAACCGGAAGGGGAAGATTTTTCGCAGTCTGGACGGGCCGATTACCGCCAACAACCCGATGGGGATTCACCATGCCTGGGGGCGGAGCATTAAGGACATTTTCATTAAGTACAAATCGCTTCGCGGGTGCCATTGCCATTACATCAACGGGTTCGACTCGCAGGGGTTGTGGGTCGAGGTCGAGCAGGAAAAGGAGCTGGGGTTTGCGGGCAAGACCGATATTGAGAAATTCGGTTTGGACAAATTCACGCGATCCTGTGTCGAGCGTGTGAAGCGGTATTCGGGAATCATCACCGAGCAATCCCGGCGGCTGGGCCAGTGGATGGACTGGGAGCATTCCTATTTCACGAACACGGACGCGAACATTGAGGGAATCTGGTATTTTCTGAGCGTTTGCAACGAGCGGGGCTGGATTGTGCAGAAGTACCGTCCGATGCCGTGGTGTCCACGATGTGGGACGTCGCTTTCGGAGCATGAGATGTCGGGCAACCATGTGCAGGTGACGCACCGTTCGGTATTTGCGTTGGCTCCATTGAAGGAGCGTGACGCGTACCTGATGGTCTGGACGACGACCCCCTGGACGCTGACGGCCAACGTGGCTCTGGCGGTCAATCCGGATTTGGACTACGCCCTGACGAAGTGCGAGGGGGTGGACAAACCGGTTTATCTGGCGAAAAGCGCATTGGGGTGCATTACGGGGAAAAAAGAGGTTTTGGGGCTGGTTCGGGGGATGGATCTGGTCGGTCTGACGTACGCGCCGTTCTTCTCGGAGCTGCCGGTGCAGGATTTTGAGCACACGGTCGTATCGTGGAAGGACGTGGCGGCGGACGAAGGGACGGGCGTGGTGCATATTGCGCCGGGCTGCGGTCTGGAGGACAACGAGCTGGGGAAGGAACTGGGTCTGCGGGAGATTTGCCCGATTGATGAAAACGGGGTGATTTTGCCGGATTATGCCCGATTCAGCGGCAACAACACGCACGACGTGGCGCCGATGGTGTTCGATGCGCTTCAGGCTCAGGGGCGGTTGTACAAGACGGAGGATTACGAACATTCGTATCCCATTTGCTGGCGGTGCAAACATGAGTTGGTGTTTCGGCTGGTGAAGGAATGGTACATTGCCACCGACGAAATCCGTCCCAGGCTGATTGAGGAGGCGTCCAAGGTACTCTGGAAGCCGGAGTACATCGGCAAGCGGATGCGGGACTGGCTCAACAACATGGGGGATTGGAACATTTCGCGGAAGCGGTTTTACGGGTTGCCGTTGCCGTTTTATGTCTGTCCGGACTGTGGGAAGATCACGGTGGTTTCGTCGAAGGCGGAACTCAAAAAATTGAGTGATGACGACGTGGATTCGTTGCCGGAGCTGCACCGTCCGTGGATCGACCAGATTCGGATCAACTGCCCGCAGTGTGGGGCGAAGGTGTCGCGGATTCCGGAGGTTGGCGACGTGTGGCTCGACGCGGGGATCACGCCGTTCTCGACGTTATGGTATTTCACCGACCGGGAAAAGTGGGAGAAATTTTTCCCGGTGGAGTGGGTTTGCGAAATGCGGGAGCAGGTACGGCTGTGGTTCTATTCGTTGCTGTTCATGAGCGTGACGCTGACCGGCAAGGCACCGTACGAGCAGGTGTTGTCGTACGGTTCGGTCGTAAAGGAGGACGGGAGCGAATTTCACAAGTCGGACAAGTCGAACATTAAATTTGACGAAGCGGCCGACAAGGTGGGGGCCGATGCGATTCGGTATTTATACGCTGCGGCCAATCCGTCGTTTGATGTCCGTTTTGGTTACACGCTGGCGGAGGATGCCCGGCGGAAACTGCTGACGTTTTGGAACGTCTTTTCGTTTTTCCAGACGTACGCGGAAATCGACAAGCCGGTCTGCACCGACGATTTGAGCGACGCGCATCCGCTGGACAAGTGGTTGACGAATCGGATTCGTAAATTTGTGGCCATTGCGACGAAACACTACGACGACTACAACACCTATTCGGTGGTCGGGGAGTTTGAAAAGTGTCTGGACGATCTGTCGAACTGGTACGTTCGGCTCAATCGTAAACGGTTCTGGAAAAATGGCGGCGACCAGGACAAGCAGCAGGCGTACAATCACCTTTATCATGCGGTGAAAACGCTCTGTCAGGTCATGGCTCCGATTCTGCCGTTCACGACCGATTACATCTGGCAGAAGCTGGTGCGGGTTTACGGAAACGAATCGGCGGAGTCGGTCATGCTTTCCGATTGGCCGGAGGAGAAATCGTTTGACGCGGAGAATCTGGCCGAGAACGAGCTGGTGCGGAACCTGATTGCCGCCGGGCTGTTTTTGCGGAATCAGAAACATATCAAGGTCAAGCAGCCGTTGCCGGTGATGTACGTGCTGGAGGAGACCCGGCCGGTGGTGGAAAAGTACCTTGCGGTGATTCAGCAGGAGATGAACGTGAAGGAAATCGCGTACGTGCCTGCTGCCGATACGCTCATGGCGAGGAAGTTTGCGGTGAATCTCAAGACGGCGGGGCGGATTCTTCGGGGCGACCTGAACGGGGTGAAGCAGCTTGTGGACGCCCTGCCCTGGGAGGAAAATCAGAAATTGCTGGCTCAGATGGCAAGCGGCAGCGTGGTTGTTCCGGGATACGACAAGCCGATTCCGGCCGAGGCGTTCTGGACGTTAGAGCAATGCCCGGAACATCTCGCGTTGACACAGGAAACGGTGTTCGTAGCCTTGGACACGACGTGCGACGCAAGTTTGCAGTTGGAGGGGCTGTTTCGGGAGCTTTTGCGGCACGTTCAGGTATTGCGGAAGGAAGCGGGATACGAGGTGGTGGACCGTGTGCTTCTGGAGGTGGATTCGGCAGAGGAGACGGTTCAGGACCTGCTTGCCAATTACGGCGACGACATGGAGCAGGAAGCGTTGGCCCGCATTCAGCCACTGGATTCGTACGACATGGAAAAGAAGATCACGATTGGTGGATTCGACATCATTTTGAAAATCCGCAGGAGTTGAAAATCATTGTTTCAGGATATTTTTGGGAAACCTGCTATGTTTTGTCATGAAAATAAACCCTTGTAGCCATAGTAAAAAATTTTGAGAGGTGGGGCCCAGTACGACCGGGGCGACTACGGCTTCCGCCAGTTGCCAATGGTGTCGGGAGGCAGGCGCTAACGCTTCTGGCCTCCCTTATTCCATCGCACCTCCAGCCTTTTGAGAGGAAACATTTTTGAAAAATTGTTTCCTCTCAAACTCTCCTTCAAAAAACTTTTACTACGCTCACTACGTTCGCTACTTATTAATATTTATTTTTTTACACTGACTGCACTGGGAGTTAAAAATGAAACATCGGTTCGGAAAGTTCCTTCGGTTGTGTTGCCTGGGAGGTTTGATTGGGATCACCCTTCCTGCCATACATGCGGAAGAAAATGCGAATTATTTGAAAAATCCGTCGTTCGAGGTGATCGGAGAAACAGGCCTGCCAGAGGGATGGAATGCTCCTGAGGCGTTCACGGCGGACAAGACCGTGGCCCGGACGGGAAACGTTTCTTTCAAATGGGCCAATGAGAATAAGGAAAGCTACCCCCTCTCCAGCTACCCGCTGGCACTGGAACCGGGGAAGGCCTACCATATTTCGATGTGGATCAAAACGGACAAGGTTCAGCCTAAAAAAGTCCTGTTTTGCGTCGAGTGGGACGGCCCGAATGGAAAGTGGATGGGAGGAAACTACGCTCATGGTATCGGAGGGACGAAAGATTGGACGAAAGTCGAATGTCGGGTGAATCCTCCTGAAAACGCCCAAAATATCCGCCTCTCCTGCTTTGGGGCACGCGGTACTACGGGAACCGCCTGGTTCGACGATGTGGAGATTACGCGGTACCATCCCCCTTTGTTCAACGCCATCACGACCGACCACTACCGACACCAGACCGTGGGGGATACCGTCCAGGTTTTCCTCGGAATCGACACGGCCAGCTATCCTCCGGGGACGTTCCAGAAACCGATTACGCTGGAAGTGACGGGGGAGACGCTCGAAAAGCCGATCGTTCTCCAGCCCACGTCGGAAGAGGAGGATTTTCTGGTCTTTACGCTGGAAACGAAAGATTTGCCGTGTGGAAAATATCGCCTGACCGGGCATGGAAAATTGCTGGAGACCGGGGCGCCGGCCACCGCATCGCTCACGCTCACGCGTCTGGAGCAATTCCCCGAACGGAAGGCGTACATCGACGAACATCGGCGGCTGATTCTGGATGGGAAACCGTTTTTCCCGCTTGGGCTGTACTTCGGTGGAGTGACGCCGGAGGACGCGGAGCGTTTGGGAAAATCGTCGTTCAACTGCATCATGCCGTATCGTCCGATTTCGCGTGAAATGCTCGATTTGCTTTATACGCATGGGATCCGAACGATCTACAGCGTGAAGGATTATTACGAAGGGCTGGCAGCCAAAACTGCCGAGGAGGGACGCGAGAAAACGACCAGCAGAATCGAGTCCCTGAAAGACCACCCCGGCATCATGGCGTGGTACATCAACGACGAACTGCCGCTGCACATGCTGGAAATGTTGTCCGGTCGTCGGGATTTGGTCGAAAGTCTCGATCCCGGTCGTCCGACCTGGGTGGTTTTGTATCAGGTCGATGACATTCGCTCTTACATTCCGTCGTTCGACGTGATCGGCACCGACCCGTATCCTGTCCCGATCAAGCCGATTTCCATGGCGTGGGAGTGGAGCCGCAAGACCAACCGTGCCGTCTTTTACCGTCACGCGACCTGGCAGGTACCGCAGCTTTTCAACAAGGCAAACTACCAGAAAGTGGGGCTGCAACGCTTCCGCACTCCGACGTATGACGAGACGCGTGCGATGATCTGGATGAATATCGCGGGGGGTGCGAATGGGATTGTCTGCTACAGTTATTTCGACCTTTTCCAGGACGACGCCCTGCCGGAGGACGACACGGCGACGAAAAAAGCCAAGTTTGAAAAACGGTGGGCGGATATCGCCAGGATTGCGGACGAGGTGGCGGCCCATGTCCCGACGCTCCTTTCGGTCGAAAAACCGATGGAGGTGGCCAACGTGGATGGAGATGCCTCCCCCGTGGCATGGCGGTGCTACGGAAAAGATGGGAAAACGCACCTGCTGGTCGTCAACACCACGCCGGAACCCCAAAAAGGAACGTTCGCCCTGCCGAAGGAAGCGGTTTTAGCTCCCGATTCGGCCGACCCAAACACCCTGGAACCGGGACGCCTGACGTTGGAACTGGCTCCCCTGGAATGCCGGTGGGTGATCCTGGAAACCTCCAAATAAACCCTTGTCAACGTAGTGCTTTGTCACGAAAATAAATATTTATAAAAGCGAACGTAGTGAGCACACTAAAAGTTTTTTGAAGGAGAGTTTGAGAGGAAACAATTTTTCAAAAATGTTTCCTCTCAAAAGGCTGGAAGCTCGGTAGAATAAGGGAGGCCAGAAGCGTAAGCGCCTGCCTCCCGGTGATGTTGCAACCGGCGAAAAGCCGTAGTGTGCCGCCCGCACCCGGGCCGTTTCCAACCTCTGTGGAGGAATCCTTTTGAAAAAGCGGTTCCTTTTCTTGACGGAACATGCGTTTACCGGAAGGCGACTTTCCAAACCAATACCCAAAAGACGACCGCCCCAAGAGAAATCCACCAAACGGTCCAACCGCCAATCGTAAGGACCAACGGGATGGCCATGGAAGTCCAGAACCCACCCCCCATGATCGGTTCGTGGAAAAGCTGCTTGCTGCCGAACGCTTCCAGGGCGGGCGTTTTGGACTCCGGATCCACCGTGCGCAGAAGGAGCAACCCGGTGGCGGTCACGCCCATGCTCTGGCCAAATTCGGCAATCCCGCGTTCAAACCACGCTTCACGAAACAGTCGCGGGGCAAGGAACAGAACGCACGCAACGTTCCAGAGCGTTCCTGCGGCAATCAGAACCAAAAGCGGCACGGCGTTGGCAGTGATGAAGTCGAGTTGGATCGACGCCACAGCGGAAACGACCAGAAAATCGAGCGACGCACCGCAGACACGGGTCATTTGCCCGGCATCGACGAACCTGTCCAAACGGGTGATTTGAAGGAAAATCTGAACGACCAGTCCGCCAAGCATACAGAGCGGAAAGAGGGGGAATCCGGTCAAAATCTGAAGGTCTTGAACGTTTTGCGGCAGGAGCGGGTTCAGGGCGAGCATGGCCTGCTTGAGTCCAAAACCGACCAGGATCGCCATCCCGACGACCGCCAGATGAAGTGCCAGCGAATCGAGCGAATCGGCAAACACGGTCTGCTTTCCTGCCGGCGGCTGCTGTTCGGGAGCGTACAGACCGCGACGTTCCAGAGAGGTCTGGTCGTTGAACGTTCGGATGTTCTGGACATATCCACGTCGCACCGCCCAGTTGATCATCGCCATGCCGAGAACAATTCCCAGAATCATTCCCGCCGTGGCGACCGCCAGACCAAGGTCTTTCCCTTCGGTCCAGCCGACGTTGGCAAACGTTTCCGCCAGCCCCCCGACCGTGCCATGCCCCCCTTCAAAACCGATTTCGAGCAGGTTCCCGAACACCATCGGTACGTGAAAGGAGGTCAGGAACAGTCCCGTCACGCCCAGCCCCACGACGTACATCCCCCACGCGACGATCTGGCCGTAACAGACCTGCGGCCCGGCCAGACGCCACATGCCACGCATTTTCGGTAACGGTTTCCCCAAAAAGAGCGACGCGAACACAA
The DNA here is from genome assembly GCA_030535245.1 of Planctomycetia bacterium. Taxonomy (GTDB): domain Bacteria; phylum Planctomycetota; class Planctomycetia; order Pirellulales; family Thermoguttaceae; genus RGIG3701. The sequence continues at coordinate 18,327 of JAUNBJ010000016.1, read as the reverse complement.
TATTAATCAGGAATCCCGGCAACATTCCCCAACCGGCAGTCCAGCCGTCGGGAACCCGGTCGCCGCACGTTTCCAGCACGAGCAATCCCACGATTCCCCCAATCACCGCCGAGGGGAGGTACAGTTTCTGAAACAGCGTCATGCTGGCCCGGAGCCACTTCCCGACCAAAAGTAACACGCAAAGCCCGCAGAAAGACATGACGGCGACCATGGGGTTTTCCTTTCCTTGTTTTTACTCAGGATACCATTTTCTGCGAAAAATACAAGACGATCTTCTCGGCCAAAACGTTTGAAATGGCGGGGGAACAAATATTTTCAAAAAACTTTCCCTCAGGCCCTTGACGCGGCGGGGAGAATATGCGAAAATACCTGAAGTACGAGTAAGGCAATCTTTCTTTGCGATAATGGAAAGATTGTCTTGCTTTTTTGTTATTGGAGATTTGTTTTTGCGCAGTCGCAAATTGGGGTGATCATGGCGGAATTTTATATGACGCAGGCCGGATACGACAAAATCCGGAAGGAACTGGACCACATGGAACATGACTTGATGCCGGATATTCTGGAACGGATCGCCGCCGCTCGAGACGAGGGGGATTTGAGCGAGAACGCGGAATATCATGGTGCCCGCGAATCCCTTGCGCTGCTGGAAGCCAGGATGAGCGAGCTGCGGTACAAGCTGAGTGTCGCGGAGATTGTCGATAGCTCCAACCTTCCGACCGACGAGGTGGCTTTCGGCTGCACGGTTCGGGTCAAGGATTTGGATTACGACGAGGAAGAGACGCTGACGCTGGTTGGAAGCGGAGAGGAAGATACCCGAAACGGCAGAATTCTGGCGACCAGCCCCCTGGCGTGCGGTCTGATGGGAAAGAAAGTGGGCGAAATTGCCGAAGTCAACGTGCCCGCCGGGCTTTTACGATTTGAAATTTTGGAAATCACGCGAGATTAACCATGAAACGGTTTTGGAATCGAATATTGCTGTTGAGCGTTTCCCTGTTTCCCCTTCCGGTTGCGGTTTGGGCGCAAGATGCGGCGGCCAAGGCTCCCGAAGAAGCCAAGTCCGCTTCGTGGGCCATTCCCTACATCATTGTGGTGTTGGCCACCACCGGGGTTCTCTGGGTGGTTTGCCAGCCCTCCAAACGTCGTGAAAAGGCGAAAAAAGACGATTTCTGATGAATGGTTCCTGGGTTGTGCGGAGCCAGGTCAAAATTTACGTGCTTGACGACCCGCAGGATGAAGTTCCGTCACGGGAAAGGGCCGTTTCCTCGAAATATTGGGAGGAAACGGCCTCTTTTTTTAGAAGCACAGGGCGATTCCCCCCTGCCCCAGGTTGATCGTTTCGTACTCGTTGAACATCACGATATACCCCGCCCAAATCCGCCAGTTATTGTTCCGGTAAGTCAGCGTTGGGGCGATCACCGCCCAGTCCCGCCCGGAATAAACCGCCGTGGCCTGCTGCGCTTCGTTGGCCTGGATTTTGGCAATGCCCATATCCTCGTTGCTCAGGTATTCGTGATACCAGAAACCGAGGCAGTCAAACTTGAGGAATCCCTGCGTGGTGTGCAGCAAATCCCGTGCGTACCGAATCCCCAGGATGTTCCGCAGGGAGTTGGTTTTCAGGGGGGCAAATTCGGTAAGGGTGCTCCCCTCCACGGTGAACACGGCGTTGTCGTAGCCGTTGTAGAAATACTGAATCCCCCAAAATGGCTGGAAAAGGGAGCGTCCGATCCGGATTTCCGTGCCGATCTCGCCGTAGGTCAACGCCCGCCATGAACCGGTTTTCGCGTTATTGTCCGGAATCAAATCGTCGGGTTGGTAACGGACGGTTTCCCCCAGTCGGGAATACCCACCCGCCAAAGTGCCCATCAGGTAGCAGCGTCGGAAATCTTTCCGCCCGTAGCCTCCCCAAAAGTAATTGTGCATGTTGATTCGCTGCGTGGTTTGTAAAAAGGGGGTGATCGCGACCGATTCCTGGACGTTGTTATTGTAGGCGAAAAACAACCCGGCCCGGCAGGAGTCCGAAAAGTTTTTATCCCCTCCCAACAGAAATCCCCCCGTCGCCTGCGTGTAGTGGGAATCGTAAATGGTCAAATCGCTCTTGTTTTCCGTTACGGGGTCGATCACCTCCGCAGCTTCCGCCGAACCGGTGGAAATCCCATCGGCAAACCCACCGAACCCGTAGCCTGTAAACCAGGTCTGGCAGTCCGGACAACTGTAATCCACATCCCGCACGTTCTGAAGCAGCATGATGTTTTCCAATGTGGAGGTCTGAAGATTCGCCTTGCCCGCCGTCGCGTAGAGAAACTGAGCAGAAGCGTGCCGGCCACCGACCGTGAGCAATACCGACAGTACACAAATAAATCGAAATCCCTTCATTTTTTCCTCTTTCCTCCTTGAAAAATTGCCGTCAACACCGGTTTCCAACCCCTGTTTGCCCCTCTATATCGACCTTTTTTAGGGTCGTGTCAACCCGATTAAAGGGGGACATTCCGCCATCCGGAACGGAAAAACAGGCGTCGAAAAAGCAGCGTACGGAACCCCCCTGCCCCTGGCCCGACGTCTGGAAACCGAAGCCATTCCGGAAAAAAACCAGGGAACCTTCTTCTCCTGTACCGTTTGGAAAATTGCGGAAGAAAAAATTTTGGACTTTTTCCGCAGTTTTTAGAAGTTGCTTTAGACGGAGCTTTAAAATAAAAAAATGCGGGCAGCAAGGAGAACCCGCCCGCACTTTCTGACATACCATAAATGATATGCCGGTTTTCAGCTTACAGAATAGAACTCAGGACTTTCGTCCAAGGGGTTTTGAGGTATCGAGTGTCTTTTCCACTGAAAACAATGTTATACTATACACATATTCATTTTTTTTGCAAGAGGGGGGGCGAAAAAAACTTAAAAATTTTTGGAATCCTCTCTAAAAACCGGTAAAAAGTCCTCTTTTCGATTTTTGACCATATTTCGACACAGGCTTGAATGTTGCGACGAATACCGGGTTGCCATGGTTTCAATAATTTTTATTCGCAACCGCTCTGTAAAATATTTTCAGGAATCTGGCATGAAATCTTAAATTCTTGGGGAAACTACTGGATATTCCTGGTAAAATCAGGTATAATAGGAATGAATATTCGTGGAAGAAACACAACGTTGACAAAAATCATGCTCGCGAAACTGCATACACTGACGCTTTTGGGAATCGACGCCTGCCCGGTGGAGGTGGAAGTCGATATTTCGCCGGGAATTTCGGAGATCAACATCGTCGGACTGGCGTCGCCGGTCGTGAAGGAGAGCATCCAGCGGGTGACGCGTGCGCTGGAGAATTCCGGATTCACGTCGCCGGGCAACAGCGTTTTGATCAATCTGGCTCCGGCGGAAATGCACAAGCAGGCGGCGTCGTTTGATCTGCCGATTGCGGTGGGGCTTTTGGCGGCGACAGGACAGATTCCTCAGGATCGGCTGGAGGAATACATGATCGTTGGGGAGCTTTCGCTGGAGGGGAATGTTCGGCCGATTCGTGGGGCGTTGTCCATGGCGTTGGAGGGGGGCAAGTTGCGAGCGCAGCGGCCCCGCTTGCGTGGGTTGGTGGTTCCCAGGGCGAATGCGCCGGAGGCGGCTGTCGTGGAGGGGATGGAGATTATCGCGGTTTCGTCGCTTTCCGAGACGGTCGGTTTTTTGACGGAAGATTTGGATTTGGAGCCGGTTCCGTCGCGGCTGGGGGAGCTTTACGAGCAGCTTTCGCGATACGACGTGGATTTTGCCGACGTTCGGGGGCAGGAGATGGCCAAACGTGCGATGACCGTCGCGGCGGCGGGGTCGCACAACATGCTGATGATTGGGCCGCCCGGTTCGGGGAAAACGATGTTGGCCAAGCGTTTGCCGACGGTGCTTCCCGACATGTTGCCGCAGGAATCGGTAGAGACGACGCGAATCTACAGTTCGTTGGGCAAGATTCATGCCGATTGTCCGTTGTTGGTAACGCGTCCGTTCCGCAATCCGCACCATACCATCAGCGATGCGGGAATGGTTGGCGGCGGCACGATTCCCGCACCGGGGGAGATTTCGCTGGCGCACAACGGCGTGTTGTTTTTAGACGAGCTTCCAGAATTCAGCCGGCGGACGCTGGAGGTGCTCCGTCAGCCGCTGGAGGATCGCGAGGTGACGATTTCCCGTGCGACGATGACCTCCACGTTTCCGAGCGATTTCATGCTGGTGGCGGCGATGAACCCCTGCCCGTGCGGGTATCGGGGGGATACGCGGCGGCGGTGTACCTGTTCGGTGCCGGTGGTGGAGCGGTATTTATCGAAAATCAGCGGGCCGCTTTTGGATCGCATCGACATTCACGTCGAGGTTCCGGCGGTGCCGTTCGAGGAATTGTCGATCCATTCCACAGCTCCGGGGACGTCCAGTGCGGAGATTCGCCGGCAGGTGGTGCGGGCGCGGGAAATTCAGGCGCAACGTTTTGGCTGGGCCGATGGGCTGGAGCCGACGGCGCGGCACAAAGTCCGTTACAACGCTCAGATGACGACGCGGCAGATTCGGGAGTTTTGCCAGCTGGATCGGGACGGCGTGCGGCAGCTTCGGGCGGCGATGAACCAATTGGGGTTGTCGGCCCGTGCTCATGACAAGGTGCTTCGGATGGCCCGCACGATTGCCGATTTGGACGCCTCCGAAACGATTCGTACGGAGCACCTTTCCGAGGCGATCAATTATCGCGTTTTGGATCGAAATTACGCTTGAGTCCATTATTTTATAAGGGAGCAAAAAGATGCTGATTGTCACAACCGAAAACATTCCCGGCAGGACGTACCAGACGATTGGGCTGGTGAAGGGAACGATCGTCCAGTCGAAGAACGTGGCACGCGACTTCATGGCCGGGCTGAAAACCATCGTGGGCGGGGAGATCAAGGGATATACCCAGATGATGATGGAGGCCCGCAACATCGCGACCGACCGGATGATTGCCGAAGCGACGGCCCTGGGAGCCGATGCGGTGGTGATGGTTCGGTACGCCTCCAGTGCCGTCATGCAAAATTCCGCCGAGGTGATTGCCTACGGCACCGCAGTTAAATTCCTTTCGTAGTTTCATCATTTTCACAACAGGAGTTTTTTAATGTCCGAAAACAAAACTGTCGCCGCATATCCGCGGCTTTGTCTGGCGTACTTCCTCCAGTTTGCCGCGTGGGGAAGTTACGGCTTCGCGCTGACCGGCTTTGCCATGAACGTTCTGGGATTCAAAGGCTGGCAGATGGGGCTTGTCGGCGCGGCCATTCCGATTGGAGCGTTGTTCGCCCCGATCGTTGGGCGGATTGCCGACCGTTACCTGTCGGCCCAGTACGTGCTGGCCATCCTTCAGGCGATTTGCGCCGCGCTTTTGGCCGGAGTGGGGATGATGGCCACCGACGCCGCAAGTGCACGGTTCTGGCCGATGATGATCGCCCTGATTTTCGTAGGGATTTTTTACATGCCGACGATTCCGCTGATCAACTCCATCGTGTTCGAGCATGTGCCGAACCGGGACAACGCCCCGCGGGTGTTCATGTTCGGAACGATCGGGTGGATTGCCGTGGTGCTGTTCATTCAGGCGTTTTTCGGCGGTGGTAATGACAACCAGTTCTTCTACGTCGGTGCGGCGTGCTGTGCGATCCTGGCGGTCTATTCCCTGACGCTTCCCAACACCCCTCCGCAGGCTGCCAAGACGGGCGACGCGGGGAAAAAAGCTCCCAGTGCCTGGGGAATGCTGGCCGACCCGAAATTTGCGGTGTTCGCCCTGACGATTCTGATTGCCGGAATCGCGGCGTGCGGCGTGTTCTTTGGAACCTGCTTCGCCATGCTGGGGCAGCGCGGGTATCCCGGCGGTTTGGCCCTGACGACGCTCAACCAGTTTTCCGAAGTGCTGTTCATGGCGCTTCTGCCGGTTTTTTCCAGCCGATTTGGTCTGAAAAACGTCATTTTGATCGGTATTGCCGCCTGGTTCGCCCGCTACCTCTGCTTCATGGACGCGGCGTTTGGACTGGCGCTGACGGGGCTTCTGCTGCATGGAATCTGCTATAGTTTCCTGTATGCCGGGTCGTACACCTACGCCGACCAGATTTCCGCTCCGGAGATGAAGGCGTCGGTGCAAAGCCTGGTTGGGTTCATCCTGCTGGGCGTCGGGCAGATTGGGGGGTACATCATGGGTGGGTATCTTGTGGACATGTATCCGCCGGTGGTGCGGAACTATGCCGTCAACGCCGACGGTACGGTCGCTTTGAACGTCGAGAAAGATGGGCAGTCCCTGCCGGCCTGGAACGACCCTGCGGCTGCCGATTCGGCCTGGAACATGCTGGATTTGTCGCAGTACGTGAAGTCCGCCGAGGAAAAAGCCGAAGCTGCCGCCAATGCCGCGAAGTCGCTCGATTTTGGGCTGGTGGCCAAGGATAACACGATCGATTCCGCCCTGCTGGACGCTCCGGAACTGACGGAAATCACCTCCGCCGACAAAACCTCGTCCAAACTGACCAAGGCTCAGGCCGTGCAGCTGTTCTCGCAGATTCAGGAAAAACTCGGCGTCGCGTCGGAGGATGGCAAAATCAGCCTGACTCGCGCTCAGTATTTGCAGGCGCAGACGAACAACTGGCCCCGGATTTTCCTCGTGCCTGCCGTCATGATGGCGGTGGCGTTTGTCTTTTTCCTGCTGTTCGGAAAGAATCCGAAAGAAGAAGAAACGGCGAAAGCCTGATCCCCCGATGACGCCGGGGGCGAAAACCTCCGGCTTACGGCCATGTTTGTTTTTTTATTGTTTTTCGGCTCCCAACTTCCGCCTGCTCAGGAACCGGTGAATCTCACCGAGATGCGTCGGTTCCTGCGGCAGATGGTACGGGAATGCCCGGTCGAAGCGGATGTGGTGGACCTGAACATCACCATTCCCGCCATTCCTGCCGTTCCCGCACAGGAACCGGAACCTGCCGACCTGGCGACGGCCCCGGAAGTGCTCCCGGAAAACGCTCCGGCGCTGTTGGACGTGGACACCTCGCAGATGATTCCCATCACGCATGAGGAACCGCTGGATGCCCCCTCCCTGCCACCGGAAAAACCTGCCGAAACGCCCCCTGCGGAAACCGAAAAAAGACCGTGGGGTGCGTTGACGTTTACCGTTTTCCTGCTGATGCTTTCCATCAGCGCGAACGTGTTTTTAGGCTGGCAGTTGTGGGAAAAACGGGGACGAAAATGACGTTCGCCCCGTTCTGCTCAGGCCCGCTTGATTCAGGTGTTCTCGGTTTCCTCTTTCGTTTCCGTCGATTTCGTTTCCGCTGAAACGCCCATCGTGACGTAAAAATTCATCAACGCGTCCAGCGATATTTCCGCCGGGCGGACCTGCTCCACGGGAACCAGCAACATCGCCCCGCCAAACGGTACCGGCGCCGTGGGAACCACCACAATGGCATACTCCCTGCCATCCACCGTGAAATTCTTTCCCTGCGACCGCAGTGCCAAAAGCAGCGTCCCGCCTAAATCGCAGTATACCGGCGACATATCCTTCATTTCGGAATCGCCATCCTTGCTGGCCATGCTGGTGAATTTGCAGAGCGTGGCATAAACCTGCCCCAGAAGGGGAACGCGGGCCAGAAGGTGATCCACCTGGCTTTTCCAAAAGTGGGCCATTCCAATCTGAAGGAGGACACCAAACAGGAAAATGCCCCCCAAAACTACCACCCAACCGACCAGATACGGATAGAAACGCTCTCCCACCGCCGTGTATCCCAGACTGGCAAGCCATTTTCCCACCACCGTGCCGGGGCCAATGTAGCCGTTCAGCAACTGCACGCACCACGCCACAATAGCACAGGTCAGCACCAGCGGAAGCAGCGTTAAAAGCCCACTCAAAAAACAACCGAACAGCTTCTTCAAAAAATTCATGAATCCAACTCCCGTACTGGAACCTCACACGCGGGCAACCCCACCCAACGTCGGATGTGACGCATGGAAAACTCGCCCATGTTCGTTATCAAAATGAACAATACCGGAGTCACCAGCACCCCGATCATCGTTTCCTCCAACATTCCTCCAAAGACTGCCGTCCCGATTGCCCGTCGGCTGTTCGCCCCGGCCCCTGTAGCAATCATCAGCGGCACGACCCCGAAAATGAACGCATACGACGTCATCATGATCGGCCGCAGCCGCAACCGCCCCGCAAGCGCCGCCGAATGCCGCACGGAATGGTGTTCCTTGAGGTGTTCATCGCGGGCGTACTCGGTAATCAAAATGGCATTTTTGGCCGAAAGCCCCACCATCAGGATCAGGCCGATCTGCGTGTACAGGTTAATGTCCAATCCCGCCAGCCAGACCGCCAGCATCGCCCCGGAAACCCCCAGCGGAACCGCCATCATGATGATGATCGGAGCACTCCAGCTCTCGTACTGGGCTGCCAACACCAGAAAACCGAACACCATCGACAGCACAAAAATCACCGCGATCGCCGTTCCCGCCCGCGCCTGCTGGAACGCCAGCCCGGTCCACTCCAGCGAAAAACCTTCCGGCAAACGCTCCGTCATCCCGACCAGTTCCTTCATGCCGTTGCCGGTGCTCCCCGTGGCGTTCAGGGTCGTGGTCAACTGCGTCGTGGTGTAAAGGTTGTACCGGTTGACAAACGCCGGGCCGGTAACTTCCTTAACCGTGGCAAACGTGCCCAACGGAACATGCGTGCCGTCGCCGTTCATCACCGGAAGCTGAAGAATGTCCCGGTAGTGATGCCGCGATACGTCCTGGGCCTGCACCATCACCTTGAACACCCGGGAAAATGCGTTGAAATCGTTGACATAATCCGAACCGAGGTACGTCTGAAGCGTCGCGAAAACTTCCGTCAGGTTGATCCCCATGTTCTTTACCTTTTCCCGGTCGATCACCAGATGGTACATCGGGTACGTCGGGCTGAACGTGGACGAAATGCGGCTGAAATTCTCGGAACCCTCCGCCATACGCATCATCGCCTGCGCCGATTCGTGCAGCGTGCCGACCCCCGTTTCGTTCGTGTCGATCAACTGCGCCTCGATCCCCCCCGACGTGCCAATCCCCTGAATCGCCGGCGACACAAACGCAATGGTAAACGCCCCCGGAATCTCCCGGTTCATCACCCGCATGATCCGATTGGCAACCGCCTCGGCGTACAACTCCGGTGATTTACGCTCTTTCCAGTCCCGCAGGTTGATGACCCCCAGCCCCACGTTCGTGGCCGTCACGCCGTCCAGCATGGAATACCCCGGCATGAAGTGGACGTTTTTAATCGCGTCGTTAAAATCCCGCTCCAGCACGGCATTCACCTGCCGACACGTTTCGTCGGTACGTGCCAGCGACGCCCCATCCGGCAAACGAACATCCACGTACACCACCCCCTGATCCTCGTTCGGAATGAATCCGGATTGAATGACCATGAAACCGTAGTACACCGCAGCAATCAAAAACACCCAGAAAAGCAGAACGATGCACGGATTCGCGATAAAAAACTTCAAATTTCGCTCGTACCACGCGGCAAACCCGTTGAAACCGAGATTGAACCAGCGGAAGAAGAAAAATTTCTTCTCCTCCGGAATCGACGGACGCAGGACGATCGCACACATCGCCGGGGAAAGCGTCAGGGCACAAACGGCCGACAGCACCACCGACCCCGCAATCGTCAGCGCGAACTGCTGGTACAGAATCCCCACCATCCCGGAGATGAACGTCGTCGGCAAAAACACCGACAGCAGCACGCACGTCGTCGCCACGATCGGCCCCGACACCTGCTGCATCGACTTCACGGCGGCATCTCGCGGCGACAGTCCCTCGTCGTCCATCAAACGCGTACAGTTCTCCACCACCAGAATCGCGTCGTCCACCACGATCCCGATCACCAGAATCAGCCCGAACAGCGTCAGCGTGTTGATCGAGAACCCGAACATTGCCATCATGAAGAACGTTCCCACCAACGATACCGGAATCGTCAGCGTCGGGATCACCGCCGCCCGCCAGTCCTGAAGAAAAACATACACGACGCCGATCACGATGAGAATCGTCAGGAACAGCGTGAACGCCACTTCTTCCAGACTCACCGAGATGAACACCGTCGAGTCGTACGCACAAACAAAGTCGATCCCCGATCGTTCCAAATCCGGACGCATTTTTTCCAGCTTCGCGTTCACCGCCCGGGCCACCTCCATGGCGTTGGCCCCCGGCATGAGATACACCGCCATGGTCGTCGCCGGACGATAACGATCCTCCAAAGCGACCCCTCTCAGCTCTGGATTCTCCTTCCTCAACGCCTCTTTCTCCTCTTCCGACGGTGGAAAAATCTTGTTGTACGACCGCATGGCATACGTCTCGCGAGCCAGCTCCACCCGCGCAACATCCTTCAATTTCAGCACGGAACCGTCCTGATCGGTTCGCACGACCAGATTCTCAAATTCGTCCACCTCACGCAGACGCCCCTTCGTCGTGATGGTGATCGTCTGAAGCTGCCCCTCCGGAGCCGGCTCCGCACCGATACTCCCCGACGCGACCTGAACGTTCTGCTCCTGAATCACCTGGGCAATGTCTCGCACCGAAAGGTTCCGCCCCGCCAGCACCCTCGGATCCAGCCAAATCCGAATGCTGAAATCCTTGGCATCCATCACCGTCGCCTGCCCTACTCCGGGCGTTCGCGCAATCTCGTCCTTCACATGAATCGACACGTAGTTGGCCAGATATTCCAAATCCTTCGTCGGCCCCGCCTGATCGTTCATCGAAAAACTGTAAAAGCCCAGAATGCTCGGCGAGGTTTTCTTCACCGTTACCCCCACCTGCTTCACCACGTCCGGCAAACGTGGGTTCGCCTGGCTTACCCGGTTGTTTACGTTGACGGTGTTGATGTCCGGGTCGGTGCCGATCTCGAAATAAACATTCAGCGTATAGGTTCCGTTGTTGGAACAGGTGGAGGTCATGTAGATCATGTTGTCCACGCCGTTCATCTGCTGCTCTATCGGTACGGCAACCGTATCGACCAGCGTCTGAGCGTCCGCCCCCGCATAATTTGCCGACACGCTTACCGACGGCGGCACGATGTCCGGAAACTGTGCCACCGGCAACTGCAGCGCCGCCACCAGACCGGCAATGAAAATCAACAGGGAAACAACACTGGCGAAAACCGGTCGATCAATAAAAAAACGCGAAAACATACGCACCTGCCCTCTGGAAAATGTTGTTGCGGCAAATCCTACAATCCCCTCCATGTATTATAGCTTTTTCACCGCCGAAAGACAACCCATACCAGAAATTTTCCCCAACAGAAGGGTGCGATCAAATTTTCTGCGCGCCGTACAAATTCCCCTTCTTTGAAGGGGTACGCCCGTCAGGGCGGGGGGTAGTTCCGAAGTGGTGAACGCTTTCCCTCGGCGAAACACCCCGTCAGCCTACGGCTGCCACCCCTCTGAAAAGAGGGGAATTACCCATCTTGTCCAAATTCGCAAGGAAGTTTGATCGCACCCCCAACAGAAGGGTGCCTGCAAATTTCGTGGCCACGCTGACGTTGCGTTTTTGCAAGGAAATCCAAGGGAAGTCCGTATCTTTCAGGGGAGCGAAACAACCTCCCCATCGTTCCGCCGTCCCAAATAGGAGAATACGCGAGGGGCGATGCTGTAGGAAATCCGTTGTACGGAACTGTCGCATAGGACAAACCCGACGGCACCACTGTGCGGAGCGCCAAAATGCGAGCCGGAATCCAACCCGGAACGATCCTGACGCGGAGCGTAGTGGTTGGTGTCGGAGTAATAAACCGTGACTCGGTACGTGTCGTTATCCGGCCCGCAATAGAGCGTTAAGTCGTCTCCCGTGGCACGTCCGGAAGTGTACTGGTCGGCGCAAACGAACTTTTCTCCAATCAGCAGGGTGTTGCTGGAACCGTCGGGAATATCGGAATAGGAAATCGTACTTTTCTGAAAAATGACTCCGTACCTCTGGCTGACGCTGGTGCTGCCGGGATGACGCATTCCTTCGGTGTAGGTTGCGAAAGGGGCTTTGGGAGTTGTGCTGGAATACCAGGTAGCCGAGCCGTTGGCAGCGTTTCCCGCGTAGTCCCCCTTCATGCAGGAGGCCATTTTCGCCTGATTGAGCAGTTTGTTTCCGGTGTAGGGGTAGAGAATGGGTGGTCGTCTGGAGGGGCAGGAAAAAATCGTCACGGCGGTTTGGGCACGGGTAGCCGCGCCATTTTCCTGCGTGTCGTTCGGTTCAATTTCCCCATCTCCACCCAGGTTCCAGAGCGCCTGCTGCTCCAAAAAGGGGAGGAGCGAATAGGCCCAACCTCCGGGTTGAGAAAGTCCAAAACCGAGATCCGCGTCGCCAACGTAGCCCACTCCCCAGCCCCCCGACGGCAGCGAGCCGCACTGGGTTTCCAGATTCGCCGCCGCCAGCCCCATCTGTTTCAGGTTGTTGGAACACTGCATTTGCCGGGCGGCTTCCCGTGCCTGCTGAACGGCGGGGAGCAACAGCCCCACCAGCATTCCGATAATCGCAATCACCACCAGCAGTTCCACTAAAGTAAAACCGATACGCCCCATAGCGCCTGCCGGTGGCAACATCTTCGGTTTTACAGGCGATCGCGATTCCTCCCTTAAAAACGCAGGTTTCATCCCTTTTTTCTCCCCTTTTTCCATCCCCAAAATCCTAATCCCACGAGAAGCAGAACCCAGGATGCCGGTTCCGGAACGGAATTCCCTTCCAGGCCGATGGCGTAAACGTCACTCCCCGTGTAGGAGGTAAAATCGAAGAGAAACGTCTGATTCAGATTATGTGCAAACGTGGAGAACAAAACCGCGTCGTTGCCGGTTGCGCTTGCGGTTGCCCCTTCCGCATCTTCATTCAGCCACGCCAGAAAATCGACCATATCCTCCACACCCGTTACGAAAAGTGTCAGGGTATACGGGTCGCTGGTGCCCAGAATATCGATAAATCCCGTCTGGGAATCGGCCCACGTCCGTGCTTGGGAACCGACGGAATACGTGCCCAAATCCTTGTCCGAGTTGAGAGTGATTGTCTGATTATCCGCCGTAAACAATTCGCTGACGGAGATGATTTCGTTCCCGTCCGTGGTTCCGGTATTGTTAAGGAATTTCACGGTAGCCAGGTCTTCCACCCCCTGCCATGAAACGAACCCGTTCGTCAATCCTGCGGAAATGTTTCCGGTATAGTTGGAATTGCCCGTAATGTTCAGCGATCCGTACGACGTTCCGCCAACATGGAGAAAAACCTCGGTATTCGTATCGACGTTTCCACGAAGATTCGTGGTGGTGAAAGAGCCACCGTAAAGATGGATCGTTCCCGTTCCTGTGCGGGAAGTGTTGTTCCGATCTCTCCCGGAACCGAAATACGCGGTGGTGGCGGTCGTCGTGCCGCCGTATTGCTCGAAAGTTCCCGTTCCGTTATTTCCCACATAGAACGAAGTCGCCTTAACGGTTCCGCCATACTGTTGGAATAGCTCCTCATTACCCGCCTCATTATCGCCCGCTACGGTGAACCACGGTGTCTCTATTTTCCCGCGACGAAAAACCAACTGAGAATTGCCGTTACGCAACGTTACCTGATTCATGCTACTGCCGTTCGGCACGACAATCAGTTCTCCGGTTCCCTCCTCCGATTGAATCACCTTGGCACCTGAATCAAGCCAAAGACCATACGTTGTAGAATACCCGGCAGAGGTCGTCTCGTCCAATCGCAGCGTTCCGTCCAGATAAATAGAACCGCCACTACTCATCACAATCCCGTTGGACCAAGCCTCCTGACCTGACGGAATCCAGCATTTCTTCGCAGATAACAACCGATTGTTTTGATTCGTGGTGATGATGAAAGGAGATGTGCCTCCTACCCAGTTAGCTCCGGTCGTCAATTGAGCGTCGGAACCACCCCCCTGCCACGTGTAGTCGTAGTCGTAGCCAAAAGAATAACTTCCTATCCCCCCCCCCCTGCGCAACTTAACACGGCAGAGACGCAAAATAGCCAACGGCATATTTTTTTCATCGTTTACTCCTCTCGATACCTGGGAACCTGAAACAACAATTTTCGGGAAAAGGCACTTCTCACCAATTCCACATCCCTCCCATTTTAATCCACCCTCTCCCGTTTGTCAAGTGTTTTTTTCAAAAATTTCATAAAATTTGGACAGGATCCCATTTTCAGCACTGCCTTGCGCGTTTCCAGGAATTTCCCCCCATTGAAATTTAAGTGTCCAATTTTCTATGCAACGCAGGAGAGCGGATTGGCAGGAAGGTTTGCCATGCCCGTTTGGAAATTTTCAAAATCCCCCCAATCATTTTCCCACGCAGAATCGCGAGAAAACCGAATCGAGCAAATCCTCCGTGTAAATCGCCCCGACCACCAGCCCAAGCTGATTGAGTGCGTCGCGAATTTCGGCAGCCAAAAGCTCCTGATACGCAAAGCCGACCAGTTTCTCGGCCCGCACAAGCGCTTCCTTCGCCAGACGAAGCGACTCGCGGCAGCGGGATTGCGTGCTGGCTACCACGTCGGACTCCCCCCCGACAAGCCCCCGAAGTTTTTCCTGAATCGCCAGCTCCAACGCACTCAGCCCCTCCCTCGTCACGGCACTGGTACGCAGATTCCCCGGCGGCGGAGTGGCCAAATCACACCGCGTCCAGACGCATAGCTCGTTTTCCCCCGGAACCGGTAACTCCCGTGGAGCGGCAGCGTCGAAACAGAGAATCCGCAAATCGGCCCGCCGGTACTGTTCTCGGGCACGTTCCTGCGCATTTTGGGCGAAAAATTCCGATTCCGTATGCTGGGAATCCCCCGCCGTATCGACCAGACGACAGGGAATGTCCCCTGCCCGCCAATCGACGGAAACATAGTCCCGCGTCGTTCCAGGACGATCGAAAACAATCGCGTCGCCACGTCCTGAAAGGGCGTTGAAAAGCTGGCTTTTTCCGATATTCGGGAACCCGTACAGCACCACGTTGGGAAGCGTTTGGGCGTCGCTCCGCCCCCGCATTTTCGCAAGCGTTTCGTTCACAATCCGCAGGGCCGCCGTCAGCCGGGAACCGATTTCCTCCGGCGTGATGAACGTAATATCCTCGTCGGCAAAGTCGAAGCCAGCTTCGAGGTGCCCTAAAAGCTCAAAAAGCTGATCCCGCAGCGTGTGCAGCGGACGAGCCAACCCCCCGGCAAGCTGGGAAAGGGCGACGTCCAGCTTTTTCTCATCGGTGGCGTCGATCACTCCAAGGACCGCTTCCGCCTGCGTCAAGTCGAGCCGGCCGGATAAAAACGCCCGCAACGTAAACTCCCCCGGCCCCGCAAGGCGAATCCCCCTTTGGCAAAAAGAGGCGACGAGAGCGTCAAGCGTCGGCAGGCAGCCGAGGGTGTGGATTTCCGCCGCCCTTTGGCCCGTGTAGCTTTTCCCCTCCGGCCAGAGGTAGCACTCCACAGGAATTTCGTATGTCTCCAGCCGCAGGGATCCCTCATGACGCCCCGGTTTTTGAAATGGAAGAACGTCCCACGCCCGCGGGCCGCTCAGCCGAACGATCCCTCGCGTCCCCCCCACATTTCGCGCCGAGGCACAGGCGGTGATGGTGTCATCCAGTGGATACATCTTACCATATTACCTTTCAAAAAACGGCTTGAACAAAAGGAATTATCCATTATCCATTTGCCAAACCACTATTTCCCGATAATCCTGGAAATATCCAGAAGATACTGCTGCCGTTGGCCGGACATGCAGGAATCGAACAGCACCCATTTTCCATCTCGCGAGCAGTTCGGGTGCAAATCGACGCGTCCCGGACCGTTGAACCCGGCAGCATGCCTGAATTTGCCCAACTCGACCCGTGTCGAAGTCGGCACATGGAACAGGTAGAGCATTTGGAAACCGCCGTATTTCGGATACGTGTCGTTCAGAACCCACTCGTTATTCGTGTTTGGAACGTACGCACAGTGCCCGTCGCCGAACAGGTTCATCTGTTCCCAGCCTACTTTTTCGGCATTCGTGGTCTGATCCTCCATGAGCGTGAAACCCCATTGATCCCCGAACGGCAGCCATTTCGTGTACGCCAGAATGTGCGTGGAATCGCGCCATTGCAGGTGCGAGGTAGCCCCCGAGGTATTCAGAGGAAACAGTCCCGTGCCGTCGGCATTGGCGGTCATCAGGCGGGTGAACCACCCCTTGCCGTTGGTGCAGCGGTGCAAAAACAGAAAACGCTGGCTTCCCGGTGCCACGATCAGGTGATTGAACCAATGCTTCCAGCCCGGTTCGGCATGGCCGTTTTCGCCCGTCCTGGCCACCTGCGCGAACGAGAAAAGCAACTTCGTTTCGCCGGTTTTCAAATCCATCTTCCAAAGTCCCGCGTCGTCCGGCATATCAACGTCTTTGTTTTTATCGACCCATCCAGGATACCCATAACCGGGACGCGTGTCGGCCAACCGGACAAAATCGGGGAACACCGCGTACGTTCCGTCCGGACTCAGCGCAAACACCGGATTGGGAAGCGTCCGTGTTTTTCCGGTCGTCGGGCAGTGAACATGGGAAATGAATTTTTCCCCATCGCTGTCGTTCCACACGATTTCCGGAGCATCGTCGGTTCCGGGAATCCACTGGATCATGCTTCCAAGCTGCCACGCCCAGGCCGTTGAGGTGCCCAGAGGAATCCAACGGTTGCCGTCCTGCAAATCTACCAACCCGACGCGGATTTTCTCCTTGCCGGTTGGTTCTGCGTCGTGAAAACTCACTTCCTGGCTGACGACGTATCGGCCGGTCGGGTCGAAATGCAGTTGATCGTAATACGCCCCCCAATGCTCCAGCGGCCCGGTGGTAATTTGCTGGATGGGATACGGCTTAAATTCCGACCATTGCTCCTTTGCCGCCCAGGTAGAGTTTTCCGCAAACATCGCCGCAAGCGTTGCCGCCGCACTCCCTTTCAAAAAATCACGTCGTTTCATCGTTTTCTCCTTAAGAAAAACAGGCAGGTTCCGTGGTCGTCCGTATCCCTTACAGGACGTTTGATACAGGATTTATTGTACCATGGATGCGTCGCGTTGTCAAGCAAAGAGACGCAAAGTTAACCTCCCCCAACCCGGTACGACCGGGAGCGACTACGGCTTCCTCCCCTTATTCACGGCCCCAAACCGGCTCTTGATGACGCTATTTCGGAAATCCTGAACGGAAGGCGGCGGGTCGCCTGGAGAGCCTCGTTGATTTATTCTTCCGCTATATCAAGACGCTCAATTTTGAATAGAACAGGACGTGTGCCGTCATTGCAGCAGGCAATCATTATTTTCTCATCGTTTGTCCAGCCACGCATAATAGAACCACCTTGCAACGCGGCATAGATATAGCGGTGGATTGCATCGTAGGCTTCCATACAGAATTTTCCTCCGTTCATTGTCTGGTAGCTTGCACCGTCAAAGACAAACTCCTGCCCCACCTCAAACATGGGACAAACACCGGATTTCGGATTGGCAAGGTATTGTTCCTGCAAATCCGGATAGCACTTTTTGTCGATAACGGTTACTTTGCATTTGTAATTCATTGGGTTCTCTCCGGTTACGTTTTCCGAATGCTTTCTACTGTGGTTGCCGTCGTCGCACAACCACCGGTGTTAAGACGGAAAAGCTGGCAATTCGAGTGGTTGGGGAATGCTGACGGAACTCGTGGTACAACCTGCGGAATCGTTCAGAGAAGGAATCGTCGCCAAAGGCTGTAAATACGGCGTTTATGTGCATAAAAAAACCGGCTTGCATTTTGACGCAAACCGGACACCTAGCAGCGGAGGGACTCGAACCCCCGACCCGCGGATTATGACCCCGCTGCTCTACCAACTGAGCTACACTGCCACTTTCCAAAAGGAATACGCATAGTGTAATGGATTCACGCAAATTGTCAAGGGGGGATTCCAATTTGTCTTGATATCGATGTCATCGAATTTAGTAGGCACTGTCGTTAGCGTCGACCTTTAGGTCTCGCTTCGAACCGTGTGAACGGCCTAAAGGCCGACACGAACTGCGCATGTGCACCGATTTGCTGCATTTTGCCCAAATTCGCAGCCCAGATTGGAAGGCCACCACGATGCCGGGGATATCCTCAAAATTTCCGGCAACAAAAGTGACAACTCGTCCCGCTCCTTGCGGATTACGCACATCTTTTCAAAAACAGAAATTCGGACAGTAACCGTACGGATAAAAATGGTTCCTCTTTCGCCGAGTTTCACTATGAAAAATAATGCAATAGACTGCTTTTGAAAAATATTTTCACTTTTTTTGGCAAATTTTGCCCAAATCACCCCCCCCCCTATTTTGAGGCTAGTGTTGCGTCCTTCTTATAAATTGTGGCAATGTCTACGGAGGGGTGGGCGT
>JAUNBJ010000231.1 GCA_030535245.1 Planctomycetia bacterium | reverse complement strand
TGACCACCCGATGACAAAAATTTTCCACTTGCCCGGTCACCTTTTGCTTGCACATTAACCATTAACCATCAACCATCAATTATCAATTCGTTGCGTTAGAGTTTCCCCAATGCGGCCCCTGTTCACGATTGGCCGGAAATGGTAGAATGATTCGAGAACAGGGGGAAGGGTGCGAGGGTGTGGAAGGGTTCCGATGGAACATCGAAGGTGGTGGTCATGTTTGTATTTATCACGGAAATTTTACCGGAGCAGATCGCGACGTACATGGCGTCGGTTTTGATGCCGGAGTATCTTCAGAACCTGCAACTGGAACCGATCGTGTTCGACTTGCGGGCGCTCAACAGTGACGGGACGCAGCCATTGTTGCTGCACTATTCGGCCCATGGGCGGTACGAGGATTTTGAGTTGCGGCCGGAAGAACATTTGCTGCCGCTTTTGGAGACGACGCTTTGGGGGCTGCGATGTGAGGAAATCACGCAGATTCCGGACGCGGTGCTTTGGACGTGGAATGCGGATGCGATGACGGTTTGTTTTCGGCCGCGGCGTACCGAACGGGGGAAGGTTGGCCCTGCGTGTGGGGTCGATGAGGGATTCGTTTCGGTATCGCGTCGCAGGATTTTCCTGTCGTTTTCTCTGTTCCAGCGTTATTTTGCCGAGCAGTACCAACAGATTGGGCTGGAGATGCCGGAAGAAGCGACGGTGGGCTGGGATGCGGGTGTCGGGGGGGTGGCGTGTTTGGGGAAGCCGGTTTCGGCGCAATTTCTGCTTTCCGACGCGGCGGCGGTGCGGGACATTCTTCAGTTTTCACGGCTTGACAAGACGCTGGAGCATGTTTGCCGCTGGGTACGCGTTCCCTGGGAAGCGTTGACACAGAGGGAAATTGAGGTGACGTCTGATGGGGTTTATCTTCCCCTTGAGACGACCGGGGAGGAATGAACAACGATGGAAAGTTTGCTGGAAAACCCGTTTCCTATGCTGATTGTTGGAATTTTGGCATGGGGGTTTTTGATTGCCGCGTACGTGATTACGCCTCATCGTGGGTGGCTTTGGGGGATGGTGCCGGTCGTGCTTGTGCCGGGGCTGTTTTTTCTTTACGACGCGATGGTCGTGACGCCACGGGAGGAGATCACGGCGGTTGTGGATGAAGGGATTGCGGCGTTGGAAGCCAACGATGCCGACCGGATCATGAAGATATTGAAACCCACGTTGGCCCACCGGACGCGTGCCCGGGTAGAATGGGCGTTTGCGAATTTCACGATCACCCGTGCCAAGGCGAACGATTTGCAAATTTCGGTTAATGAATTGACGGTGCCTCCAACCGCCACGGCAGAATTCTTTGGAACCGTCCGGTTCAACGACAAGGGAAAACTGGTGGGGATGGATCGTTACGCCTGCAAAATGGTGGTTTACTTTGAAAAGCGGGAGGGAAAGTGGTTGATCGTCAATCACGAGGAGCGTTCCCCGCTGGGGGGACAACGCGAGTATTGAGTTTCACGCGTCGCCCACCCGAGCTGGTGCGGGTTATTCTTCCTGACGGTAATAGTGCTGCATCCATATTATAAATAGTATAAAAAGAAAATAAACAATATAGCGAACGTAGTGAGCGCACTGAAAGTTTTTTGAAGGAGAGTTTGAGAGG
>JAUNBJ010000138.1 GCA_030535245.1 Planctomycetia bacterium | reverse complement strand
TTAACCATTAACCATTAACCATTATTTCCGGGTAATTTTGCGAAAAATCCGCCCCTTGTCGTGGAGGGGGTTTTATGCTATACTGTAATCCAAATTTATTTTGACGACTTGTTGAAAGGGGAATACGTGGAAAATCGGGATCGAATCGTTATTACGGGTGTGGGGCTGACCTCTCCGATTGGGGACACGTACGCCGACATGCGGCGGGCTTTGCTGGAAGGTCGCGGCGGGATTCAGGACTACGAGATTCGCTATTTTGGTAAAACGTTTGCGGGAATTTGCAATTACGATCCACTGAAGTACCAGACTCGCAAAGAAGTGCGACGTGGAACGCGGGCGGGAAGTATTGGGATTTACTGCGCGAACGAAGCGGTTGTGGATAGTGGAATCGACTGGGCGTGCGTGGACAAAAGCCGTGTGGGGGTTTACATCGGCACAACCGAGCATGGCAACGTCGAGACGGAAAACGAAGTTTATGTCATCAGCCAGCATAATTACGATACGGGAATCTGGACGCATCATCACAATCCGCGGACGGTGGCGAACAATCCGGCGGGGGAAATCACGCTGAACATGAAGATTACCGGGCCACATTACTGCATTGGTGCGGCATGTGCGGCGGGGAACATGGGGTTGATTCAGGGGCTTCAGATGTTGCGGCTGGGCGAGGTGGATTTCGCGTTGGCCGGTGGGGTGTCGGAAAGCATCCACACGTTTGGCATTTTTGCTGCGTTTAACAATCAGGGGGCGTTGGCCAAGGGGGGCGATCCGTTGAAGGCATGCCGTCCGTTGGACACAGCGCGGAATGGGATTGTGGTTTCCGAAGGGGGGTGTGTTTACGCTCTGGAGCGGCTGGAGAGTGCGCTTGCGCGTGGGGCGAAAATTTACGGAGAGATTGCGGGCTATGGGGTCAACAGCGACGCGACCGATTTTGTGCTGCCGAATCCGGAACGTCAGGCGGAGTGTGTGCGTCAGGCGTTGACGAAGGCGGGGATTGAGGCGTCGGAGATAGACATCGTGAATCTTCATGCAACGGGCACGCACAGTGGCGATTCGCAGGAGTGTGTGGGGTTGCGGCTTGTGTTTCAGGATTGTCCGCAGACGTACTTCAACACGACCAAGGGTTTTATTGGTCATGCGATGGGGGCGTCGGGGGCGTTGGAGTTGGCGGGCAATTTACCGGCGTTTGAGGATGGTTTTTGCCACGCATGTTTGAATTTGGACGATTTGGATCCGGAGTGTGCACTTCCCAATTTAGTGATGGGAGAGCCGCGTCGGCTGGATCGAGTCCGGTATCTGCTGAACAATTCCTTCGGAATGCTCGGCATCAATGCGGTACTGATCGTGAAACGATACGAAACGCAGTATAATGGTTAATGGTTAATGATTGACTGTTCATTGTTCATTGTTCATTGTTTTATTGTGAGGTTTTTTAATGACCAGGCAGGAAATACGTCAGGCGGTTGCGGATATTTTGAGTGACATTGCTCCGGACGAGGACATCAGCGATTTGAAGGACGACGTGTCGTTCCGCGAGCAGATGGAGCTGGACAGCATGGATTTTCTGGATATCGTGATGGAGCTTCGTCGGCGGTACAACGTGAGTGTTCCGGAGGCGGATTATCCGGCGTTGGCCAGCATGAATTCGACGGTGGATTATTTGGAACCGCTGATGGCCAACCTGTAAAAAACGGGGACTGTCATGTACGATACACTCATCATTGGAGCGGGAATGTCGGGATTGTCCGCGGGGTGCCGTCTTGCGCACTACGGGCAGAAAGTCTGCATTCTGGAAAAGCATTCGTTGGTGGGTGGGTTGAATTCTTTTTATCGTCTGAACGGGCGGAATCACGACGTGGGGCTTCATGCGGTGACGAATTTTGTTCCAAGAGGGGGCAAGCGCGGGCCGATGAATCGGATGTTGCGGCAGCTTCGGCTCACGTGGGACGAGTTGGGGCTGATTCCGCAGTTGGGGTCGCGGATAGATTTTCCGGGGATTGCGCTTCGGTTCACAAACGATTTCGCGTATTTCGAGTCGGAAGTCCGCCGGCATTTTCCCAGGGAAGTGGACGGATTGCGGAAGCTCACGGAGGCGTTGGTCGATTACAACGACATGGGGTCGTATCCGGTGGATGTGTCGGCGCGTCGGGTGGTGGGGGAATATTTGCGTGATCCGCTTCTGGTGGAGATGATTTTCTGTCCGTTGATGTATTATGGCAGTGCGCGGCCGGGGGATATGGATTTCAATCAGTTCAGCATCATGTTCCGGTCGATTTTCCTGGAGGGATTTGCACGACCGTGGGCGGGGGTGCGGCCGTTGTTGAAGGTGCTTTTGAAGCATTATCAGGATGCGGGGGGGGAGTTGCGGTTAAAGACGGGGGTACGTCGGATACGGACGGGGCCGGACGGTGTGGCCAATGGCGTGGAGCTGGAGGACGGCACGACGCTGGAGGCGAAAAATGTGGTTTCGTCGGCGGGGCAGCGAGAGACGTTGAAGCTGTGCGGCATGGAGAATCCGGCAGACACGAATCCTGGGGAGCTGGGGTTTGTGGAGACGATTTCGGTGCTGGATCGTCAACCGCGTCAGTTGGGGCACGACGCGACGATCGTGTTTTTCAACAATTCGCCGACGTTTGATTACCGGCGTCCAGAGCACCCGTGCGATTTGCGGAGCGGGGTGATCTGTTCGCCGAACAATTTCAATTACGAGCGTCCTTTGGATGAGGGGATGGTTCGGATCACGACGCTGGCCAATTATGATTATTGGAGCACGCTTTCGCCGAGCGATTATCAGCTTGCCAAGCTCCGGTGGTACGACGAAATCACGGCGACGGCGGCACGGTACATTCCGGATTTTCGGTCGTCGGTGATCGATTCGGACATGTTCACGCCCAAGACGGTGTTTCGTTTTACAGGGCATGAAAACGGCGCGATTTACGGCGCGCCGCGGAAAAACTATGCGGGGACGACCCCCTACAAAAATCTTTATATTTGCGGAACCGACCAGGGAATGGTAGGGATTATTGGCGCCATCATCAGCGGAATTACCATAGCGAATCGGTATCTGCTGCGTGCCGGCTGAGTTACTCCACGATCAGCAGCGTTTGCCATGGCTGGAGTGTCAGGGGGAGGCGTCCGTTGGGGGCGTCGGCTTTTTGCTGGGTGCCGGTAGCGGGATCCAGCAGGGTGCAGGTGGTTCCGGAAATTGCAAGCGTGCCGGTGAAAACGTCCGTGTTGGAGACGTTCACCAGAATCTGCACAGGGTGCCCGTCGCGGAGAAACGTTCCACGGATGATTTTCTCGTTGGCGGGGGTGAGTACCGATTCGGGGGTGTAGTCGCCGTAAAACACCTTCCCCCCGGACTGGACGAACGCGTCGAGGATTTTCTGCGATTCGGGGAGCAGGTCGCAGCCGTCGGGGAGGATCACCACCCGTGGGCGATTCAGTCCACCGAGCTTGCCGGCGAGCAGGGCGGGAAAGTCGGTTTCCTCGGCCAGCAGGAAGGGGGTTTGCGACTGCACCAGTTTCTTCCCAATGGCGTTGTACGAATCACAAATTTTACGCATGGTGTCGGTACAGACCTTCAGGGTGAGGGTCTGGCCTTGCGGGATGTAGTTTTCCTGAAGGTTCCGAATGGGGTAGAGCACGACCACATCTTTGGTAAATTGGGCTTTCCGGAGGATGGCGTTGACGCGTCCAACGAAGTCGCAATACTGCCGGTAGTCGGCGGGGGTACGGTCGGTAATCTGGTAATAGAGGGTGAACTCGGTGATTCCGAACGCGGCCTGCCATGCGGCGGCGGCACACATCATGGGGGCCGTGGCACGGGGTTTGCCGTTGAAGTAGGTGTTAATATCGCTGATTTCGGAGAACGAGCGACGCTCCCCGGTCAGGGCCGATGCCGATGCCGACATGGTGGCAGCCCGCCAGCCTTGATGGATTGCCGCTTCAGGATCGGAGTTGAGAAAATCCATGCCAGGAATGTTCAATGTTCGCAGGACGGCCAGCTTGTCGCCGTCGAGCGGGACGTGGGCAAAGAGCGATTCCTCCCAGAGCGTGTGGCCGGACGACGCTTTTCCGTTGGCTACGCACCAGTCCCGAATGGCTCCGTAGTACGTCTCGATGCAGCGCTGCGCTACCATGCTCCAGAACTGGCGTCGGACTTTGCGGTCGTGCGGCGTGTCGCCGGTAAAGAGGCTTTGGCGACATGCCAGCAAATCCTCACCATATTTCTGCCGATAAATTTCGGGGAAATCGTCCTCCCAGATCACTTGCGGGAGTATCTTTTTCTGGGGATCCACCGTGTCGATGGTACGGACTCCATCACGGACTTTTTTCAAGAGCAGCCCGGTGCAGACGGCATTGGTGGAGGGTTCGTCGGTGAAAAACGCTTCCACGTAATCGAACAGCTCCGGCCCCAGATGTTTTTTATAATTTTCATGCGTCAGGCGGAGAAATGCCCGGCATGCGTCGGGGTTGGGCATACTCGGATACCGGCGAATGTACGCGAAATTGTTGCTGGCGTGGGTGAACTCGAAACAGTCGCGGACGGTGAACGGATTTTCCTGCGTGGGGTCGTAAACCAGCTCTTTCGCCTCCAGACGGGGGTTTTCCTTCAGCACCAATCCCCCCGCCGCGAGACTGGGATAGCGATCCTCGTCGTAAATCCAGACACGCAGTCCATTCGCTTTCGCCTGCCGAACCGCTTCGACGAAATGGGCCCATTCCTCGTCGTCCTGAAGGTAATTCCACGACGAAACGTTGCAGACGACGCCCCCCAGCCCGCAGTCGTTTTTCAGAAACGCCATCCCCTCGGCAATCGTTTTTCCGTCGAAGTGTCCGAACGCGAGGTACGGGTGCGCCCACTTTGCCTTGTTGACACCGTAGTAACCATGAATGATTTGCAACGGACGGCAATCGGCACCGGGAGCGTCCCATTCTTGTTGCCAGCTTTCAGGAATTTGGGCAAACGACGTACCGACCAACCCCGCGAACAGGGTTACGAAAAACATGATTTTCTTAAACATGGCTTTTTCCAGATAAAAAATGGGGAGGGTTGTTTCAAACGCGGTTTCTCAATGCTTCTTAACGCTTCTTAACCATGGTGGGCACGATAGTATTTTGCACACTTCGCGCAGCCCCCTTCGGGATCGTCCGACGACTCGTATTCGATGGTGTACGTCTGAACGCCGCCGACCGTTTCGCAGATGTTCCAGAACCGTTTCCAGTCGATGGTTCCATCGCCCATGATCTTGTTTCCGGTTTCCTTGAGGTGGATGGTTTTTCCACGTCCGGGATACTTCGCGACCAGGCGATACGGGTCGTCGGTACAGTTGCTTGTATCCATCTGGAGCAGCACGGCAGGGGTGCTGTTGTCGGCAAAAACTTCCCACGCGGTCAGGTCGCCGTCCATTTTCTGGAAATCATGGCCGTGGGCATGATAACCGACGAACAACCCCTCCTTGGCCGCCAGCTCTGCCGCTTCGGAGAACTTTTTCGCGTTTTCGATGCAGACTTCCTTCGATTTCATGTCCATCCAACTGCAAATCATGAATTTGCCGCCGAGGATATGGTGGTTCTCAATCGTTTGCTTGAATTTTTCCGGGTCGATGATGTCGCCGACACTCAGGTGGGAACCGTTGCATTTCAGGCCGTTGTCGTCCTGCATTTTCCGCAATTTACGCACATCACGCGGCTGCACATACTCCACGCCGTCGTAACCCATCGCCGCCACTGCCGCCATCACACGTTCCGGTTCGGCCTGGAAAGTTTTACGAACACTGTACATCTGCAAAAAGAGCGGGATTTTTTTAGCCTCCGCCGCAAACAGGTGCTGGGGAACGGAAGCCGCCGCCAGAGCACCCAGCCCCAGCCGTAATACATCACGTCGATTCGGTGTCATGGAAATCTCCTTTGAAAGTTGGATTGGAAGGGAGGGAAAAAACACATCCCCTCCATTCTACACGACCCGTTTTGTTTGGGAAAGGGGGCGGGGGAAATAATTCAATAATGGTTAATGGTTAATGGTCGTACTGTTTTCTTTGGGTAAGAGGTTGCTCTCCTCTCCACAAAAAAGGATGGAATCGAAATAATTAACCATTAACCATTAACCATTATTTCATTAACCATTCCCCCCTCTTTCCCCCTTGCCAAACGTGCCGAAAAAAGCTATGATACCGTCCATGAGCATGCCATTTAAACTCACGCTGGGAACCCTTTTCAGCGGCCCTGTCGATCTTTTGTTGTACGTTATCCGGAATCATGAACTTCAGGTGACGGAAATCTCCATCAGCGAAATCATCGAGCAGTATACCCGCTTCATCGACGTTCTCGAATTCATCGACTGCAACGAGGTTGGGGAATTTATCGCCACGGCAAGCTGGCTTTTGGAGTTGAAATCTTCCGAAGTGCTCCCCAATCCGGAGGAGACCGAGGAGGAAGAAGAAGCCCCGCAGCCCGATCTGGTGCGGCAGCTTTTGAGTTACAAAAAGTACCGCGACGCTTCGGCACTTCTGGAGGAGCGGGGGCGACGCTGGCAACAGAACTACGCCCGGCTGTCGAACGACTGCCCCCCCAGGGAACGCGATTTGGCCGAGGAGCCGATTCAGGAAGTCGAGCTGTGGGATTTGGTCAGTGCTTTTGGACGCATCATTCAGGAAGCCCGACCGAACCTGCCGACAAGCATTATTTACGACGAAACGCCGATCCACACCCACATGCAGCGTATCCAGCAACGGTTGGAGGAAAACGGCGTCACGACGTTCTCCGAGCTGTTCAAACCGGGGATGCACAAAACGGCCATGGTCGGCATGTTCCTGGCGTCGTTGGAACTGGTGCGAAATTATCGCGTAACCGTCGAGCAGCACTGCCTGTTCGGGGAAATTTGGCTGCGTCCGGGCGACGGCTGGCAATGTGCCTTGCCCGACGCGGCGGGAAACGAAATGGAATCGCTCCGACACCCCATGGAAGCGATCTCGGAAAACTCATAAGGAAACAATCGTGCGGGACATTTATTATAAACAGTTGACGTACAACGACCTGACCATCGAAGGCTATTCCCGCGCGGCGGTGCAGACTTTTTGGCGTATTCCGGAATATCACCTCGGTTTCGACCTGGGGGCGCAGCCGTGGGAATTTATGGGGACGGCCAACTGGTTCCTCTCGCACACGCACCTCGACCACATGGCCATGCTCCCCAGTTAC
Source organism: Planctomycetia bacterium (assembly GCA_030535245.1). GTDB lineage: Bacteria > Planctomycetota > Planctomycetia > Pirellulales > Thermoguttaceae > RGIG3701. Next base: position 2,220 of record JAUNBJ010000138.1, on the reverse strand, counting down.
CTGGCCCGACGGCGGATGATGAAAATGGAACCCCCGACGATTTACATGCCGGAAAAATGCGTGGATGCCGTGGCCAAACTGCTCCGGGCCTGGACGATTCTGGACGGCGGTCGGTTGCCATGCGAACTTTGCGGCCTGAAAGCGGGCGAGTCGTTCGACTTTTCACGGGAACTTGTGGTCGAAGCCCTCGGCACGACGCACCGGGTGCCGTCGCTGGGATACGTGGTGTATCATCGGCGGAAAAAACTGCTCCCCGAACTGGCCACGCTCTCCGGACACGAAATCAAAGCGCTGAAAGATTCCGGACGCGAAATCACCTACGAAATCAAGATTCCCAAAATCGCGTACCTGGGGGACTCCAATCCGAAAGGGCTGGACGACAACCCCATTTTCTACGAAGCCGAAGTGTTGATCATGGAAATGTCGTTCGTGGAGAATCGGCATCAAAGCTCCAAAATCCACAGATACGGCCACATCCATCTCGACGACGTGGTGGAACGACGGGAGCGGTTCCAAAACAAGCTCATCATCGCGTCGCACTTTACCGCCCGAAGCGTGGCGGCAAAAATCCGGGAATGTACGGAGAAAAAACTCCCCGGACTGCTGGACGGACGCCTGCGTCTTTGGTTGTAACGGGAAACCTCACGAACCCCACTGCCTGAGCGGGCTTACAACGACCCGGTCGCCCGACGCAAGCGGTACGTGGCCAGAATGGCGTCGTATGCGGCGTTGCAATAATTCATCCGTGCCTGCGTATACAGGGCCACGGCATCCAGCACCTCGGTATGCGTCACCAGCCCGGACTGGAACTGATGGTTCACCATACGCAGGTTTTCTTCCGAACGCTCGATCGCTTTTTTTGCTACGGCGACCCGCTCCCGCGAATCCTGCTCCTCCAGCCAGCATTTACGAACCTGCAACTCCACGCCCGATCGCGCTTCGTCGAGCATCTTCGTGATGGCCGTCGCTTTGTGCTCTGCGGCACGCTGCTTGGAACGGCTCACGCCACCGTCGATCGGCGACCAGACCATGCCGACCGTCGCCGACCAGTAATCGTTTTCCGTGATATACTCGTTCTGCACATACGTATATCCCCCCGTAAGGCCCACCATCGGCAGACGCTCGGAACGGTGCTCCCGCGACTTGGCCCACACCGCCTGCGACTGGGCCGCAAGCTGGCGAAGCTCCGAACGGTTGGCCAACGCCGCCTCCGTTAAAAGCCCCAAATCGCCCGACGTGGAGGGAATCTGCACCAGCTCCAACTGAACCGGGGTCGTCAGCGGTCGCCACAAAAAACGATTGTACGCCGATTCCGCAACCTGAAGTGTGTTTTTCGCCTGAATCACTTTCTGATCAATGTCGGACTTCGCCACCTGGGCGGACAGCAACACGTTTTTCGTCACCAACCCCTGCTTGAACATGTCCTGAGCCATCTTCTCGTGGGCTTCGATCGCCTTCTGCGTGTCCAAAAGCACTTCCACAAGCCCCTGAATCCGCAACACCAGCAGGTAATTCTCCGCCACGCCGATTTTCAAATCCTGCACGCCGGTAATCTGCCCCGCCGAGGCTGCCCGCGCCGCCGCATCTGCCTGCTCCACCAGACTGGAAATCTTTCCCCCCGTGTACAACGGAACCGAGGCCTGCGTCGTTGAAACCAGAAAATCCTTCTCCATCAACGGCGTGGCAAACGTCATGGACGGAATCGTCACCTGCGTCCCAAAAACGCTTAAATTCATATCCGGCGTCGTCGCCTTAAAATCGGGACGATCCGAAAGTGCCGTGTACGCCGTCGCGTTCGTGACTTTGGGTAAACGCGCCGCCTGCGCCGCTGAAGTCGTTGAAACCGCCGCCGCCGTCATGGACGCCTCCGCCTGCAATTTCCGACTTTCCCGCAGCGCAATTTCCCACGCCTGGTCGATATTTTCCGCAAAAACCGTGGAAGCCGCCGCGTATCCCAATAAAAACACGACGCCCGACAACCCCACAGGGATCATTTTTCTAATTCTTTTAAGCATATCTTTCCCTCCGGGAAGGAACCTCTCTCCCTTCCTTATCGGCAAGTCATAACCGTTATAATTAGAAAACTTTACAGATTCAGAAAACTTTACGCATCCCACCCACTATGGAGAACGCTACACAGGGGCCGCTTTAAATTGATAATTGATAATTGATAATTGATCATTGCTTTGGTTCAAACCGTTTTGGGAAAGGGTGGGGTTT